>CAZCSQ010000001.1:0-55218 GCA_964501425.1 uncultured Erysipelotrichaceae bacterium
AGATAAGCATAGATGAACTCATCGATATCGCCATCCATAACACCAGCAATATTACCTTCTTCATGACCCGTTCTAACGTCCTTGACTAAGGTATAAGGCATAAACACATAAGATCTAATTTGCGCTCCCCATTCGATCAGCTTTTGTTCGCCCTTGATCTTAGCGACTTTCGCTTCTTGTTCTTCTATTCTTAATTGTAATAGCTTAGATTTCAACATTAACATAGCTTGTTGTTTATTAGCTAGTTGCGATCGATCTGATTGGCAATTAGCGATAAGTCCTGTAGGTTTATGGATCAATCTTACAGCTGAATCTACTTTATTGACGTTTTGTCCACCAGCACCACTTGAGCGATGAGTCTCCATGATAATATCACTTTCATTAATGACTATATCAATCTCATCTTCAAACTTTGGCATAACATCGATAGCGGCGAATGAAGTATGACGACGACCTGATGAATCAAAGGGAGATATCCTAACTAAACGATGTACACCTTTTTCACTTTTTAGGTATCCATAAGCCATGTTACCTTCAATTAAAGCCGTAACCGATTTGATACCTGCTTCATCTCCAGCAAGATAATCCAAAACTGTTACTTTAAAGCCTTTTCTTTCAGCCCATCTGGTATACATACGGTAAAGCATCTCAGCCCAATCCTGGCTTTCGGTTCCACCAGCTCCAGGATGTAGTTCAATGATGGCGCTGTTTCTATCATACTCATGACTCAATAAGATCTTTATTTCAAAATCTTCAAAATCTTTTAGTAGTTTTTGATATTCCTCAGTACATAGTTCCATGATTTCATCATCAAAACTATCCTTCAATAATTGGACAGTTTCTTCAACTTCTTTATTAATAAGTAATAATTGTTGGTATTGTTCAACAATGGCTCTAAGACTATTTAATTCATTGATCGTTTTCTGAGCACCTTTTTGATCGCCCCAAAAACCATCTCTGGTCATCTCATCATTTAATTCATCAATCTCTTTTTGTTTTGTAGGTAAGTCAAAGAGAATCTCCAAGCTGTGTCAGCTTTTCTTTTATCTCATCGTTACCTTGTCTAACTTCATATAATTCCATTAAGCTTTTTCCTCATACTTTATCTTTAAGCGGATACAGAAGTTTACTACTTCTTGTGCAATTTGAGCTAAGACTTCTTCAAACATCTCATAACCTTCTTGAACATAGGCTTGTAAAGGATTACTTTGAGCATAAGAACGTAAATGGATACCATCACGTAATTTACTCATGATATCAATATGATTTATCCAAGCACGATCCATGATCTTTAAGACCATTACTTTTTCAAGGGGTTTGATCTGATCTTTGATCGGTTCAATCTTCTCTTCATATGCACTCCACACTTTATCCTTACAAATATCAACGACCTCATCCACCGATTTACCAGTTAACATGTCTTCCGTAATGATACCATCAGCTAATTCAAGCTTTTGTAAAGTAGTTAAAATACCTGCTATATCAATTTCCGTCTTTTTATCATGACCATTAGCGTGACCTTTGACTATCTTATTAACGACCCGATCAAACATATCAGAAACGATTGAATGAACATCTTCATTATCTAAGATGAAGTTTCGTTGATCATAAATGATCTCACGTTGTTGACGTAAAACATCATCATACTCAAGTAATGATTTACGAACATCAAAGTTATAACCTTCAACGCGCTTTTGGGCGCCACTGATTGATTTAGTGATGACTTTTGATTCAACCGGTACATCACCTAATTGACTAAACAAGGCTTCCATGCGTTCGCCACCAAAACGAACCATTAATTCATCTTGAACTGAAACATAGAAACGAGAATATCCAGGGTCTCCTTGACGTCCACTACGCCCTCTTAACTGATTATCGATACGCCGTGATTCATGACGCTCACTACCTAAAACAGCCAAGCCACCGATTTCGCGAACACCTTCACCCAATTTAATATCCGTTCCTCGACCGGCCATGTTAGTCGCGATCGTAACTGAACCTTTTTGTCCAGCTTTTATGATGATATCAGCTTCACGAGCATGGTTTTTAGCGTTTAATACTTCATGACGAATTTTTCTTTGTGTTAACATCTTTGAAACAAACTCACTTGTTTCTACCGCGATCGTACCAACCAGCACTGGTTGTCCATTTTGATGACACTCAATGATCTCTTCGATTAACGCCTGAAATTTAGCCTTCTTCGTTCCAAATACTGCATCAGGATAATCATTACGAATGATCGGCTTATTAGTTGGTATCTCTAACACTCTCATGTTATATAATGATAAGAATTCTTCTTCTTCAGTTTTAGCAGTACCAGTCATACCACATAATTTCTTATAGAGTCTAAAGAAATTCTGATACGTGATCGTCGCTAAAGTCGATGTCTCTTCTTTGATAGGCACGCCCTCTTTAGCTTCGATAGCTTGATGTAGACCATCTGAATACTGACGACCTTCCATCATTCGACCTGTAAACTGATCAACGATAACGATCTTACGATCTTTAACAACATATTCAAAATCCTTAGCCATTCCATAGTTGGCTTTCAAAGCCATATTGATATGATGGACTAAGTTAGTATATTGGACATCAAAAAGATTATCGATCTTAAAAGCACGTTCTGCTTTTTCCACACCGATTTCTTTAATCTGGACAGATTTAGTCTTGATATCTATTTCATAATCCACATCTTCTTGAAAACTCTTAACTAAGCGATCTGCCTGCATATATAAGTTAGCTGTCTTTTTAGCTCCACCACTAATGATAAGAGGTGTTCTTGATTCATCGATCAAGATGGAGTCAACCTCATCAACTAAAGCGTAATTCAATGATCTTAATACCCGATCTTTAACCTCGGTAACCATGTTATCACGTAAATAATCAAACCCTATTTCAGCGTTAGTAGTGTAAGTTATATCGCACTCATAAGCCTTACGTTTACTAACTGGTAGTAATGTCCGCAAGTTAAGTCCAACAGTTAAGCCTAAAAACTCATGGATCTTACCCATCCACTTAGAATCTCTTTCAGCTAGATATTCGTTGACTGTGACAATATGAACACCATTACCTGTTAAAGCATTAAGATAAACAGGCATGATAGAAGTCAAGGTCTTACCTTCACCAGTCTTCATTTCCGCAATGTCACCATTATGTAAGACAATGCCACCCATTACCTGAACAAAGTAAGGATACTCACCAATTACTCTTTTCGCCGCTTCTCTGATCGTCGCAAACGCTTCGGGTAATAGATCATCTAATGTCTCCCCATTTTTTAATCGATCACGAAATAGATCGGTCTGCTGTCTTAATTCTTCATCACTTTTTTTACTCATCTCGCTCGCAAAAGAATCAACCTGCGTCGCGATCTTTTTTATCTCATTAAGTCTCTTTTGATCAAAATTCAGTAGATTACTTAAGAAGTTTGCCATATAATCTCTCCTTTATTACCTGTTTATTATAACACGATACACAATTATCGAGTAACTAACCAATTAGTCAACATCGATTTTATTAGTATATCATATTCTTATTGAATAGCGATAATAGCGCCACTTCTTGAAATCGCTTACATTTTCATCTATACTTTATTATATAAATCAAGGGGACAACATGCTAGAACAATTACGCGATATAAATATATACTCAATCATCGTAAGGATAATGTTTGCTTTACTAATAGGTGGCATCTTAGGCATAGAACGTGGCCACAAGAAACGACCAGCTGGTTTTCGAACATATATGTTGGTTTGTGTCGGTGCTACCCTTGTAATGATGACCAACCAATACGTCTTTCAAGTCTTTAACACTTCAGATCCTGTACGAATGGGAGCGCAAGTTGTCAGTGGCATTGGCTTTTTAGGAGCTGGTACAATCTTAGTGACTGGTAGAAATCAAGTTAAAGGGATTACTACCGCCGCGGGTCTATGGACTGCAGCTTGTAGTGGTCTTGCGATTGGTATCGGCTTTTATGAAGGAGCCTTTGTTGGAGCACTAGCGATAATCTTTATCATGGCAGCGATGCATAATATTGACACTTACATTCATCTCCACTCACGCGTCATGGAATTCTATATAGAAATGGATAATACGCTCCCATTTAGTGAGTTTCTTAAGTATTCTCGTAGACAAGCCTTAAACGTAACTGATATACAAATGAATATTAATAAATATCAAGACACTGGTTTAACAACTGCCTTTCTATCAATCAGTGGCCAAAAGAAAATGTCACATAATGATATATTGACCATTTTGGAAAACGCACCAGGAATTCATTATATTGAAGAGATTTAAACAATAAAGACAAACAAAAAAGGTTGTTATACAACCTTTTTTGTGTTCTTAAAGTCTAACTATATTATGTGCTTGCAAGCCACGGTCGCCTTCAATTAGATCAAATTCAACTTCTGCGCCTTCTTCGATCGTCTTGAAGCCCTCCATAACTAGTTGTGAGTAATGGAAGAATACATCTCTATCATCTTCTAATTTGATGAATCCAAAACCCTTCTCTTTGTTAAACTTTTTAACTTTGCCTGTCATCTTAAACCTTATACCTTTCTTGAGCCAACTAACGTCAACTTCACCTTTATTATAAACGTTTTTTTAAATAAAGCAAATTATAATTTTGTGACGTTTCGGGCTTGTAAACCCTTGTCAGCCTCAACAATATCGAATGAAACTATTTCACCTTCAGACAGTGTTTTATACCCATCCAGCATGATATGTGTATAATGAACAAATACATCATTACCATTTTCTTGACAGATAAAACCATATCCTTTGTCTGAGTTAAACCACTTTACTTTACCCTTCATTATCATTTCCTCTTTTCTTTAATGGTTGATGCGCTATCGCAAGCGCTTTGATACTTTCATATTCATCTTTTATAAGTTGATAGCACGATTCTATGCTAGCTCCTGTTGTAAACAAATCATCAATAAGTAATATCTTTGATTTGCTTGGTAATACAACATCATTTCTTTTTATAAACTCATGGACTTCTAAACGTTTTTGATATGAGCTCTTCTTTTGATCTTGTTGGGCAGTGTTAATGAATAACTCAGCACTTGTAAAGTTTAATTCTTTAAACATTTTACTAACATGATCAAAACCTCTTATCTCACTTTTCTCTTGACGACTAGGAACACTAACCAATATATGATTGCGATATTTTTTTCTAAGATATCTAATATGTGTATGAATAAATATCGGTGCTAAGGCCTCATCATAAAGTTCCTTATATTGAATCAATTGTTGACTAAAGAATTCATTATAATCATACAAAAATTCAATTGTCAGACCATTTTGATAAATTGATTTTTTATGTTTAATGAATTTAGCACGACAATCCTGACAGATCAAATCATCTAGTAGAAAAAACTCTAGTAAATCCGCTGATTGATACTTCTTGTTAAAACAAATTAGGCATTCATCATTTCTATCTGTTTGATACATTTCTGTGCCTTCTTGCTTTTATGAAAACAAATCATTAACCCTTCGCCATATGGATAATTAATGTCTCTACCAATCCTTCCCATGATTTGAATGAGCGAAGCAACACTAAAGACGTGATGATCAGCATTAACAATACAAACATCAATCTCACTGAAAGTTACTCCTCTTTCCAAAATGGTTGTACAAATTAAATAAGGAAAATGTCTGTTACGAAAATTAGCTATAATATCATCTTTATCTAAAGTCTGTGAATGAATGTTTGGAACATTTAAGAAATAAGACAATCTTTTAGCCATTTTGATTGTTGGTACAAAGATCAATGCGCGCTTATGATCATTTAACCAAAACAATAGATCAATATAAGCAATACTTTTTGGTAAACATTTTACTTTTGGTACTGGGATATCTTTACCGTGCGGCCTTTTAAATAGCTGTAAGGTAAATAGTTGTTTTAATTCATCATCTGGGGTTGCTGTAAGATAAATAATATTCTTTCGACAACTTGTCTTAACAATCCCTTTCAATACATCATTTCCATAATATGGAAAAGCATCTGGTTCATCAAGAATTAAAAGATCAAAATATTGATGATAACGATACAACTGATGAGTTGTACAAATAATAAGATCTCCCATAACATCATTTGTAAATCCTTCACAAACAATAGAAACCTTTAGTTTACTAAAAGCCTCCTTCATTCGTTTACCAATCTCAATTACTACTTGTCGTCGAGGAGTCGCATAACCTACAGTTAATCCTTGTTTAAGATATTTTCTGATACTCTGCATAACTATTTCAGTTTTACCACTACCACATGCGGCATAGACTAACACACTAGTTTTATCGATCATGATCGCTAGCTTATCACTGATCTCTTTCTGTTTAGGTGTTAGTTCAAAGCTCAATTGATAATCAGCATCAAGCAGCACCTCATTCATTTCTTGAATTGGACTATCTAATGGTTCATCAAGCAATACTCGCTTAAACCCAATACATTTCCGGCAATAATAACCCTTACTTCCCAAATAGAAATACCGCGGATCTTCATTGAGACATCTTGGGCATTGCATTTTATCACCTATATATATATTTGTCGAAAATCATGATTATGTCCTAAATCATCTCATTTTTTTATCCTTATTTAATAAAAAAACTAACTGTATCAAAATATCGAGTTAGTTTCACATTTCTTATAGTCTATTTATCAGTTCTTTTTTTAAGTAAAAACAAATACTCACTAACATGAATACTGCGCTTATTAAGGTTCCGAGATCCACGATAAGTATTGTACTTAGTTTCTATTATCTGTAATTCACCATTTTTACTAAGAATCTCGATCAATTCTTCTTTACTTAAATATCCTTCATTATTAAAAGATAACAGTATGTACTTGGCTTTTACTCTTTCAACAAGATCTTCAAGTTCTGAATATATTTTTTTCTTGTTGTTATAATTTGATCTTTGCCAATCAATAGGAATACCCGATACAGTTGATATTGCATTTGGAGCACTGTTTTTAGCAATCGCATTCAACATAAAGTAGTTTGAGCCATAAGGGTGTTGGTTGTATGGCGGATCAAGATAACAGATATCAACCATATCTAAACTATCTATCAATTGATTAGCATCACTTTGATAGATCTTATTTTGGGTATGATAATTACTAAACAAAGGAAATGGTAAACTAATGTTACCCATGATCCGTGATAAAGCATTCTTTCCCTTAGCCCCGAAACTACCTATACCATCATCTCCCTTATAAAAGCCTTTAAAGACGCCCGCTGTATTAACATGAATCGAAGCTTCTGATAAAAGTGGAGCAATATAATACTTCTGTAATTCTTTTGGAATAAAGGCATGAATGTTATATAACATATTATCAAGATACAGAGCATTGGCTTTGGTATAAAATACTCTTTCTCCTTTTTGAATATCATTATCATCTTTAGGAGCGTACAATTCACTGATAAAGCCATAATTAGTTTGATTTTCTGTTGTCTTTAATAGTTGATAATACTCATGTAATAGATTCATATCAATATCATCTTTATTTGACACATAACAATCATTGATCACATATGAATAGTACTCTAGATCATTAACGATCAATTCACTAGCGTATTGTTTAGCGAAACGAGCGACGATTCCTGAACCAGAAAAAAGATCTAAGAATGATATCTTATCTTGTAAAAGTTCGTTTCGAACAAGATCGATGCCTTCCTTGATCAAAAATAATAATTGGCGTTTATTACCGATATAAGTTATTATCTGTTTTTGTAAATAGTCCTTGTTTTCCACAATGTCCTCTTTAACTTATATTTTAACTTATATTGTTAAGATTGACCAACAAAAAGCCTATCTTGCGATAGACTATTTATTGGCTTTAACCATTAGATTACATAGTTTAGTTGAAAAGGCTAAGGGATCTTCGATATTAAAGCCTTCGATCAATAATGCTTGATCATATAATAACTCACTGTATTCACCTAAATCTTCAGGATTATCTGTTTGTACTTTCTTTAGTGCTTCAAAGATTGGATGATCACTATTAATCTCCAAGATCTTCTCAGCCTTCATACCAGGACCTTCAGGAAGATTATTTAACACCTTTTCCATCTCCATCGATAAACCCTCATCAGCGACTAAGCATACTGGATGACTCTTTAAGCGTGAAGATATTCGAACATCTTTTACCTTATCCTTAAGCTGATCTTTGATCGCTTCTAGTAAGTCTTTGTTTTCAGTTTCAATCTTAGTTCTTTCTTCTTTTTCATCTTCGCTGTCAAGGTCAAGATTTCCTTGGCTGATCGATTTGAATTTCTTCTCTTGATACGACATCAATATTTGAAGTGCAAACTCATCAACCTCATCCGTTAGGTATAAGATCTCATAACCCTTGTCTTTAACCTTTTCTGTCTGTGGTAGTCTAGCTATCTTCGTAATCGATTCTCCACTGGCATAATATATTTCTTTTTGATCTTCTGGCATCCTACTAACATATTCTTCTAAAGTTACCAGTTTTTCATCTTGACTGCTCACAAACAATAATAGATCTTGTAATAAGTCTTTATGTGCTCCGAATTCATTATAGATGCCATATTTAATTTGAACACCAAAGCTCTTCCAGAACTTCTCGTATTGTTCACGATCATCTTTCAACATCGTTAATAATTCACTTTTGATCTTCTTTTCAATTCGATTAGCGATAACCTTTAATTGTTTATCATGTTGTAATAATTCCCTGGAAATATTCAACGATAGGTCTTGTGAATCGACTAAGCCCTTCACAAAGCGGAAATGCTCAGGAATAAGATCGGCTGCTTTATCCATGATAAAGACATTTTTACTATATAACTGTAAGCCTTTTTCGTATTCCTTGGTGTAGTAATTATAAGGAACGCGACTTGGCACAAAGAGTAAAGCATCAAATGATACATTACCTTCAATATTGAAATGGATCACTTTTAGTGGATCTTCATAGTCATTAAATTTATTCTTATAAAACTCATTGTATTCTTCTGGCGTTATTTCATTTTTATTACGTTTCCATAAAGGGATCATTGAATTAAGTGTTTCAATTTCTTCATAGTTTTCGTATTCATCTTCACTACCCTCTTTTAAGCGACTTTTACTAACAAGCATCTTGATCGGATAACGAATATAATCTGAATATTTCCTTATTAGTTCTTTGATCTTATATTCACTTAAATAATCACTATATTCTTCATCTTCAGTATCATCTTTTAAGTCTAAGATGATCTGCGTACCAATAGTATCTTTAGTAGTTTCTTTGATCGTATAACCATCTTGTCCACTACTTTCCCATAGATATGCTTGTTCATCGTTATAGGCTTTTGTAATAACGGTAACTTTTTTACTTACCATAAACGCTGAGTAGAACCCAACACCAAACTGACCAATGATATCATCAGCTTTTTCATTTTCAAACATTTCTTTAAATTCTAATGAACCGCTACGAGCGATGATCCCAAGATTGTTTTCTAGATCTTTTTTATCCATCCCGACACCATTATCAATGATTGTCAAACGACGGTTTTCTGAATCAACCTCAATCGTTATTGCCAAACTATCATTATCCAGTTGTACTGAAGTATCAGTTAAAGAAATGAAATGAAGCTTATCGATCGCATCACTAGCATTGGATATTAGTTCTCGTAAAAAGATCTCCTTATGCGTATAGATCGAATTGATCATTAAATCCAACAACCGTTTGGATTCTGCCTTAAATTGTTTTTTCATATGTCCTCCTTTAGCACTTAGTCAAACAGAGTGCTAATATCATTCTAATACTTTTATTGCTTATTGACAAGTCTTTAACTAAAAAAACGAACTCTTAGAGTTCGATTTTTTTGATATATTGAAATGCGACACACCCAAGGCCTGTATGAACCCCGACTGTTGAGATTAAACTTGTAAGATAGATATCAGCTTCAGGAAAAGCTTCTTCCATTCTTTTGACCATGCTTTCTCCTTCAGTTTGATTACGCACATGGGCAACACAGATGCGATATCCCTTACCTACTCCATGTTCACGGAAATAAGTAATAACTCTTTCTTCAGCTCTTCTAAGGGTCCTTACTTTATCAAAGACATCGTTTTTACCACCTGAGCCTTCATTAACGATCAATACAGGAACTATCTTAAATAGACCAGCTAAGGTAGCTGCATTTTTAGTTAAACGACCACCACGTACTAAATGTTTCATATCAACAGGTAAGACAAAAGTAACACTATTATCGGCGGATTCTTTTAAGATCTCTTTGACCTTATCAACAGCCATTCCTTGATCAAACATCTTTCTAGCTGAAGTTGCTAGGTGGAGTTGGTTTGATGCTGTTGAAAAACAATCAAAGAAATCAAAATCAATGTCCAGTCGTTTAGCCGTTGCACTCATAGCGCTCAAACAACCAGAGAGACCACTAGTAATCGGAACGGCAAAGAGAAGATCATATTCATCTTTTAAGCGGATAAAAAGCTCTTCGATCAACCCAAGCGGTGGTTGTGATGTTTTAAGTAGCTTCCCCTGTGCCATTAATTCATAAGTTTCATCGATTGAAATATCGACTCCTTCAAGATAAGTGTTCTCATCATCGGTTATCGTAAGAGGTAATACATACAAACCAGGCATCTCTACCTTTTCTTGAAAGGCATTACTGCCACTATCGGTAATTACTGCTATTTTCATTACGCCACCATCCTTTTATATAATTATATATTACTTTAATTGACAAATGTATTCAATTATAGTGTAATGAGCGAAAGGTGGAAAAATGAAAAAACTATTACTTATATTATTATTACTTGTTATTGTGGCCAGTTGTGCACCAAAACAACCAACGGATAGTGATCAACCAAACGGAACTGTTTCTAATGAAGCAGTAAACATAAGTCTAACAGAATTATTAAACAGAATTGATAACGATGAGACTTTTGTCATTATCTTTGAAATGGACGGTTGTCCTTGGTGTCATTATGCAATGCCTGTCTTCAAAGAGGTTGCTAAAGAAAATACAGCCGATGCATATTACATTAACTTTAGTGACGAACAACCAAAGGAAACCTTCGAAACCGAATTTGATATATTGATCGAACATTTAAGAGATTATATCGAGTTTGATAATGAAGGATACCCATTGTTTTATGTGCCAAGTGCTTATTACTTCCTAAGTGGAGAAGTAGTTTATGATCACACTGGTACTGTTGATTCTCATGATGCCAATGCTGGTGGCATGAGCGCTGCTCAAGAATCAGATTTGATTGATGCTTATCAAACAGGATTTAATCTAATACAATAAGATAATTACTATCTTAATCTAACAAAAACGACTAGATATAAATCTAGCCGTTTTTTTATGATACTTATTTAAACTTTACTGCTGTGCCATATGCCATTACTTCAGCAGCGCCTTGCATGATAGCCGCTGATGCATATCTGATGTTGACGACTGCCTCAGCTCCTAATGATTCAGCTTCTTCAACCATCCGTTTGGTGGCTAAAGCTCTAACTTCATTCATCATCTCATTATAGGCTTTCAATTCTCCACCAATCAAAGTCTTAAACCCTTGTGTTATATCTTTACCGATATTCTTTGATTGAATGGTACTTCCTTTCACAAGACCAATCATTTCTAATTCTTTACCATTAATATAATCAGTATTTACTAAGATCATCTTCTTCACCGCTCCTTATCTCTTTGATTCTACCGATTAAAACAACAATCATAACGATTGCCATTATAAATGGAATTACAACATACAAAACTTTATACAGAAAAGGCAATGCTTTGATGGCGGATATAGATAGAGCAATACCAACAAAGTAAATAATAAATAGTATCGTGATTATTACTGGCGCAATCATCTTATTTAAATATTTCATAATTTTACCATCATTTCTAAAAAGAATATAGCACAAATAAAGACAATCTACTATATTTCTGTTATTACTTTTTATCCTAGAAAGATGCTTGGATAATTATATGATATCAAACATAATTAGACCAACCGTATTGATAGCTAAATTGGCAAACATGTGTACTAACCAAGATGGATAAACACTATCCCAGCGATCATTGAGGTAGTTAAAGATTAAACCTCCTACCAATAATCCAATCATACTTAGTATATAGATATAAAAAGCAAACCATCCTTGTGTCATACCAACGTGGTATAAGGCAAAGATCAATGCACTAAATAAATAAGCATAATTCTTTTTGATATGGTGTTTCAAAATCACAAAAGCATAACCACGAAAGAAAAACTCTTCTAATAAGGAATTGATAAAGGAAATATATAAAGCAACAAAGAAAAAATTATCGGCGGTTACTCCCATACTTAAACTTAATGATTCTTTGATATTGTTTAGATCGATAAAATCACTAAAAAGAAAATAAGCTAAGATGATGGTTGTATAAACACCCACTCCTAAAAAGAAAGCTTTGATCAATGGCTTTTTTTGGAATACAAATAATTTCTTTAAGTGTTTCACTTCATCTTTGTAAAACACAAAATAGACCATTGGTACAATCAAAAACAAAACAATCTTCAAAAGAGATTTTTGAAGATATGGTGGTTGGATGATCGCATCAATATAGGCCAAGATAGCAGCCGAGATGATAACCGTACTTATGATGTAGCTACTTTTTGTCTTTGTTTTCATTTAATTATTAAATCAAGATCCTTGGGTGTGGTCAATTTTAGATTATCTTCGCTGCCATAAACAACCTTTACTTTTACATCACTCAAGAGTTCAATTAGCTGGCTATCATCAGTGGCTTGCGTATTAAGCCTAGCTGCTTTTTTATGACAATCAATAATAAGTTGTGTTTTAAATGCTTGCGGAGTTTGTGCTTGATATATATTACTTCGATCGATTGTTTCAATGATATAACCATTTTCCACTCTTTTGAGAGTGTCTTTAGCTTTTATCGCTAAGATACAGGCGTCTTCATGCTCAAGTGTTTCCAGTAAGATATCAATCTGTTCAGGATTGATATTCGGTCGAGCTCCGTCATGGATCAATACATAATCTTCCTTGATCGCCATTAGTCCATTATAGACACTTTCTTGTCTTGTGGCTCCCCCGAATACTCTTATTAAATGACCAAATTCCTTCTTAAAAGGTTTGCCCATGTCATCTTTATTTAATACAACAATTATCTGTTTACAACGGACATCATTTAAAAACGGTGTTAATGTTTTCTGTAAGACAGTTACACCTTTTTCAATCTCATAAAAAACCTTGTTGTAACCTAAGTTCATCCGGCTTCCTCTTCCAGCCGCAACGATTAATACAGCATAATTCATAGACTCTCCTTTGATTCTCTCCATTTTACCACATTTTTCTAAGTGTGAAATATTATCTGTGATATTTGTTGTAATTTCAGCCATGGTTAACTATAATTTAGTTACATACGGTGGTACGTAAGTTTAATAGGGAATTTGAATAAACAAAGCTGTCCCAGCAACTGTATCTACGGACAAATCGATAATAACCACTGCTAACAAGCGGGAAGGGTTCGAAGCGAACGATGTAGGAGCCAGTAGACCTGCCACGATATGGAAATCCTTTTTATCTTCTGGGTAAAAGAGAAAAAGACATTTATGTCTTTTTCGCACATTTCTTAAATGTGTTTTTTTAGGAAAAGAGGTAAATTTATGAATAAGAAGACTCTATTGAAAGTCGTTTTAGCGATTCTTTTAGCAAGTACAGCTTACTTTGCTTATCGAACTTTCTATCAACCTAACACCCAAAGTGGTGTTAAAGAACTCCAACTGATCATTGAGGTTCAAGAAGAAGATGGATCAATGAAGGTTATCTTTGATCAAACAGTTAAAACCGAAGCGGAAATATTAGCTGATTTTCTTTTAGAACTAGATGAAAGCGACGAATTACAGATTGGTTTAACTGGTAATGTAAGTGACCCTTATGGTCGAAGCTTAACTTCAATCAATGGCTATCAAACCACTGATTGGGCTAGTGGTCCTTGGTGGTTATATGATTCTGAAAACAACATTGAATGTAAAGAAGCTGAATTCTGTCCAGGTATTGATAGTTGTCCTATCTATGATGAAGATATCTTTGTCTTTTCATATACATCTACTATAGAATGAAGCCGATCTTAAGAGTAGCCGTGATCGGTATGTTAGCTGCGACAACTGTCGCTTCCCAAGTCGTATTAGCGTTTGTGCCTAATGTTGAAGTAGTGACCTTATTATTTATCATCTACGCTATAAATCTACGCACAAGTGACGCCTTTTTGATCGTTATCGTATTTACGATCATTGAAGGCTTAATTTGGGGAATCTCTGACTGGATGATCGGTTATCTTTGGATATGGAGCTTATTAGTCTTAGTTGTAAGTATCACTAAAAAGATCATAAACGATAATGCGGATGGATGGGCATTATTGGCTGGATGCTGGGGTCTAGCCTTTGGTCTTTTCTTCGCCTTGCAATGGGCACTTCTATATGGAATTAATGCAGGTTATGCTTATTGGATAAAAGGCATTGCGTTTGACTTGATTCATATGGTATCTAATTATATTATTGTTTTATTACTGTTTACACCAATAAACAAACAATTTCGAAATATCTATCAAAGATTGGAGGTAGCTTATGGCCATCACGACTAAAGGCGGAGATACTGGATTATCCAATATCAAAGATAGCCGTTTACCAAAAACAGATATTGTCTTTGATGTATTGGGAACGATCGATGAATTAATTGCTCACCTGGTTATTTGTCAGACACTGACCAAAAAAAATGAATTCAAAATGCTCGTTGATGATCTTTCTCTGATCGCTGCGATCATTGCTGGTCACCAAACAACATTTGATCAAAACAGAATCAAACAACTTGAAGAAATAATCTTCACATTTCATCATATTAACATTTTTTCTTATCCATATAACGATTATAATAAGAGTATCATCAACCTTACGCGCACTGTTGCCAGAAGGTTGGAGAGAGTATATTGGCAATACGATCAAAATCACGATTTAGATCATAATATTGGTATATATCTAAATCGTTTATCTGATTATCTGTTCACTTTTATCTAAAAGTAGAGCTTATGTCATTTGCTATCAATTTTTTGTGTTAAAATTAAATTAATTATTTTTAAAATATATTAAGAACATTAGTCATAGGGGAGGACTTTATATGATCTATTCAAAAGCAACCATTGAGAAACTTAACGCTGATATAGAAAGAGATTTCCCCTATCTTTTTAAGATAGAAAACGATTTTTCTACCACTCATGAAGGTGTATCACGCTTAGTTATGTTGGATCGATACGCCCAAAAAGATCGTAGATTGAGCAGTTTAGGGGTTGGTGACATTGTTTTAACTGTCATCAAAGAAGATTTAAAATATCCAGCTCGTGGCATCGGTCTTGTCAAAGAAGTCGATTACACTGAAGAGACAGTGATCATCGAAGTAGATGATGAGTTTAGAGCGACACTTGAAGATGACCAAGAAGCGGAAACTGGACTGATCAAAAGACATTTCCGTGATATCGACAAACCACTTGAAATCTTTTATGAACAGATCGCCAAGCGTGTTGGAAAAGCATTAGCTGGCACTGAACAAACCGAAGAATTAAAGATAAAATACAGTGAATTATTTGCGAATGAACTAAAGAACCTTAATGTTGTCCCAGCTGGTCGCGTCTTATATGGCGCTGGTAGTGGAACCAAGGTTACCTATTTTAATTGTTTTGTTATGCCGTTTGTGAATGACTCACGTGGTGGTATCGCTGATCATCGTAAAGAAGTCATGGAAATCATGTCGCGTGGAGGTGGTGTTGGAACTAACGGTTCTACACTAAGACCAAAGTCGGCTCCAGCAAAAGAGGTCGGTGGGAAAAGTAGTGGTGCTGTTAGTTGGTTAAACGACATCTCTAACTTAACCAATCTAGTTGAACAAGGTGGCTCAAGAAGAGGCGCCCAAATGATCATGTTAGCTGATTGGCATCCTGATATCATTGAGTTTATTATCTCTAAGATGCAAAATCCACGTGTA
Organism: uncultured Erysipelotrichaceae bacterium; assembly: GCA_964501425.1. Lineage (GTDB taxonomy): Bacteria > Bacillota_I > Bacilli_A > Erysipelotrichales > Erysipelotrichaceae > JAQUCI01. The sequence continues at coordinate 16,001 of CAZCSQ010000001.1, forward strand.
TTAAAATGGTTATCGGAAAACTCACAAGATGAGATCGTTCGCGAACAAGCAAATCGTAAATTAAAATTTACTCCACTTACACGCATAGAGCGTGAAATGTATGAGGCTGTGCTTGATAATAAATCAGCACCAGCCCATGTAGTAGATTATGCTCGGGAAATATTGATCAATGGTGGACAACTTGAAGTTCAACAATCAGAATTCTTAAATGGTGCTAATATCTCAGTTACGATCACTAAAGAGCTTATGCACGCTGTTAAAAACGATCTTACATTTGATCTACGTTTCCCTGATCTTGAAAGCTATACACCACAAGAAAAAGCCGAATATGATCGTTTATGGCATGAAATAGGCGATGTTAGAGAATGGGCAGCTTTAGGACATGGTGTCAAAGTCTATCGTACAGTAAGAGCTCGTGATATTTGGGATCTGATCTGTTTCTGTGCTACTTATTCAGCTGAGCCTGGTATCTTCTTTATTGATAACGCTAATGAAATGACTAACGCTAAAGCCTATGGTCAAAAAGTCGTCGCGACTAACCCTTGTGGTGAACAACCTTTGGCACCTTATAGCGTTTGTAATTTAGCAGCGATCAATCTAGCTAATTTTGTAAATAAACAAACTGGTGATATCTTATTTGATAAATTAGAAAACAGTGTTCGTCTAACTGTACGCATGCAAGATAATGTTATTGATGATACTCCTTACTTCTTAGAAGCTAACCGCGTTCAAGCCTTAGGCGAAAGAAGAGTCGGTCTTGGTATTATGGGTTTACATGATCTACTTATCTGGGCTAAGAAAAGATATGGTTCTAAAGAATCAATTGAAACGATCGATCAAGTGTTTAAGTGTATCGCTGAAAGTGCCTATCGTACATCAATTGAATTAGCTAAAGAAAAAGGTAGTTTCCCTTTCTTAAAAGATAACGCTAAATTCATTGAAACCGGCTATATGAAAAACATGAGTGAAGATATTCGACAGGGTGTATTAAAATATGGAATTCGCAATAGCCATCTACTAACGATCGCTCCTACAGGATCTACAGGAACAATGATTGGCGTCTCAACTGGCCTAGAACCTTACTTCTCATTTACATATTTCCGCTCAGGTAGACTTGGTAAGTTCTTTGAAGTTAATGCACGCATCGTGGAAGAATGGTTGTCATTTAATCCCGATCATACCAGAGAAACCTTACCTGATATCTTTGTGAGCGCCATGGAACTAAGTCCTGAAGAACACGCCGATACTCAATGTGCAATTCAACGCTGGATTGACTCATCAATATCTAAGACCGTTAATGCCCCACGTGGCTTTACTGTTCGTCAAGTTCAAAAGATCTATGAAAGACTATATGATGGTGGTGCTAAAGGCGGAACTGTTTATGTCGATGGATCTCGTGATTCGCAAGTATTGACCTTATCAAATGATGAAGATATTACTTGGGCACAAATGGATCTTGTCAGAGATTTTGGCGTAAGTGTAAAAGAAAAACAACCAGAAGAAAAGAAAACTGGTTTAAGATCAGATCGTCAAGACCGTAACATTGGTATTGAAGTTGGCGATATCTGTCCTATATGTTTAGAAGGTATAGTAGAAGAAATTGGTGGTTGTAATACCTGCACCAATTGTAATGCGCAATTAAAATGTGGGTTATAATAACTTATATAGACTAAAAACGATACCATAGGGTACCGTTTTTTTTATTTATTAAAATGGCGCATTATCATTCTCAGGTCGTCCATTCATTAATAGACGTCCTGCTTTTGGCATTTTAATAACTTGCAATTTCTTTACATAATCAAACAAAGCCTCATGCATTGAAATGCCAATATCTTCCCACTTGAAGCGTAAAGCGAAATCAGTAGTATCATTACCACCACCAGCCATATAGCGACTAGTCGCGATCGTATATGTTTCATCAAGCTGGAGTATAGATCCATCTTCTAACAAGATCTTTTGAACTTTATGAGGACTTTTTTTAGTATTATCAATCTCAACGATCAATCCCGAGAAGATAAGTGTGGCGTTATTACCATACCTTTCTGGCATATAGACAAGTTCAAATAAATCCCAAATATCTTGACCCTTAACTTTCGTTACCTTGATTGGATCATCAAAACCATTACACATTACAAGATGTTCTTGAGTGATCTTACCCTTAGGCAGTGTCCCACCACAGCTTGTGGCGTTCATATAACCAATTTGGGTCTTAGCTGTCGCCTTTAAACAATCACTCATGAAATTACCTAAGGGGCTTTCGTATGATAAGCGCATCGGTAGATCATTTTCATTGATCGCAATCACTTCATCGAAGAAGTGAGCATAAGGTTTCGTTACTTTTTCTACAAAATCTTCAATCTCTTTATTATTGATTCTAAAATCACCATGTTCAACGTCAATTACCCGTGCACTTTTTCCTACAACTGTACGGGTTTCTGTATCAAATTGTAAGGTCGCATGTGGTAGTGAATCCCCACCAAAGCCACCTTTAAGGACAGCGGCACCTTTATAGATATCACCATAATCACCTGGTATATGACCACCAATATAACAATCAACACCTAACTCGATTGTATCATCAATAAACTGGATCAATTCTCCCCCTAACGGTTCAGTATAAAAGGGGAAATGCGTTGCCGCAATAATGATTTCAGCTCCCAATTCTTTTAAAAGAGGCACATATTCATACATAAAATCTTTAGCAGGTTTAACATAGTATGGCTCAAAAGCACTTCTTTCCACCATGTATGGTGTATATTCAGTAGTCAATCCAATAATGCCTATCTTTATGCCGTCTTTTTCAAGCATGACATACGGTAGTGTCCCTTGTACTCTTTGATCAGTTTCTTTTTCAAAGATGTTAGCACATAAAACAGGAAAAGGATTGTTTTCAATAGCTTCCTCTAAAAACTCTTTACCACCATCAAATTCGTGATTACCTAAGGTCATTACATCAGTACCGATCAAATGAAGACCTTCCATCACTGCTTTACCCTTCCACAATGATCTTGAAATATTATCTCCAACATCTATAAGTAGCGTACGATCAGGATTTAAACTACGTACTGATTCAATAGCTCCATAAAAACGTAATAATCCAGGACCTTTTAAACTTTCTTTGAACGTACCATTATAATCAGCATGTCCTAAAATATCAATATTAACTATTGCCATTATCCCTTTATTCCTCCTCTTGATACACCAGAAACAATATATTTACGACTGAATAAGAATAAGATGATCATTGGTAAAACAACGATCGTTGCGGCAGCCATTAGTCTTTCGTAACGAACTCCACCTTCAGCAATAAACGCAAAGACTCCAAACGGCAAGGTTCTATTACTTGTACTATTAATGACAAGAACTGTCCATAAAAATGAGTTCCAAGCTGCGATCGTATTTAATAAAGCAATCGTAATGATCGTAGGTTTAGCGATCGGAACCATGACCCACCATAAATACTTCCAATCTGAAGAGCCATCAACTTTGGCCGAGTAATATAAACTATCCGGTATTGATAAAAAGAAATTCCGCAAGATGTATGTATAAAAAATACTTGCCGTAAACGGTATGACCAACGCAATTAAATTATCCATTAATCCCCATTTAGCAATCGTTGTATAGTTGGTGATGATCAACATTTCAAATGGAATCATCATCATCGCGATCAAAATCGAAAATATAATATTACTACCTGGAAATTTTAAACGACTAAAGGCAAAAGCGGCTAAGATTGTTGTAAACATCGTGATTGTTACACAGGCTATCGTTACAACTAAAGAGTTTAAGAAATAACGAGCAAATGGGGCAGTCTTTAAAGCAAATATATAATTCTCTAGGGTAAAATTTGATGGGAAAAAGGTAGGTGGTATCATACTTACTTCTACTTGTGTCTTTAGTGATGACAATATCATCCATAAGAAAGGAAAGATCATGACAACCGCTCCACACATTAATAACGTTAGAGTCAGTAAATTAGTAAATTTTAATTTCTTTTTCTTCATAGCACCCACCTTTAATAATTCTTCCATTTTCGCTGCATGTACAATTGAATAAGCGTTAAGATCATAACAATAAAGAACAAGGCGATAGCACTAGCCGCCGCTGTTCCTAAGCGGTACTTAACATAAAATTGTTCATACATAAAATAGATTACTGTATATAACGAGTATGCTGGACCAGGCTTACCATTAAACAACGCAAATAGTTCATTAAACACCTTAAAACCGGTAATCATATTAACGATCATGGTTAAGCCGATCGTTGGAGCAAGTAAAGGTACTGTAATATAAGCAAATGTTTGAACTGGTTTTGAACCATCTACTTGAGCAGCGATCAGATATTGCTTATTAATATTTTGTAGTCCCGCCAATAGAAGGATGATCGTAAAAGGCATCATCGACCAAATACCATAGATAATAAGCGCTATCTTGGCATAACCAGGATTGCTTAGCCAGTTTATTGTTTCTGCACCTAACTGTGATAAAACAAAATTTATCAGTCCATAATCAAAATTAAACAACCAGCGCCAAACAAGACCTATCGCTATAGCTGATGTTACCAGCGGTAAAAAATAAGCAGTTTGAAAAAAGGCTTGTAGCTTAGTCTTACGATTTAACATTACCGCTACCAACAATGATAATCCTGTTGATATTGGGACAACCCACAATACATAAGTTACTGTATTCTTTAATCCTAAAATGAAGGCTTCATTAGTTAACACAAACTCATAATTACCAAATCCATAAGCAGTAAAACTTCCACTAAGTGCTTTATAGTTCTCTTTTAATGAAATAACAAATGCATTAAAGAATGGATAAATAGTAAATATCGAAATAGAAATAATAAAAGGTAATAAATATAGAAGTGGCTTTAAGTAAGTTTTATATGTGATCTTGACATCAGTGTCAACATCGCGTCTTTTCTTGATAAAGCTCATAACAACCGTGTTCCACTTTCCTCTTCAAATAAGAAAATTCCAAAATCTTTCATTCCAACTCCAACAGTATCCCCTATTTGAATCGTTCTATCTTCTGTGTAAGCTCTTAGACTTCCACTACCATATTGTAGGCGCACTAAGGTGTCTTTCCCCACTTTATATTTTTCAAGTATTTCTGCTTCAAATTTCTTTTCTAGATTCAAATTTAGTGCTTCAGCCCGTGATGCATAGACAAGACGTGTTCCTTTTGCGATATCAATAGCGAACGGAATAACTGAATTTTGTCCATCAGCCACAAATCCACTGCCATTCCAGACACCATGAACTTGATTGATGGTAGGAGTTCCTAAGAAATCAGCTGTAAATAAATTAACTGGATTATCACACAACTCATCAACTGTGCCAAACTGTTGTTGGACTCCGCGCTTCAGTAACATGATCGAATCTGAGATAGAACTAGCTTCTTCTTGATCGTGTGTAACGAAGATTGTGGTTACTCCAGATTCTTTTTGAATGCGACGAATCTCTTCTCTCATTTCAACCCGTAGTTTTGCGTCTAGGTTTGAAAGAGGTTCATCAAGTAATAAAAGACGAGGTTCTTTTATTAAAGCACGTGTAATCGCCACGCGTTGTTGTTGACCGCCAGACAATTCAGCTGGTTTACGATCTAAGTATTCTTCGATATGTACCAAATTAATGAACTTCATAGCTCTTTCAATTCTTTCTTTCTTTGGTACGCCTCTAATACGAAGTGGGAAACAAACGTTTTCAAGTACTGTCATATGAGGATATAGAGCATAGTTTTGAAAAACCAAACCCACTCCACGCTTATCAGCTGGTAAATCAGTGACATCTTCATCATCAAAGAATATCTTTCCTTCTGTTGAAGGTAAGATACCCGATAGCATATTTAGCATGGTTGACTTTCCGCAACCCGATGGACCAAGTAGTGCGATTAATTTTCCATCACTAAATTCAGCATTTACATGATCTACAGCTGTGAAATCACCAAATTTCTTTGTTAGGTCTTTGATCGTAACTTTCATTATTTTAATATCTCCTTCAGAACTCTACCATCGATATCTTCCATCGTTATTCCCATTACAGCAGCCATCGTTGGCGCTTCATCCACCATATCCGCTACTTCAACCACAACTCCTTGCTTAAAGGCTGGTCCTGCTGCGACAAGCGTTGTTGATTCAACTCGATCTTTGATACAACTACCATGAGTTGCTGCGCCAGTTTTGTGATTACCTGGTTCTTTAGAACCCCAAATAGATATTCCATCGAAGTCTTCTTTAAACGCTATATTTTTATTAGATTCAATCACAAAGTCAAATGGACCAGCAAGCCCTATTTTCTCACGCGCTTCTTGGGCATCATACACAAAGGCTAGTGAAATTGCTGGATCAACGATCAATGATTCTAAAAACGCTTTAACCTCTTTTAATAAAAGCTCATCGCTTGGATCACTTATTTCAATCAAGCATGCAAGACCGGTCGAATGACCATATGCTTTATATGATTCAATATTTCCTTCTTTATCTAAAGTGATTAATCCATTATCCACAAATAACTTGTTGATCTTTAACACATCATGGATATCCGTTTGACCATGATCGCCGATTAACATGAAATTAGTATTATCATAATCACCATATCGCTTGATTGTTTCAACCAGGATTCCAAACTCTTCATCATGTTTACGAAGTTGTTCTTTAGTATTTTCATGATATACACCATCAGTATGGCGAACACTATCAAGATCACACATCTTAACAAGCATGACATCTGGTTGACCAAAATCTTGGATTAGATCAGGAGCGATCGCCATTGTATATAGATCTAAACTGCGATCATTACCTTTAATATAACGACCATATTTCCAGAAATATTTGTCCATGAGATTTTTAGTAGCCGTATTCTCTAAATAACTTTCTGGATTCCATCCTTTATAGCTATAAGGAACGATCATTGGCATATTATAAGTATAATCAGCACCACCACTCACCGGCCATGATAAAGAACAAGTCGTCAATCCAGCCTCCATGGCGTAATCAAGGAAAGTTTTACTTGTGACATCTTTTCTCATACCATGCCATAAAGCACCGCTTTGTGCTCCCCGCTTTAAAATCTCATTATGAGCTATACCATGATTTTTAACATATTTACCAGTTATGATCGATGTATGACAACAATAAGTTAAAGCTGGACATACCGGTTCAATACTCTTTACATAAGATCCTTTTTCAAATAATTCAGCGAAATGCGGCAGTGTCTTCATAAAATCAATATCGCTAGCACATAACGCATCCATCATAAATACAAATAGTTTCATATTACCTTCCATTCTTTTGTAGACCAACACCGGGTACTACGATATATGTTTCACCAAGTTCAGGTATAAATTGCACACCATCTTTTGGTAAAAGTCTTTCTGGGTTTAGCGAGTGACAAGGCACTAGCATCTTGGGGTTAGTTTCATCAACGAAATATTTAGTTTCGCATGGATAACCATGACCAAAGTATTTCGTATACATGAAATTTACATATTCAAATTGAGACTTATCCACTAACATCCGCATTTTTTTATACGCTGGATCAAACTCACCAATCGGAATACCCGAATAATGAATATAAGCCGCATCAACTGACGGTAGTGAGAATAATTCCATAATGTTTGGATAAGTATTTTGTAAGAAATACCCTCTTGGATTTAACTGAATCTCATCAAGAGTGACGATCGTACAATTCTGCAACAATTCTTTAAACCAATCTTTATCTTTGATAGTCTCAATATTACGACTATCCGGCACGTAAACAAACGGCTTTATTTGGTGATACTTATAAACGATGTACGCTGTTTCTGGCTCAAAAACACATAGACGACCGGTTTTCTTAGCCCACATAAAACAATCCTCAACATCATCCATTTCTCGTTCATAGAAATTAAAAACACATAATCCTTTGACTTGTTCAATGCGTTTATAAATTTCATCAATATATTGACTATTTGTCAAATAACCATCAACAGGTGTTTTGCATGGTTTGATATTCTTGGGATTTCCATCTAAATAAGACGACATCTTACCCCAAACACTATCCATAAAGGAAGTAGCTTCACACAATAACACATCTACCTCATCATCCTTCACAATTTCCATTTGTTTCAAAGTCATTGAGTTATCTTGATCATGTAATGTTATATCACCTGTCCAATGAATCTTAGCACCATCTGGAGTATGTACTAAAAAAGCAAAATCATAATGCCCACGATCGCGACATATGATAGGTAATACCTTTATAGCTCCGACCATTATCCATTCATTTGGTTTGAAATGAGTATAATCACGTCCGTTGTTATCTATTCCTTTACCTATTTCTTCTAAAGCTCTTTCAATAATCTGGGCTTTTTCATGAAGATAAACCGGAATTTCTTTAGCGACAGTACCCATGTTTGACATGTGATCTAAATGAAGATGTGATATAAATACAGCTGAGTTATACTCAGTATCCTCGTAAGCAACAACTCCATCATATCCATTCAGATCATCTTTAGAGTAAAGACCATCGATGGCAGGAAGAGCTTTTAAACGCAGTTTATCTACTAACCAATTCTTGTTTCTTGGCATGACAATACCATCATAAACATCACTTGTTGGATCATACGCCGATCCCATTTCCAATACAACACGATCTTTACCATATGTTACAGTAAAGACAACTCCACCTATTGTATGAGTACCAGAATACATTTTAAACTCTGTATGCATAGATACCTCCTAATTTATAAAAGAGTTATCGCGAAAACGATAACTCTTTTAGGTCTTCTAATAATTAATAAGATTGTAATTCGCTATTACTTGCGGCTACACAATCCGCAAGAGCTTGTTCAGGAGTTTTTAAACCTGTACTAGCTTCTTGGACCATCTTTGTTATATAACCACGTACTGATGCTGAACCAGCAATACTATTTAACCAACCAAAACTATCTAATTGGTCATATAATGCTTTAGCAGCAATATTTGTATTTAGATAATCTTGATAAACCGTTGTTTCAACAGCAGTCTTATAAGCAGGAAGTCCACCTAAAGTTGTTGCCCAACTAGCTGATACATCTGTTGAACTCAAATATTTTAAGAATGCGAAAGCTGCGTCTGCTTTTTCTTCAGTAGTCTTGAAAGAAATGTATCCACCACCCCATGAAGGGATGTAATCATGACCAAGACCCATTTGTGGCATTGGTGCAACACCAACTGTAAACTTATCGCCAGCTGCGCCTAATGCATACTGTACACCAGCACTTGAACCTAAATAAGAACCTACTGCTTCAGATCCAAATGGATTTGAGAAATAGAAATCTTCGCCTACTAAACGGAAAACGCTTTCACTGACTAAACCTGAGAACCATGTTAATTGTTCTAATGTGGTTTCATTGTCAAATTCAACCATCTTTGTTTCAGGATTAATATAGCCAGATCCTGCTTGCATGATCAAATCTTGGAATGTATCTACTTCTGAATCAGTTCCAAAACCTGGAACACCTTTGTTTTCTAAGATAACACGACTGTTAGCTTCTAATTGTTCCCATGTTGTTGGAACTTCTAATTCTAACTCCTCATACCATGTAGCATTGTAATACAATACTTCAGAAGTCTGGATTGTTGGAATCATATAAATAGCTTCTTCACCCCATTGTGTGATCTCGCCATATAGATTACCAATCAAATTATCTTTAAAGTCAGCAATACCATTTTCTCCATTAATATATGGAGCGAAATCAACTACTAAATCTTCATCGATGTAAGCAGATACGGCTGTAGGATATGCACTGACAACATCTGGTCCTACTCCGTTTCTAACAGCTTGTAAAATCTTTGCTTCATAATCTTGATAAGCTTGAGGCTGAACAACAACCTTCACCGCTGTTTGTGATGCATTGAAATCCGCAACGATCTGATTGTATGCTTCTGCATGATGCTCTGTGTAAGTGTTCCAAACGATTAACTCAACTGGTTCACTTGGTTCTTTTTCTCCACCATCTGTAGTTGTACTACAAGCAGCTAAAGAAAGTGATACTAAAATGACTAATAAAACCTTGATCAACTTCATTTTTTTCCTCCTTTGTCGTGTGTTAGTTACTCACAAGACTAACTATGTTTATATTACCATATAAGCATAGCTTTTATCGTCTAAATATGTATTAAATTAAGTTAAATTTAAAAAGGTAGTCAGTTAAATTGGATTTATCCGACTACCCATTTTAGATGATCAATCTATTTTGATAAATTGAGATAATTCACATTAACTATATCGATATTTATCATTTATTTGATTACTTGTTTAACTTCAATGTTAAACAGATTCTTTATCTTTGCCACATAGATCAATAACCCACAATAGATAAAAGTCACAATGATCGATAATACAAACTGACCATACATCGGCAAGATGTAGATCAATGCATTAAAGACAATAAGCATCGCTAAAGCAAACAAGACATAACGTCGATCGTTATTGTTTTTCTCTCTTACTAAAAGATAGGTTAATATAACATTCACAATGATCACAAAGATAGCTGTAAAAGCATAGTATAAGATCGTATCAGCTGTAGCGGCCTGAGCGTTACTTATTACCGTTTCCGCATCCGCAACTGATAAGATATCATAAATCGTTCCATTATTGATCTTAAGTGCATAACTTAGATTGGTAAACATCATCATTCCCATTGAAAAGAGGACTTCACCTGTTCCTATACCAATCGCAATTGATGATACTTCTTTATTTGAATGGGTATTAGGTAATAGGTATTTGAATGAGAATTTTCGACCATAAACATCAATCAAAGATATGATCAATACTGATAATGGAATCGTAAAAGCCGTTTGCGCAAGTAATGGATTATCACCAAACATTAAAGTGATAAAATTAAGTAGTGGATTCATGATGAATAGATTCAACACTAAAAAGATAAACATCCCCATCAATAATCTGACAATATCTAATTTCTTCCTTATCAAACCAAAGACAACAATAAAGATCGGTAATACTACTGTTGTGATATTAGCAAAGTATAAACTGAACATTGTCAAAGAATTTATCATCATAAACCTCCATTTCGTAGTATCTAATAGCTACTTGTTTCTCATATGAGGGAATAATATTACTTCTCTGATAGTTTCACTATTGGTTAGTAACATCACAAAGCGATCGATACCAATACCAATGCCGCCTGTTGGTGGTAAACCATACTCTAAAGCTTCTACATAATCAATATCCATTTCGTTAGCTTCGACATTACCAAGACTTTTTTCTTTGATCTGTTGTTCAAAGCGTTCTCTTTGATCGATTGGATCATTAAGTTCACTAAAAGCATTAGCGTATTCACTACCATCAATGAATAATTCAAAACGTTCTGTAAAACGACTATCTTCTTTGTTGCGTTTAGCAAGTGGTGAGATCTCGATTGGATGACCATATAATAAAGTTGGTTGAATTAATGTCTTTTCCCCATATTCTTCAAAGAATAGATTTATGATATGACCAATTGATCTTTGATGTTTTTCAACTTTAATGTGATGCTCATCAGCTAAAGCTAAAGCTTTTTCTAAATCAGTGATTGGCCAAAAATCAACTCCACAAGCTTCTTTGATACAATCAACCATGTGTTGACGTTTAAAAGGTCCCTTTAAGTTAATAATCTTATCTTTATATTCCACACTGGTCGTGTTTAATATTTTCATTGAGACATATTCAATTAACCCTTCCACAAGGTCCATCATGCCATAAATATCTGAATAAGCGACATAGGCTTCAACTGTAGTGAATTCGGGATTATGTTTAGCATCCATGCCTTCATTTCTGAATAAGCGACCTATTTCATAAACACCCTCAAGTCCACCAACGATCAAGCGCTTTAGTGGTAATTCAGTCGCTATCCGAAGATAAAAATTCATATCCAATGTATTGTGATGAGTCACAAAAGGACGTGCAGCGGCTCCACCAAGAATTGGTTGTAATACTGGTGTTTCAACTTCGATCAAGCCTTGATCATCTAAATAGTTTTGGATGGAGCGAATGATCTTAGGTCGTGTCATAGCGATGCGTCTAGCATCCTCATTTACAATAAGATCCACGTATCGACGACGATAACGTTCTTCGATATCGTTTAAGCCATGAAATTTATCCGGTAACGGTCTTAACGCCTTAGTTAAATGTGTATAATTTAAAGCCTTAACTGATAGTTCGCCATGATTAGTCCTAAAGACTTCTCCTTCAATACCAACAATGTCACCTAGATCAGCGTTTTCAAACACTTCATAAAGCTCATCCTGTAAGACATCTTTACGAACATATATCTGAATTTGACCATCACGATCTTGAACATGCATAAAACCAGCTTTACCCATAAGCCGTTTAGTCATGATTCGTCCAGCAATACTGACATGTACAGCCAATTCCGCTAATTCTTCTTTTGTCTTATCACAATAAGTATCTATTATCTCTTTAGTACGATGAGTCCGTTTATAAGCCGATCCAAAAGGTTCAATACCTTTATCCAGCAAATCTTGTAGTTTCCCTCTTCGTACTTGTTCTTGTTCAGTTAAATCTAATTCTTCCATGTTTTGCACCTACTTTTCCTTCTAATCATAACAAATTATCACTATCTTTTCATTAACTATTCTTTAGTACCTCTTTATAGTCATTGATAATACGATATATATCAACTAAAGAATCTACTTTAGCTAATTCAACTTTTACCTTGTTATTATGAGGCAACCCATTCAAATACCAACCAGCTTGTCCTCTCATTTCACTCAAGGCAATCTTTTCTCCTTTAAGATTGATCAATCTTTCGGTATGTTTTACGATCATATCCAATTTCATCTCGGTGGTTATCGCTACATCTTGATTATCCACGATCTCTTTAACAAGCCACGGATTACCAAGTAGACCTCTACCGATCATAATGGCATCACAGCCAGTCTCCGCTATCATCCGATAAGCATCATCTTTTGTCTTGATATCGCCATTACCAATAACTGGAATCTTCACCACATCTTTTACTTGCTTGATAATACTCCAATCAGCGTGACCACTATACATTTGATTCCGGGTACGTGGATGAACAGCGATAGCTGAAGCACCTGCTGCTTCACATAAAAGAGCTACTTCTACCGCATTGATATTATCACTTTTATAGCCAGAGCGAATCTTAACCGTTAATGGTTTTTTGATTTGGGTAGTGATCGCTTTGATCAATTGATAGATATGATCAGGATCTTTCATCAGCGCACTACCAGAATTATTAGAAGTGATCTTTGGTACGGGGCAGCCCATATTGATATCAATGATGTCACAATCATTATATTGGTCTAGATACTGGGCAGCTTCAACCATACTAGCTATTTCATTACCAAACAGCTGCATACTAAAAGGATGTTCATCCTCACCAATGACTAACATATCCATTGTTTTCTTGTTGCGATAGTTAATAGCTTTATCACTGACCATCTCACTATACACAAGTCCCGCTCCTAGTTGTAATACAAGACTACGAAAAGCAAGATTAGTTATACCAGCCATAGGCGCAACGATCACATTGTTTTTTATGAGTACATTACCAATCTTAAACATCTTTATTCGCTATTATTCCCTTCAGCTGTTCTTCACTAAAATGATATTTTTTACTACAATACTGACATACTATCTCACATCCATGATCTTCATCGATCATATCTTGTAGATCCTTTGTATTCAGTGTGATAAGTGCCGCCTGCATTCTTTCTTTACTACAATCACAACTAAATACTAGTTCTGTTTCATCAATGATCTTTACATCATCAAAGATCTCTTTGATAAGACCATTCATATCAGAATTGTTTAGTATTAACTCCGATATTGGTGGTAATTGCTTAATGATGTTTTCACAATATTCAATATCATCATCAGTAGAGCCTGGTAGTATTTGAATGATCAAAGCACCAGCTGCGCTTACTTGATTTTCATTATCAACTAAAACACCCACACTAACCGCGGTTGGTATTTGTTCACTCACGGTGAAATAATAGGCAAAGTCTTCGCCTATTTCCCCACTAACAAGTTTTACTGTTCCAGCAAAATCTTCCTTTAAGCCAGAATCTCTAATAACCCTTAAATAACCATCACTTCCAACAATAGCCCCAACGGCTAATTTATTGGTATGATTATCAATTAACATCAAATGTGGATCTCCCACAAATCCTCGTACATGGCCATCCATATAACCATCAGCCATGATTGAACCAATTGGACCATTGCCATTGATCAAGACTGTAACTTTTTCATCTTTACTCTTTAACATACTACCCAAAATAGCTGTCACCGATAAAACACGACCTAAAGCAGCCATCGATGTTGGCCATAGATCATGATTGATCTTTGCTTGTTCACAAAGATCTGTTGTTTTACATAAATAAACCCGAACTCTATCGTCACGGATCAACCCTTTTACTAATTTATCCTTCATATTATCCTCTTTTTGTTTGTTTATTATAACACTCATTAAACCATTTAAAAAGCTATTGATATCAATAGCTTTTAATCATTAACTTGCGACTGCGAATACTTCTTGTGCTGATTTCCCATCAGCTAAGGCATATATCTGTTCACTGGTCAATGTTTCATGTTCAAGCAAGGCATTAGCGATCGTATCCAACAGATCACGATTTTTAGTGATGATCTCTTGCGCTGACTTATAACAATCATCAATGATCTGTCTTACAGCTTGATCGATCTCAAACGCTACTCCACCACTAACACTAGCACGAGCACCATAGTCACGACCCAAGAAGACACTGTGTTCACCACTATCATACTTGATCGGACCTAATTCACTCATTCCATATACCGTAACCATTTCCCGAGCTAATTTTGTTGATCTTTCGATATCATTTGATGCACCAGTTGAAATCTCATTGAATACTATTTCTTCCGCTACACGACCACCTAGATAACCAGTGATCATCGCTAATAAACTACCCTTAGTATTCAACAATGTTTCTTCCTTAGGTGTCATTAAGTTATAACCACCAGCGATTCCTCGTGGTATGATCGTCACTTTTTGGACTAGTTGTGCTTCATTTAGTTTTAAACCAATGACCGCATGTCCTGTTTCATGATAAGCTACTAAGCGTTTCTCTTTTTCAGTATAAGTACGCGAACGTTTAGCAGGGCCCATCATTACTCTATCGATAGCTTCATCCATAAGATCCATCGTTATCACTTCTTGACTATTTCTAACAGCTAAGATAGCTGCTTCATTCAATACATTTTCAAGATCAGCACCACTGAAACCTGGTGTTCTCTTCGCTAAAGCTCCAAGATCAACCCCTTCAGCGAGATGTTTATTACGAGCATGAACGCCCAATATCGCTTCTCTACCTTTACGATCTGGTAAACTTACAGTGATCTGACGATCAAAACGACCCGGTCTTAATAAAGCTGGATCAAGAATATCAGGACGGTTAGTTGCTGCGATCATTAAGATTCCAGCATTGTCCTTGATGCCATCCATCTCAACTAGTAATTGATTAAGCGTTTGTTCTCTTTCATCATGACCACCACCAACACCGGCGCCACGTTGACGACCAACTGCATCGATTTCATCAATGAAGATGATCGCTGGAGCAGTCTTACCCGCATTTTTAAACATGTCACGAACACGACTTGCACCAACACCGACAAACATCTCTACAAAATCACTACCCGATATAGAAAAGAATGGAACATCAGCTTCACCAGCTACTGCTTTCGCCAATAAGGTCTTACCAGTTCCTGGAGGACCTACTAATAGAATACCTTTAGGAATTCTCGCTCCCATTTTTGAGAAACGTTTTGGATTCTTTAGGTAATCGATCAATTCTTCCATTTCAGCTTTTTCTTCTTCACAACCTTCAACATCAGAAAATCTAACTTTAATATCACTTTCTAAGTGAGCTTTTGATTTACCAAATTCGAAAGCGCTATTATTACCACCAGCTCCATTCATCTTTGTTAGTAGATATAAGACGAATCCACCCATTAAGATATAAGGAACGATATTCATTACTACATCCCAGAAGAAATTAGTTTCATATGCGTTAACGATAACCACTTGCGTATTTTTCGCAATCAATACTTCAATCAACTCATTATTAACTTTTTCTGTATTTGGGACAACAGTCGTAAACGCCATTTCTTCGTTATTTTCACCAATATAGACACCATTGATATCTAAAACAACATTACTTACCGTTACTTCAGCCGATACGATCTTTTCTTCTTGGACCATCTTATTGAAATCATTATAAGATAGCTTATTGACCAAAGCTGTATTAGTCATTGAAAAAATGCTATAAATAGCGATCATGACGATCATGTATGGCAGAATATTAGCTAAAGCCTTTTTATTTTTCACTAATCTTCACTCCTTTATTGATAAAGTTCTTCTTTTAAGACGCCTATGTAAGGCAAATTACGATATTTTTGATTAAAGTCTAATCCAAAGCCTACAACAAATTTATCTGGTATGACAAAGCCAACAAAATCAGCGTTGACATCAACTTTACGACGAGATGGCTTATCTAATAATGAGGCAACTTTGACTTCTCTAGCCCCTTTATTATTAAGAATACCCTTCACTTTCATTAATGTTTTACCTGTATCAACAATATCCTCGATCAATAATATATCACAATCTTGGATACTACGATCTAAATCCATTACGATGTGTACATCACCAGTAGACTCTGTGCCATGATAGCTTTCCATACACATAAAATCAACTTCAATATCCATATCAATCCGTTTTGATAACTCTGTTAAGAAAAACGAAGAACCTTTTAGTACTGATACTAATAAAGGAATACTTCCTCTTTTGGTATAATACTCCGTAATTTCTTTACCCATTTCCAAACAGCGTTGATTGATCTGCTCTTCAGATACTAAAATTTCTTTAAAATCCTTATGCACAATGTATACCTCCCACTGATGTAATATTATAATTTTAGCACAAACATGTTCGGATTGTTAGAAAAATGCGCAACATTACATCCAATCTCTGGAACCAAAATAATCTCTTGATGACGATTAAGGATGATCGGCCAACTAAAACGTTCATTTAATGGTATTTTTCGATCAATGAACCATCTGTTGATCTTCTTATGGCCAAAACGTAACTTAATCTGATCATCTGGTTGCCAACTACGAATAGTCAAAGGTAAATCATCTTCAGTGATCGTTACCCCATTTATTCTTTCACCATTATCTGATATGGCGAAAAATGGTGTCTCGATACATTTTACTCTATCTATTAGATAATGATACGATAATGCTTTCTTATCAAAGATAACAGGTTTTCCATAAGTTAAAGCTAATGTCTTACCTTTAATATTCATTTGCCTATTTTGATCAGTATCAAGAAATTTATAGATCTTTGATAGATAAACAGGAGAAAACTTTCTTGCGTCTATTCCATTATTCAATAAGTAATAGCGAATTACCTCTGTTTGGATCTCACTGTCAATCTTGCTTAGTTTAGCTTTATCATAGTCATTAAAGACTTCTGTATATATGTTCTTAACTAAATTCTGTTGCTTGATCAAGCACTCATTATCCCGTTTAATGTTCGCTAAGATCTCTTCTTTTTCATTATTATCTAAATTATCCACTATGTGATGTCTTATTTTGTTTCTTGTATAAGTATCACTGGCGTTGCTTTCATCATCACCATATTGAATACCATTTACCATGCAATATTCAATTAATTCACTTTTTGATTTATCAAGCAAAGGTCGAATGATCGTTAGATCATCTATAATTGTTTGATCATTGATACCCCAGTATAATGGAACTTGTTTTCTTTGTTTTTGTAATAGATAAGTTTCAATCAGATCATCTTGATGATGAGCCACAAGTACACCCATTGCCTGATATTTATGAGCAAGGCTTTGAAACAATTCATAACGTTGATCACGCGCCCATTTTTGAAAGTTGCCTTGATGCTGTTTCACTAAGCGATATTCAAATATGATATTTCTGTTTAGACAATAATCAAAAACGATATTCATGTCCCGATCAGCTGTCAGTCTTTTTTGATAATTTACATGAGCAACGACTAGCTTCAATCCTGAATTATAAGCCATGTCAAGCAAGGCCATTGAATCAGGACCACCACTGACACCAATAATATATGTTTTTTCTAACGATAAATCCTGAATATTCATACACTAATTGTATGACATTCAGCCATTATCAACAAGAACATCAGTCATTTTCCTTTTTGGCAGGCCATCCAAAAATCCGTCTACTAAGGCCTAGTATCGGATGATATTTAGGATTTATCATCCCAGTATATTCAATAAACAATTCAAAGATAAGCGATAGTATGATAAGTAAGATCAATCCTAACTTTTCATTATAGAAACTAATGATAGCGCACGCCGAGAACAATATGGTGGTAAAATATAAAGCCAAAACGGCATTACGATGCCCTAAATTTAATTTATACATCAAGATATGATGTAAGTGTCCTCGATCTGCCACGTCAAACTTATCACCTCTTAAGCGGCGTCTAACAATAGCCATCAACGTATCCGAAATTGGCACAAACAAGATAACAATGGGAAACCCAAGAGTAATAAAGGTTGCTGTTTTAAAGCCAAGTAGTGAGATACAAGCGATGTTATATCCCAAAAATAGTGCTCCACTATCTCCCATAAAGATACTGGCTGGATGAAAATTAAAGAACCAAAAACCAAAAGAAGCCCCCGCTAAAACAAGTGCGATATATGTTACATCAACACGATTCATCATAAAAGCAATGATCGAAACAGTCACAAGGACGATTATACTTATACCAGATGATAATCCATCTAAACCATCAATCAGATTGATCGCATTGGTTACACCAACAATCCACAAAAATGTAACGATCAAACTTAATATACCAGTATCGAAAGCTATTCCAAATGGTAAATTTAACACTTCAATATAAATTCCCCCAACTGACATGGCGATGATCGCCGCTATCGATTGCATCAACAATTTGATCTTTGGGGAAAGATCGATCATATCATCTACCAATCCTGTAAAGAATATGATCATTCCGCCGATAATGATACTATTGATCGTTTTATCCGCGACAAATAATATAGACATTGTGATAATAAATGCTAAGAAGATTGCTACTCCACCGATGCTTACTATCTTACCATGGTGAACAGTTCTTTGATTTTCAACGGCATAAACTCCCAGTCGATAACCTGCATACTTTACCACCGGCACTAAAACTACCGCTATGATCATCGGTAGTAGAAAGAAAATATATGATTCCTTGAGATAGTTTATAAGCATGATTAGTTTTGCTTTTTAACCTATATGTCCAAATGTTGGAGTTTCTAACATGATGCCAGTACCTTCAACCACACAACGTAAAGCATTTTCAGCCACGTAAACTGGTACATTTAATTCATTGATCAATAAAGTATCTATTCCATTAAGTAAAGCTCCACCACCCGTTAACACAATACCTCTTGTAACGATATCACTAGCTAATTCCGGGGGAGTCTGTTCTAAAACAGTACGACAAGCTCTAACAATTTCTTGTAAACTTTCGCGCATTGCTAATTCGGTTTCATCAGAGCTAATGGTTATTGTATGTGGTAAACCCGTAACTAAGTCACGACCACTGACATCCATTGTATCCTGACGTGAATTACGCCATGCAGTACCAATCTTATTTTTGATATCTTCAGCTGTACGATCACCGATCAATAGCTTGTATGACTCTTTAAGATACTTGATGATATCACGATCAAGTTTATCGCCAGCTACTTTTAATGAAGTACTAGTTACAATCTCACCTAGTGACAAGATCGCCACATCAGTAGTACCACCACCAATATCTAAAACCATACTACCACTTGGTTTAGAAATATCTAGACCAGCACCGATAGCCGCTACTTTGGGTTCTTCTTCAATATAAACACGTTTAGCGCCAGCTCGGTAAGCAGCATCTCTGATCGCATTACGCTCAACAGAGGTTATATTACTAGGACAACAGATCAAGATAACCGGCCTTGAAAAAAGCCCCTTCAGTTTCAATTTACGGATAAAATAGCCAAGCATTACTTCTGTAACTTCAAAATCAGCTATTACACCATCTTTTAAAGGTCTGATAGCCAAGATACGACGAGGTGTCTTACCTAACATTTCCTTAGCTTCTGTACCAACAGCGATGCATTTTCTGGTATCAGCATCTAATGCGACAACAGAAGGTTCATCAAGAACGATACCTTTACCTTTTACATAAATCAACATATTCGCTGTCCCTAAGTCAATTCCGACAGCTTTTGAGAACAACATAATTCTCCTCCAATCTTACAAGCAATGATATTATAACACATTTAAAAGATAGTTAAGTGTGAATTATCTAAAGCCTAAATCATTTTTTAATTAATAAGGATAATAACTAAACCCAATCGCCAACAAGAATTGAGCTAATAGATAACCCAAAGCCATACTGAGAACGATCAACAACAATTGGGCTTGTACAACTTTTCCTTGTTTGATAAATTTTGACCAATCAAGACCATTTAAAGCATACCAACATACCCCAAACGACACAATGTGTAAAACAATCCTAATAATGATATCTATCATATTTACCTCCTATAAGAAAGCACCTTCAAGGTGCTATTTTTCTGTTTTTACTCTAATCCGGTTTTTAGCACGACGATAAGCTCTTCTAGCTCTTTCAACATCAATATTTTGAGTATCAATACTTGCCATTCGTGATTCAGAACGTCGCAGCGCCTCTTCAGCCCGATCAAGATCGATCTCATCACTTCTTTCGATCGTTTCAACTAAGACCGTCGCTAAGTTATCATTGAAATATAACACGCCCGTTCCTGTCGCGTAGTCATAACGATATCCTGGTACTAGCTCTTCATTAGCTATTGTTAACCAGCCAACATCGATCATCGCCACCAAAGGCATATGGTCAGTTAAAATACCACGCATCCCATTTGTCGTCATTACATTTAAGATAGTTGCGTCTAGTTCTGTATATTCGCCATTTGGAGTAATGATTTTAACCTTAAACATCCTTAACCCTCTAATTTCTTAGCTTTAGCGACCACTTCTTCAATCGTACCTACAAACATGAAAGCTTGTTCAGGTAAGTGATCATGTTTACCCTCTAAGATCTCCTTAAAACTTCTCACTGTATCTTGACGACTTACATAAGACCCAACAATACCGGTAAACTGCTCAGCCACATTCAGAGGTTGTGACAAGAAATTACGAATACGTCTAGCCCGATTAACAGTAATCTTATCATCTTTACTTAATTCGTCCATACCTAAGATCGCAATGATATCTTGTAATTCTTTATACCGTTGTAAGATCTGTTGAACTTCACGAGCAACGTGATAATGATCATCACCGACCACAAGTGGATCTAACATCCTACTAGTTGAAGCTAATGGATCTACCGCCGGATAGATGCCTAAAGCCGCAATCGAACGATCCAAAACGGTAATGGAATCTAAGTGTGAAAACGCCGTTGCTGGAGCTGGGTCAGTAAGGTCATCAGCTGGTACATAAATAGCTTGAACCGATGTTATCGCTCCATTTTTCGTTGAAGTAATTCGTTCTTGAAGTTGTCCCATTTCAGTTGATAATGTTGGTTGATAACCAACAGCTGAAGGCATACGACCAAGTAATGCTGAAACTTCCGATCCTGCTTGGACAAATCTAAAGATATTGTCGATAAACAACAAGACATCTTGCCCATCATGATCACGATAGTATTCAGCCATTGTTAAGCCTGAAAGAGCTACCCGCATTCTTGCGCCTGGTGATTCATTCATCTGACCATAAACTAAGACAGTACTAGGTAAGACTCCAGATTCCTTCATTTCATTATAAAGATCATTACCTTCTCTTGTTCTTTCACCAACACCAGCTACTACTGATAAACCACTATGTTCAATCGCGATGTTGTGGATAAGTTCTTGCATTAAGACTGTTTTACCAACACCAGCGCCACCAAAAAGTCCAACTTTGCCACCTCTTGAATATGGACATAAAAGATCGATGACTTTTAAGCCTGTCTCCAAGATCGTTTCAGAGGTCTGTTGTTCTTCAAACGAAGGTGCTAAACGATGGATTGGATGTTTAACAACCGTCGTGGGTAATGGTCCTAATTCATCAATTGGTTCACCTAAGACATTAAACATTCTACCAAGTACTTCTTTACCTACTGGCACCATGATTGAATCTTGCGTATTGATAGCGATCATACCACGAACCAATCCTTCAGTACCACCCATCGAAATACAGCGAACACAGTCATCACCAACATGTTGAGCTACCTCAACTGTTAGGTTATGACCATCAGGATCGACGATGACTGCCGTGTTTATCCCTGGCAAAAAGCCCTTATCAAAACGAATATCTACTACGGGGCCGATAATCTGGATCAATTTTCCTGTTTTACTCATAAACACTACCTCCTATATCGCATCAGCGGTCATAACGATCTCATTAATTTCTTGGGTAATGGATGCTTGACGGGCTTTGTTATATTCTAATGTTAAATCCTCAATCAAATCTTCAGCGTTATCCGTAGCCATATCCATCGCTAAGCGTCTAGCTGAATGTTCACTGGTTGTACTTTCCAACCAATAACCATAAAACAATGACTTTATGTATAAAGGCACAAGTTCAAATAGGATCGTATCGATATCTGGTTCATACAAGATTTCTTTGTACGCTAAAGTATAGGTATCTTGCTTAACAATTGGTAAGAGTTTTTCAAACATTGGTTCAAAACTCATTGAATTAACATATTTCGTATAAACAATATTGATACTACTTATTTTCTTTGCTTTATAATCGTCAATGATCTGATCCGCAATCTTCGCTAGTTCAATATACTTAATAGTGTCACTAGCGATATCATCACGATTAACTTGATATCCATTCTCTCGAAGTGAATACTTACCACGTAATCCGATCACTAACAATTCTCCTGTCTTTGGTAATTGTTCAGTAATTAATCTTAAAACATTTGAATTATATCCACCACACAAGCCAAGGTCACTTAAATAGACAATCGTTAATGGGTTATCATCAATACGTTCTTGAAGATAGATATTATCTATATCATTGGTATAGCTTAGTATCTCAGTAACGATCTCCTTTAAGTTTGCCGAATAAGGTTTATTCGCATCAAAATGCTCACGCTGACGCTTGAGTTTTCCGATAGCGATCAATTCCATCGCTTTTGTTATCTTACGCGTGGTCTTGATCCCTCTGATCCTTGTTTTAATTACTTGTTGTGATCCTGACATTATTCCTTACCGTTCAATCTTTTGTATTGATCAACATAGGCATCAACCGCATCACTTAATTTATCCTTAAGATCCTCAGTCAATTCTTGTTTATCAATAATTTCCTGTAATATATCTGTTTGATGAATTCGGAAATAATTATGTAGTTCACTTTCAAACTCATCAATCTCTTCAACTGTAATTTCTTTTAAATAACCATACTTAGCCACATAGAGTGACAATACCTGATATTCTAAACTAAATGGTTTATATTGTCCTTGTTTTAATAGTTCTGTTAAACGCGCACCATGTTCAATAATGGCTTTTGTGGAAGGTTCAAGATCACTACCAAACTGTGAAAACGACAACATCTCATGATATTGAGCCAAATCCATTTTTAATGAACTAGATAATTGTTTCATGATCTTAGTTTGCGCTGCACTACCAACACGTGATACTGATAGCCCACTATCAACAGCTGGCCGAACGCCACCATTAAAGAGTTCAGTCTGTAAAAAGAGTTGTCCATCGGTAATTGATATTACATTGGTAGGAATATAAGCTGAAATATCACCAGCTTGGGTTTCAATGATTGGTAAAGCTGTTAGTGATCCCCCACCATAATTATCATTTAATTTCGCGGCTCTTTCTAATAAACGAGAATGAAGATAGAAAACATCACCTGGATAAGCTTCTCTTCCTGGTGGTCTTCTTAATAGAAGTGACATCGTTCGATAAGCTACCGCATGTTTACTTAGATCATCATATATGATCAAAACATCCTTACCCTGTTCCATCCACTCTTCACCAATGGCACATCCAGCATAAGGGGCTATATATTGCATAGGAGCGCGCTCACTGGCTGTTGCGACAACGATCGTGGTATATTCCATAGCCCCAAATTGTTTTAACTTTTCAACAATCTGTACTACTGTCGATGCTTTTTGACCTATAGCTACGTAAATACAATAGACATTCTCATTTTTTTGATTAATGATCGTATCGATCGCAATAGCGGTTTTACCTGTCTGACGATCACCAATGATCAACTCTCTTTGACCACGTCCAATAGGAATGATCGAGTCAATGATCTTAATACCTGTTTGTAACGCTTGATTAACTGACTTTCTAGTCATAACCCCAGGCGCTACTCTTTCAATAGGTCTTGTTTTCTTTGTATCAACCGGTTCTTTACCATCAATGGCAATACCTAGTGCATTAACGACTCTTCCGAGCATTTGATCACCAACAGGTACTTCAATTATCTTATTAGAGCGATAAACTTTATCGCCTTCTTTGATCGTTGAATCATCACCCATGATAACAGCGCCAACATTATCAACTTCTAAATTGAGCGCCATCCCAAAAACATCATCACCAAAGATAAGTAATTCATTGGCCATAACATTTTCTAGTCCATGAATAAGGGCTATCCCATCACCTACTTTAATGACATACCCAACATCTTTGACATCAAGTCTTTCATCATAATGCTTAATCTGATCCTTGATTATCGCACTGATCTCTTCTGGCTTAAGTTTCATTTATTACTCACCTCTATTCAATAAGCTGTTTTTCAGCATATTAATCCTATTCTTTAATGATCCATCTATAACTCGATCACGAACAACGACTTTGATCCCTGACAACAGTTCAGTATCGATCATGTTTTCTAACATGACCTTATATTCAAATCTTTCACTGACCGCTTCTTCAATCTCTTTTATCTGTTTATCTGATAGATAATCAATTGAGTAAACCTGTCCCATGATCCTACCTTGTTCTTCATTGGCCTTGATCAAGAAATCATCAATGATCTGTTCAATTATGTCATGTCTATTATTATCCACGATCAAATAGATAAATCTAACAATACTTTGATTTGAATCATCAGCGAAGATCTTATCGATCACTTTTTTCTTGTCTTCTTTAGAAATTAAATAGTGCTTCAAAAATGGTAATAGTTCTGTATTAGTCTTAAAAACTCTTTTTATCCTTTTTAACTGTTCACAATAAAAATCCAAGCTGTTTTCTTCTTTAGCTAGTTCAAGTAACGCTAGTGAATAACGACTGGCGATCTTACTCATTTGGTCTTAACTTCCTTTATGAAACGTTCAATAGCCTGACGATCTTTATCCTCGTCAAGCTTTTCGCTTACCAATTTTCCAGCTGCCATCATGGCAACTTCAACTATTTCCTTATGTATCTCTTTTTTAAGCTGTTCTTTTTCCAAAGCGAGTTCTTTTTTGGTATCAGCTAAAGCTTCTTCTGATCTGCGCTTGGCTTCAGCCAACAACTCACTCTTTATCCGTTCGCCTTCTGTTTTCCCAATTGTGATCAATTGTTTGGCTTCAACTCCAGCCTTTTGAATTTCCTGCTTAGCTTGTTGATTCAAAAGCTCAGATTCTTCTTTTAATCTAGCAGCTTCCATTAACTTGTTATGTTCAAATTCGGAACGCTTTTGCAAGATTTCTCTAACCGGTTTCCAAGCCAACTTTTTCATGAAATAAAACAAGATAAAAGTAGCGATAAGTTGAGTAACGATCGTTAAGACATTAGGAAGCAGTTTCTCTAATATATCAATATTGATTTGCATAGAGACTCCTTTCTAATTCAGTTCTAGACTCGTCCACCTAATACGAAGATAATAAGTAGTGCTACTAATAATCCATAAATGGCAACAGTTTCCGTAATAGCCGCACCAGTAATAGCCATTGAACGAAGCTTTCCTTCAGCCTCTGGATTTTTACCAATAGCCTCTACAGCTCTTGCAAAAACATTACCTTCACCAATAGCGGTCAACGCTCCAGCCATTACAGCTAAGGCTGCACCAATCGCAATTAATCCTAATTCCATATGTAATCCTCCTTAAATGTTAATCATCTATTTCAACGGAAGTTCTTTTCCAATGAAAGCTATCGTTAATGATATAAAAATATACGTCTGTATCAATCCCGCAAAGAGATCGAAGTAAAAATGAAGTGCTGGTGTCACTACAACCCCAACAAAGTTAAAGAAACCAAGAAATGGCACTAATCCTGATACCATCGCCGTAAAGGAATAGACCAAGCCCATGGTGACCCCACCAGTCATGATATTACCAAATAAACGCATTGACATCGAAATAAGTGGTGAAAGCTTACCAACGATATTCATAAAGAGAAAAGGCGCGAATGGTTCAAAGAATCCCTTGAGGTAATTCTTGATCCCGTTAAACTTAATCGCATTCTTTTCAATTAAAACTACCGTGATGAAAGCCAAAGTCAATGTCACACTGAAGTTTGCGGTTGGCGATTCAATCGAAAATAGACCCGATATATTTGATAAGACAAGATAACTTGATATCATCCCAATATAAGGACCTAAGTTTTCTGTTATCACATCATTGGTTTCTCTTAGCACCATCTTATCAACAGCTGAGACCCCCATCATCGTCAACAAGACAACTCCTTTGGGCTGTGTTAATGGATCGTATTGTTTTAGTTTACGATTTACATAATAAAGAGCGCCGATAATGATCGTCGTTACTAAGATGATTCCATAAATCGCTGATTGAACAACCATAAACTCACTCCTAATCTTTATAAAATACCGCAAAGGCTATTAAAACGACCTTGTATAAGATAAACCCACCAGCTGCTCCAAAGATGTTGAAATACTGTGGTAAGATCAAAGCGATCACAAGTGGTAATGCAATAATGACATATCTAAGCATTGAACCTAACATGACAATAAACATATTCACTCTGCCACTTTTAAGCATATTATCCATACTGATTGTAATAAGGTAAAGATGAAAGATACTAGCTAGATATCCTAAGATGATCCCCGTACTAATACGGAAATCAATAAAATACATTATAACAGCTAATATAATAGCTGTTAAGGCTGATACTCTACGCTCTTTATTTGACATTTAGTTTACTTTGTACCAAATATCCTATCACCGGCATCACCAAGCCCGGGAACAATGTAACCAACTTCATTAAGTTTTTCATCTAACGCTGCTAAGTAAATATCAACATCAGGATGATCTTTTTCAATCAAGCTCACACCTTCTGGAACACCAACCAAGCATACAAGCTTAATTGTTTTAGCACCTCTTTTTTTCACCATATCAATGGCGGCACTAGCAGAACCACCGGTTGCTAACATGGGATCTAAGACCATAACTACTGCATCTTTTAATCCTTCAGGAAACTTTGCATAGTACTCATGTGGTTGAAGTGTTTCTTCATCACGATAAAGTCCCACAAAGCCAACCTTAGCCGTTGGTATGATATTACGAATACCATTGACCATTCCAAGTCCCGCTCTTAAGATCGGTACTAATACAACTTCCGCTGCTAACTCATACGTATCACATAAACCCATTGGCGTTTTGATACAAACATCCTTTACTGGTAAATCACGTGAAACTTCATAAGCCATTAAACTAGCAATTTCATCAAGATGTTGACTGAAATCCTTTGTCCCTGTCTTTTCATCACGCATATAAGCCAACTTATGAGTTATAAGCGGATGGTTTAATACTTTTAACATATTTTATCACCCAGTCAATTATATCATAACAAGTAATTTTCGCTATAGATATTTCATACGCAACCGGTTACAGGATACTGCTTTGTTAAATTTAAAACTTCCTGTTTGATCTTAGCTAGAGCTAATTCATCATCTTGACTATCAACTACAGCTTTGATCAATTCGGCTACTTTAATAAATTCTTTCTCTTTAAATCCCCTTGTTGTCATTGCTGGAGTACCTAATCGAATCCCACTAGTCGTCATTGGTCGTTCTTGATCAAAAGGAATTGAATTCTTGTTACATGTAATAAGTACTTGATCTAACAATTTCTCTAAAACAATACCCGTTAGATTAAATGAAGATTTTGTGTCCACCAATAACATATGATTATCAGTAGTACCACTGACAATCCTAAAACCTTGTGCTTCAAGTGCTGTGCTAAATGCTTTAGCGTTAGTTATTACCTGTTTTTGATAAGTCACAAAATCAGGTTGAGCCGCTTCATAAAAACAAACAGCTTTACCAGCGATCACATGAACCAAAGGACCACCCTGTACTCCTGGAAAAACATTACGATCTAAGGCACTAGCATATTCTTTTTTACAGATTATGGCTCCACCGCGCGGCCCTCTTAAAGTCTTATGAGTCGTTGTTGTCACAAAGTCAGCGTAAGTAATGGGATTTGGATGAAGTCCAGCAGCGATCAAGCCAGCCACATGGGCCATATCCACCATTAACAATGCCCCAACCTCTTTTGCGATATCCGCAAATAATTGATAATCGATGAAGCGTGAATAAGCACTAGCACCTGCAACGATCAACTTTGGTTTAACTTCATGAGCGATCTTGCGCACATTGTCATAGTCAATCATTTCGGTCTTAGGATCTACACCATAACTATAAAACTCATATAATTTACCTGAAAAATTAAGTTTATGTCCATGCGTTAAGTGTCCACCAGCTGATAGATCCATTCCTAATACCCAATCACCAATATCAAGTGCGGTTAGATAGACAGCCATATTGGCTTGTGAACCTGAATGAGGTTGAACATTAGCGTGCTCCCCATCAAATAGCTCACATAAACGAGTTCGTGCTAACTCTTCAATCTGATCTACATATTCACAACCACCATAATATCGTTTACCAGGATAGCCTTCAGCGTACTTATTGGTTAAGATACTACCAGTTACGTCTCTTATCGCTTGTGATGTATAATTTTCTGAAGCGATCAATTCAATGTTATCTTGTTGGCGACCTTCTTCAAGCTTGATCAATCTAGCTAATTCTTTGTCTTGCATGTTGTATCCTCTAAAGCTCTTTCTATGTCTTCAAGGTTGATTGGACCCTGCCTTAATACCTTAAGTTTATCATCGATCGTGCTAATTATCGTACTTGGTACACCATTAGCACATTGACCCATGACTACGCCGTTAATTGTTCCATCTAGCTGTTCAAGAACTTCTTGATGAGTTAAAGCTGAAGCAAGTGATGAAATATTGGCACTAGGTACCAACAGTGGTATACCAACCCCATTGATGATACTTAATACAAATTGATCATCCGGCATTCTAACAGCTATCGTATCAAAACCATTAGTCACATAATCAGCGACCGTCTTTTTCTTATTAAAGACAAGGGTAATAGCTCCTGGCATCCACCTCTTGATCAATAAGCGATCTCTTTGGTTTAATTCCGCGACCATTTCAATCTGTTCAAGACTCTCAACCAACATTGGAAATGGTTTATTATCCGGTCTTTGTTTAGCTTGTTTTAAAAGATCATAAGCCTCTTTGCGGTCATACCTTGCGGCTAAGCCATAAACAGTATCTGTAGGAAAAGCTACTATTCCGCCATCTTTAATGATCTTGATGATCTGAGCGATATCATCATGCGTAAATAATCTTGTTTTCATAATTCAATCTTATCATAATTTCCTTTTCTTGCTTAAAAAAAGCCTTATCAAATAGATAAGACTTACTCAGATAGATTAACGTAAACAAACAACATCCGATCTTTACCATTAAGATCTTTGATAACTTCAGCTTTTTGATCAGGAAAGTATTCTTTAGCCAAAAGTAATAATTCTTCTTTTTGTTGGTAACCTATTTCAAAAGCTAACAACGCTTTTTCATTCAACACCTTATGAGCTTGACTTAAGATAATACGATAGAACTTCAAACCATCGTCCCCCCCAAATAAAGCCATGTTGGGTTCAAAATCAACAACAGAACGATCTAAGTCCTCAGACGTCTTGATATAAGGAGGATTAGACACTAAGATATCTAGTTTAATATTATTATCGATTAGTGGTTGTAACATATCCCCATTAAAGAATGTAATATCAGCGCCGTTGTCTAAAGCATTAAGCTTCGCTACTTCAAGAGTATTGGGATTTAACTCACTGGCATAACACGTGATCTTTTTCTCTTCACACGCTAAAGTGATCGCAATTGCACCACTGCCACATGCCACATCGGCTACTGCAAGACTTTCATTAGCTGAAAAATGCTCATCAATAGCTTCTAAGATATAAGCACATAATTCTTCTGTTTCATATCTGGGAATAAAGACATGTTCATTAACCTTTAATTTACGTCCATAAAACCATTGATAGCCCAGTACATAAGCTAACGGTTCATCATCTAATAAACGGTTTAGCCCTTCAGTGAAGACTGTGGCTATTTTTGGATCTACTTCTTTATGGTAGTTAGCATACAGATCGATATCATTAGCCTGTGTTAATTCATACATTAATAATTTGATCGAACTCAAGGATATCGCTGTTTGGCTGGCTCTTTTTTCAGCTTCCTTGATCATTTCATGATAACTTATCATTGTTGAGCCAATATTTCCTTACGTTCTTGTTCAAGCAGAGCATCAATGATGTCATCCATCTTGCCTTCAACGATCCGATCTAGTTGATTAAGTGTTAGACCAATACGATGATCAGTTACTCTGTTTTGAGGATAGTTATAAGTTCTGATCTTTTCAGAACGATCACCCTTACCAATCTTTGATCTACGTATCGCTCCTTTTTCTTCATCTTGTTTACGTTGTAATTCTTCTAAAACACGAGCTCTAATAATTCTTAGTGCGGTTGCTTTATTCTCATGTTGCGAGCGTCCATCTTGACAGTTAACTGATATGCCAGTAGGAATATGGGTAACTCTAACAGCGGAATCAGTCTTATTAATGTGCTGACCACCAGCACCACTAGCACGATGTGTTTCAATCTCAAGTTCTGCATCATCTATTTCAATATCATCATTTTGCGCATCAGCTAAAACTAATACCGTCGCTGTTGAAGTATGAATTCTTCCTTGCGTCTCTGTTTTTGGTACACGTTGTACACGATGCGCCCCAGATTCAAATTTCAAATGACGATAGACTTCATCACCCTTGATCACAAATGAGATCATGGTAAAGCCACCAGCCTCTGATTCTGATACCTGCATAACTTCTGTTTTCCACCCTTTAATCTCAGCGTAGCGTGAATACATCCGATAAAGATCACCAGCGAAGATATTACCTTCATCCCCACCAGCTGCTCCACGTATTTCAAATAAAGCGTCATGATCATCATTAGGATCTCTTGGTATCAATAAGATCTGGATCTTTTCTAACAAATCTTCTTCAAGTGTTGTTTGTTCATCCAATTCCATTTCAGCCATCATTTTGATATCTTCATCATGTTCATGTAAAAGCTGTTTTGCTTGGGCAATGTTTTCTTGAATCTCTTGCAAGTAAGCGTATGATTCAACGATTTGACGCAAAGATGCTAGTTCCTTCGCCATCTTAGCCATTAAACGGGGATTAGCGATGACGGCATCACTGATCAGTTCTTTATCAAGATCTTCGTAACGTTTTTTAATTTCTTCTAATTTGCTGATAATAGCACTCATATATACTCCTTATTTTATAGTTGGTTTATCCAGCATCTCAAAACAATGTCGACAACGAGCTTCGTAACTTTCACTAGCGCCAACCATGATGATTGGATCATGATAACTAGCTGGTTTACCATTAACGATTCTTTGGGTCCGTGTTGCAGGAGCCCCACACTTTGTACATACAGCTGTCAATTTGATCACAAATTCAGCGGTAGTGATCAAATAAGCCATATCACCAAATGGTTCAGCTCTAAAATCAGTATCTAACCCTGCCACCATAACTCTTTTACCTTGAGAACACAATATATCACACACGTGGATAATGTCGTGATCAAAGAATTGAACTTCATCGATCGCCACAACATCCACTGTATCATCAACATAATCTAATATATCTTTAGCTCTACTTGCTAAAATACTATTGACAGAGCTTCCACCATGCGAGACAACCATTGTCTTACTATAACGATCATCAATCGTTGGTTTAAAGACCATGACTCTTTTCTTGGCAAACTCTAAAACTTTTATCCTTCTAATAAGATCTTCTGTTTTACCAGCAAACATACAGCCGGTAATAACTTCTAAGTAACCATCACGATATTTATGATACATAATTGATACCTCTTCTTTGTAATATTATACCAAAAAAATAAGAGATCTCTCTCTTATTTTTGATCTATGCCGTATTTTTTATTGAACTTCTCAACACGTCCTTGAGCCTGTAAGAATCTTTGCTTACCGGTATAGAACGGATGGCAGTTACTACAGGTATCAACACGAATCTCTTTTCTTGTTGAACCGGTCTCGAATTCATTGCCACATGATGTGCATACGACGCTTGCGACATTATGAGCCGGATGTATTCCTTTTTTCATACTTTTTCTCCTTCCGCCTTGGAAATCTTATCAATCCAAAGTAAGTTTGCTAATACATGTTACCACAACAATTATGTTATTGCAATAATTATTCTTTAAAGGCAAACAAAGCGATACCAACCGCAATTGGTAAGCTTAAGCTATCAATATTGGTGTTATGATCTATCCTTATTCCTGTACCAATATGATCAAATTCAGCTGATAGACCACTTGCTTCATTACCAAAGATTAGTGAATATTTTGAACTAGTTGTTTTCTGTAACGTTGTCTCTCCATTAAGTCTAAACGTAAATAATTCACGCGGTGATACCGACTCAAGATAAGCATAAAATGAATCAAAGTAAGAAAACCGGACATGGAATAACGCTCCCATACTCGCCCTGATCACTTTAGGATCAAAGATATCGACACCTGGCTTTATGATTGCGATATCTAATACATCAAAGCCTGTCGCTGTTCTAATGATCGTCCCTAAGTTACCCATGTTTGATGGATCGACTAAAACTAAATGATTTGTATCTGGATTGATTGACGAGGCGAACTTGCTAAATTCACCAATCACTAAACAGTTTTCTTTTCTTGTTAAACGGTTGATTGCTCGATCATTTATTTCATGGGTTATATTATGCTTATCACATAGAGCAATGAATTTATCATATTCACTACTTTTTAAAAAAGCACTATGGAAGTATACCTTTTGCACAAAAGTGCTTTTTTCAATCAATAACTCATAAGTTAAAGAAGCGCCTAAAGCGTAACTTGTTTCATTAGTTTTTTTATAGATATGACCAAGTTCCATATTTACCTCTTTTAAGTGATTATATCATAATATTTTCTCATAAAATGAGCCGTTTTAATGATATAATCACATTGTTGATTTAAAGGAGATAATCTATGGATAAAATTGCTTTTAATACTGAGCGTTATATACAAATGCAGACCCAAAAGATCATGGAAAGAGTCAATATGTACAACAATAAACTCTATTTAGAGTTTGGTGGAAAACTCTTTGACGACAACCATGCTGCCCGTGTTATTCCTGGATTTTCACCAGATACGAAGATCAAGATGTTAATGAATATGGCTGATCAAGTTGAGATCATCGTTGCGATAAATGCTAATGATATCCAAAAAAACAAGATTCGTGGTGATCTTGGTATTACTTACGATCAAGAAGTACTACGTTTGATCGATGCTTTTCAAGCCATACAACTATATGTAAGCAGTGTTGTCTTTACTCAATATACTAAACAAAGTGCCGCTGATAAATTTCGCCAACAATTAAAAAGATTAGGGATCAAAACATATCTTCATTATCCAATCAATGGCTATCCCACAAATGTGGCCGAGATCGTCAGTGAAAATGGTTATGGTAAAAATGACTACATTAAGACCACAAGACCATTGGTTGTCGTGACTGCACCAGGTCCAGGTAGTGGAAAGCTAGCCACTTGTTTATCACAGTTGTATCATGAAAACAAAAACGGAGTTATTGCTGGTTATGCTAAATTTGAAACTTTCCCTATTTGGAATTTACCACTTAGACATCCCATCAATCTGGCCTATGAAGCCGCTACTGCCGACCTTAATGATGTAAATATGATTGATCCTTTTCATCTTGATGCCTATGGCATCAAGACTGTTAACTATAATCGTGATGTGGAAGTATTTCCCGTATTACAAGCTATCTTTATGAAGATCTTTAATGAATGTCCCTATAAATCACCTACTGATATGGGGGTAAATATGGTAGGTTTTTGCATAACTGATGAACAACTGGCGATCAATGCGGCTCAAAATGAGATAATTCGTCGTTACTTCCAGGCTTTAGTTGAATATCGTATGGGTTTATCTGATGATGGGGCTAGTCAAAAGATTTCTCTATTAATGAATCAAGCTAATATTTCGGTAAATGATCGCAAAGTCGTAGAGATTGCTTTACACAAAGCTACTAAGACAGGGCTGCCTGCTGTTGCCATCGAACTAGCGGATGGAAGAATAGTTACTGGAAAGACATCATCACTACTTGGAGCTTCCAGTGCTGCGTTATTAAACGCCCTTAAGACACTCGCTAATATCGATGACAAGATTACATTGATTTCACCTCTTGTTATCCAACCTATTCAAGAATTAAAGATTAACATGTTAAAAAACAACAATCCTCGTCTTCATACAGATGAATTATTGATTGCGTTAGCGATCGCTGCTCAATCAGATCCAATCGCTCGATTGGCATTTGATCAAATTCCTGAATTAAAAAACAGCCAATTACACTCGACTGTTATTTTATCATCGGTTGATCTTAACATCTTCCGTAAATTGGATGTTAATGTTACATGTGAGCCAATCTATCAAACAAAGAAACTATATCATCGCAAATAATACATAACTTAATGTTCCAACCAATCCTGATCCAAAGATGATCATGATGGGATTGATTTTGTATCTGCGCATTAGGAATAAAGAAGCCGCAAATATGACAACTTCAATAACCTGAATATTATCTAAATTAATGGTTTGATAATCGTTTGCTTTAAACAAGGCCATTACTAAGATTGAAAATCCAGCCGAGAGGATCATCGCCACTACCAGTGGTCTGATCCTTTTTAGTATCCTTTTAACTATATCTAAATCTTTATATTGTTTATATAACCACGATAGTAATAAAACGATAATAAGTGATGGCACAACGCTTCCTAAAGTACTTACTACTGCTTCTAAGAATCCATCGATCTTCATCCCAACAAAGGTAGCGGCGTTAATAACGATTGGTCCTGGTGTCATTTCCGCTATGGTGATCAAATTGATAAACTCATTAACTGTTAACCAATGATATCTTTCAACGACCATACTTTGAATAAGTGGTACAGCAGCGTATCCCCCACCAAAACTAAATAAGCCTATCTCAAAGAAACAGAAAAATATCTTAAGCAACTCCATGAGCTTTAACTACCTTTCTGTTTTGGATCAATTCAAGTCCTATCGCTAGGGCTAACCCTAGTAAGATTAAAACTACCGTATCCACCTTTACAAAATAAGATAAGATAAAAGCAACTGCCATCATTAGGATATTAAAGATATCTTTAGATTTAAAGACATCCTTCATTAAACTCAATGCGGCATCAATGATTACCGCAGCTAC
Source organism: uncultured Erysipelotrichaceae bacterium (assembly GCA_964501425.1). Taxonomy (GTDB): domain Bacteria; phylum Bacillota_I; class Bacilli_A; order Erysipelotrichales; family Erysipelotrichaceae; genus JAQUCI01. The sequence goes on from CAZCSQ010000001.1 coordinate 51,730, forward strand.
ACCACTACGCATAACCTTTAAGGCAATCTGGACAAGCTTGTTATCGATAAACATTGCATAAAAAATAGAAATAAACGTTATGATAAATAACGGTGGTAAGATCGTCGCTAACATAGCTACCAGTGATCCTTTGATACCTTTTAATTGATAACCAAATAAGATTGATGCATTAACAGCCAAAGAGCCCGGAGCGCTTTGAGCTAACGCTGTAATATTTAAGATCTCATCCTTATCAATCCACTGTAATTCATCACAAAATTTCTTCTGCATCAATGTTATTATCACAAATCCGCCACCAAAGGTAGACATACTGATCAGAAACATTGACTTAAATAATACCCAATAAGTGTTTTCCTCTATTTTGCTCATAACACTTATTATATTGACTTAACTTACATAAGTATATTAATATTATTTTATAGAATACATATCAAATAGGTAATACATATGACATTAAGACATTTTAAGATATTTATTAGTGTAGTTAAGCATAAAAGCATCACTTTAGCCGCTAAAAGTCTCTTTATGACCCAACCGGCCGTTTCTTTAGCTATAAAGGAAATGGAACTTTATTATGGTGTTAAATTATTCGATCGTTTATCTAGAAAACTCTTTATCACGGTTGAAGGTCAAAAGGTTTATGATTCGGCACTAACGATCATGAAAAGTGTTGATGATCTTTATGATCAGATCCAACTAGGTTCTTATCCCAATCAAATTAAGATTGGAGCCTCGATTACCTTTGGGGCTTATTATTTACCAAAGCTATTAAGTGAATCTTTATTGGTCAATCCTGATATTAATTGTACGATCACTAATTCAGGTGAATTGATCAACGCTGTGTTAAAACATGAACTAGATTTTGCGATCGTTGAAGATCCTCTATTATCGGATAAACTTGTATCACTGCCGCTTGTCAATGATCAATTAGTGTTGGTCATTAATCAAGACAATCATTTAGCTCAAGAAAGATCAATCAGTCTTAATCAATTAAGAACACAATCATTTTTACTAAGAGAAAAAGATAGTGGAACAAGAAAGATTATTGATAGTGTTTTCTTAACTCATAACTTCGTTGTAGAACCACGCATGGAAAGTACTTCAACTGTCGCCCTTCTTGAAGCTGTTAAATACAATTTAGGTGTAACTATTATTTCACAACGGATGATCGATCTTCTTCAGCCGCAAAACACACTCATCAAACCAATTAGAAATGTAAGTTTTGAAAGACCTTTTACCTTAATATACGTCAAAAATAAATATATCAGTCCCGGTATAGCCGAATTGATCGAACGCTTTAAAGATATAAACTTAAACTAAAAATAGACGATGTTATCGTCTATTTTTCTTCAACCTCTTCGCGCCAGATGTTAGCACCAAGTTCCTTTAATTTACCATCGATATTCTCATATCCACGTTCGATATGTTCAATATCGGTAATCGTTGTTATACCCTCTGCGATCAAGCCCGCCACAACCAAACTAGCTCCACAACGTAGATCAGTAGCTCTTACTTCATCTCCATATAAAGGAGTTGGTCCGGTGATTGAGCATGATGGAGGCGTTACCTGAATCTCAGCACCCATTCGGTGTAACTCAATACATTGCTTAAATCTTTCAGGATAGATCGTTTCTTTGATACTAGATATCCCATATGCTTGGGTTAATAAAGCGGTGATTGGCTGCTGTAGATCGGTCGCAAACCCCGGGTATGGTAAAGTTTGAATATCCACAGCTCTGATGTTTTCTTTACGTTTGATCACTACTTTATCAATACCAACTTCAATATCTACTTCCATTTCCTTCAATTTTGAGATCAAAGACTCTAAGTGTTGTGGAATGATATTCTCGATTGTCATATTTTCAGCTGCTGCTGCAGCGATGATGATAAATGTTCCTGCTTCAATACGATCAGGGATAATTTCATGAAAACAACCATTCAATGATTCAACACCATCAATGGTTATAACACTTGTACCAACACCACGAATCTGAGCACCCATTTTATTTAGCATTGTCGCTACATCAATGATCTCTGGTTCTTTGGCGGCGTTTTCAATTACTGTTCGCCCTTTCGCATAAACCGCAGCCATCATAATATTGATCGTTGCTCCAACACTGGCGATATCAAGATAAATGCTTGTGCCTATTAGTTCTTTGGCATAGATATGGTAAGAACCCTTAACATATTCTACTGTCGCACCAAGCGCTTCAAAACCCTTCAAGTGAAGATCAATAGGTCTTGGACCTAGATCACAACCGCCTGGCATTCTCATCTTAACTTCTTTGTATCTTCCTAATAATGCACCCATAAAATAATAGGAAGCTCTTAGTTTAGTTACGACACTATGGTCAAGAGGGATGTTGGTCATCTGTGTAGGATCGATCATTATATGATCCTCATCTTTACGAGTAACCTTAACGTTTAACTCTTGTAAGATCAAACTTAAAGAAGCCACATCAGCTATTTGAGGTACACCATATATTGTAACACTGCCGGTTTTAGCCAAGATCGCTGCCGGTATTAAAGCTACCGTCGCATTCTTGGAACCACTTATTCTAACTTTACCATTTAGTAAATGTTTGCCTTCAATTTTAAGAACTTTACTCATATTTCTACCTCTATCTTAATTATAACCTACATTACACAAATAAAAAGATGAAAAACTCAATAATCTTGTTCCTCATCATCTGAATTATTTGATCCTTTTTCATCTTCATCACTATCTTCGAAATCAATATCAATATCATCACTATAATCTTCATCTTCATCATCGATTAAAATAGCGCTTGTATCAATATGCGTTTCTGTGTATTTGTGTCTTTCTCTTAGGTCCCACTTATTATCAGCTAATAAGGTGAATCTAGTATCCAACATTAAAGCAGAATAAAACGATGCGATCTTGTTGGTTGTTTGTGCTTCACTTAAACCTAATACTTTACTAACTTCTTGCCATAATTGGCCGAAAACAGCGACTGTTTTCTCTTTCTTCATGATCTCATACGCGACATCAGTCATTGATCTGCTACTCATAATACCTCACATTCTTTCAGGTGCTGATACACCGATCAACATTAATGCATTCTTTAATGTTATCTTAACAGCGGTGACTAAAGCTAATCTTTGCGAGCTTAGATCTACCTCATTTGGATCTAATACCTTACATTCCCCATAGAAGCTATGAAATAAAGCAGCTAATTTTTGAATATAATTACAGATCTTATGAGGTTGTCTTGTTGTAGCGGCGTCACTAACCACTTTTGGAAACTCATTAATATATTTTATTAGATCGATCTCTTTTGGATCGTTTAATAACTCATAACTAGAAGCTTGTGTATATTCTTCACCACTACGTAGTATTGAACATACCCTAGCATGAGCATATTGGGCGTAATAGACAGGATTATCATTGGATTGTTTTACAGCCATATCAAGATCAAAGTCCATATGGGTATCGGCAGCTCTACTGGCAAAATAGTAACGAACAGC
>CAZCSQ010000002.1:0-2904 GCA_964501425.1 uncultured Erysipelotrichaceae bacterium
TTGATCTGACCAGCATTTAAGCCTACGACTAAGTCTGCGATCGTTGTGTCTTCAGTCTCACCTGAACGGTGTGATACAACACATGTGAAGCCAGCTGTTTTAGCCATTTCCATTGCGTCGATCGTTTCAGTGATCGTACCAATTTGGTTCATCTTGATCAAGATTGAATTAGCAACGCCTTTTTGAATGCCTTCTTTTAAGATAGCAGGATTAGTAACGAATAGATCATCACCAACGATTTGTATTTTATCACCTAAGCGATCAACTAGTTTCTTCCAACCATCCCAGTCTCTTTCTCCAAGACCATCTTCGATCGATATAATTGGATATTTTTCTACCCATTCAGCATACATGTCGATCATTTCATCAGTTGTCTTGTTTCCTTGACCTGATTTCTTTAGTTCATACATCTTTGTTTCCACATTGTAGAATTCACTAGCTGCAGGATCTAATGCGATGTAGACATCTTTACCTGGTACAAAGCCAGCCGCTTTAATAGCTTCAACGATTAGTTCTAATGGTTCTTCATTAGACTTACATGCTGGAGCGTATCCGCCTTCATCACCAACGTTTGTATTGTATCCACGTGCTTTTAAAACTTTCTTCAAGTTATGGAAGATTTCAGCACCCATTCTGATAGCTTCATTAACATTAGGAGCACCAACAGGCATAACCATAAACTCTTGAAGGTCAACAGATGAGTCAGCGTGTGATCCACCATTTAATACGTTCATCATTGGAATAGGTAATGTTTTAGCGTTTAATCCACCAAAATATTTATACAAAGGCATACCATAGAAGTCAGCTGCACAACGCGCAACAGCCATTGAAATACCTAGTATTGCATTAGCACCATATTTTGATTTGTCTTTAGTACCATCAAATTTGATCATGAAATTATCGATACCGTTTTGATCAGTAACGTCCATGCCGATGATCTCATCAGCTAAGATTTCATTGACATTACTAACTGCTTTTAATGTACCTTTACCTAAATAGCGACACTTATCACCATCTCTTAATTCTAAAGCTTCTCTTTCACCAGTAGACGCACCACTTGGTACGATAGCTCTACCCATTGCGCCAGATTCAGTAACTACTTCTACTTCAATCGTTGGATTACCACGTGAGTCTAATACCTCGCGAGCATATACATCAATAATAATTGGCATCGTTATTCCTCCTTAGATTACCACTTATAAAATACTACAAATATTTAATATTTCAACTACTTAATAGCGTTTACTAAAGCCACAAATGAATCAACCTTTAATGAGGCTCCGCCTACTAAAGCACCATCAATATCTGGTTCAGCCATATATTCAGCAAGGTTTTCTGGTTTTACACTTCCACCATACTGAATTCTAACTTTTTCCGCAACTTCTATGCCAAAGCTTTTAGCGACTTCTGATCTTACTAAAGCACATGTGCTTTGAGCGATTTCTTTCGTTGCGCTTTTGCCAGTTCCGATAGCCCAGATTGGCTCATATGCGATGACCAATTCAGATACATCTTTACCATCTAAGCCTTCTAGACATTTTTGAATTTGTGAAGCAACTACTTCACCTGTTTTACCAGCTTCAAATTGTTCTAGTGTTTCACCACAACAGATGATCGGTGTTATCTTAGCTGCGATCAAGCGTTTAGCTTTCTTATTTACAGTCTCATCTGTATCACCAAACATCTGTCTTCTTTCAGAATGACCAATGATACACCACTTCGTATTGATTTCTTCTAACATTGGTACTGATACTTCACCAGTAAACGCTCCACTATCTTCAAAGTGACAATTCTCAGCAGCGATGATCAAACGATCAGCAGCCTTAATACTGTCTTGTAGAGCGATAAACGATGTAGCTACACCAAAGTCCGCTAAATCATGTAAACTCGGTTCTACGGCCTTAATAAAGCTTACAGCCTCAGCAATTGTCTTATTCATCTTCCAATTGCCAACAATGATCGGCTTACGCATTACTTGTCCTGAATTACCGTAATACCAGGCAATCCATTTCCTTCCATAAATTCAAGTGAAGCTCCGCCACCCGTTGAAATATGAGTAAATTTGTCATCATAACCAAGTTTCTTAGCAGCACTTGCGCTATCACCACCACCAATGACAGTCATTGCTCCTGGTAATTCAGCGATTGCTTTGCAGATTGCTTCAGTACCAACTGCGAATTCATCTTTTTCAAAAACACCTACTGGACCATTCCAGATTACTGTTTTAGCACCCTGTAATAATTCGGTGAAATAAGCAATTGTCTTAGGTCCAATATCTAAGCCCATAAAGCCTACTGGAATAGCATTACTATCAACAGTCTTAACTTCTGTTGCGTCATCAAAGGCATTAGCGACAACATTATCTTTTGGTAAGAATAATTTGCCTTGAGCCCGAGCTAGGATATCTTTAGCCAACTCAACGCGATCGTCTTCACAAAGTGATGTGCCAATCTCATATCCTTGAGCCTTAAAGAATGTATAAGCCATACCACCACCAATAATTACCTTATCAGCGATCTTTAATAAATTTTCAATAACCGCAATCTTGTCACTAACTTTAGCACCACCTAAGATCGCAACTAATGGACGTGCAGGATCATCGATCGCTGCTGATAACATCTTAACTTCTTTTTCAACTAAGAAACCTAAAGCTGACGGTAACTTCTCAGCGATACCAACGGTTGAAGCGTGAGCTCTATGTACTGAACCAAAGGCATCAGATACAAATAGATCACCAAGACTTGCCCAATAAGCCGCTAGTTCAGGATCATTTTTACTCTCACCTTTTTCAAAGCGGGTGTTTTGAACTAAGACAATCTCACCATCTTGCATAGCTTTGACAGCCTCTTCTAATTCTGGCCCTTTAGTTACTGACACAAAGGTAACTTTACCCTTAACTAATTG
>CAZCSQ010000002.1:3004-47994 GCA_964501425.1 uncultured Erysipelotrichaceae bacterium
CGACTTGGAAAGGTTTCTAAGTGTTTATTAAACTCTTTGACACTTTGATTATAAAGTCGACGCGCTGCTTGTAAATGTTCTTCAACATCCGCTATGACTCTTTGTAAGTGTAAGAAGTTTTGATCAGCCTTTAGGTTTGGATAAGCTTCAGCCAGTGCTAATATCCGACTTAGTTCATCACTTTGTCTTGTATCGGTTTCATTGATCGCAGCTAAAGTATGACTGCGAACTTCTGTGATCTTGATCAACACTTCTTTCTCATGAGCTGCGTAACCCTTAACAACCTCAACCATGTTTGTTAGTGTATCGTATCTTTTACTTAAAGCGACATCAATGTTTGATAAAGCCGCCTCAGCTTGTAAGTCTAAACTCTTGAATTGATTAAAGATCGCCACTACTGTCCCGATTATAACCACTGAAGCTCCAATAATATAACGTTCCATACTTCCTCCTATTTGTATAAGTTAACATCTAATGTCAACTCATCGATTACCATTTTGATCAGATCAATATCAGCTTGAACTGCTTGGTAGTACTCATCATCGATCGCTCTAAAGATTGATGGCTCAAAAGCATCTTGATTGTTATACAAAGCGATATGTACCTCATTATCAATAAAACCAACCACAAGATTACCATCTAAACTATCATCAAGTTCAATGATCTTTTCCATAAAATGAGGAGTTAAGATGTAGTAGGCTTCATGATCATCAGAAGCATATATATTGAACCGTTGATTAAAGACTTCATTTTCCATTTTTAGTCGTGAAACGCTTGGTCTACTTCCAAACCAACTGATGGGTTTACTATTACCAAACAAACGATTTTCATTACTTCTAATCTGCATATAACCAGTAAAACGCTTATTAAAAGTATAGACCATCCACCTACCCTTAAATAAAGTCACCGTAGAAGTGGTCTTACCGTTTGATGTGCGCTGTTGAATATGAACATCGGCTTGTTTGAAACCCACATCATGATAAGTCCCTGATAAAAGATCGTTACTACGAAAGATATTACCCATGGAGATAAGCTCAGTCCCCTTAATAAAATCGCGACTAAAGCCGTTTTTGATATCAAAGTGGACATTATCAAATTCTTTAGTGATCATATCCTTAACGATCGTCTCTTTTACTTGAGTGCGATAATCATTAGCTAACTTGGAATAGACGATTATGATCACGATTACGCCAATGACCATTGGTATTACTAAAAACGACCTAAAGGTCATAAAACTTAGGATGAAGAAGATGCCTAAGATGATCAAGAAGATCAATGAATATAGCGCTCTTTTTCTTAGTTGTTCAAGCATATTACTTTACCTCATCTTTACTTATTTTAATACGATTTATTAATCTTAACAAATAATAACCGATAGTCACATTCAAAAAGATCATAAAACTCGATTTTATCATTCTGACCAGCACATTCATAATATAAGGGATACCATACATGATATCAAGCCATAATGGTGTTAAGATCAGTTGGATACATATTTCTATAGCTAAGACCGCAACGATCCAATTGGCGATATGAAAGCGCGAATTCGCATATGGATACTTATGTTTAAAATAGACCATAATGATCACCAATAAAGTCATAACGACTAAACAAGCGATCGTTAATAAAATTTTGATATTGGAGGTGATAACCAATACATTATCATTTACCGTCAAGCTTTGGGTGTTCCAAATCCCGACCATTGTCAAAGAAAGAATAGCGGCTAATAATACCCAGATCAAACCAAAGACTTGTTTTTGATCCATCTTATTCCACTTACAAAACCAGAAAGCAGGGATCGTAGCGATCAATACTTTGTTTAATGTAAAGCCCAAAAATGGAAAGCCACTGGGATTGATAATGATATCTAAGATATCTTGAACTAGTCCACCGATAAAAGCCCATGCCGGACCCATCACAACCCCCATCAACATTAATGGTAGTTGTGCAAATCCTATCTTTAGACTCATCACGCCAAACAAGGGTATCTGCATGGAAAACGCAGATAGTACAATTGATATCATGATCAAAAAAGAAGTAAGGGTGATATCTTTGATCGTGATCTTGAGTGGAAAATAGCGAAATACGATATAGCCGATGACGATCAAAGCGCATAAGGCTACTAGTTGACTGATCAAAACACTCATTATCTTCCCCCCTTAAATAGTTCTCTTGCTAAAGAGATAAAATATAGTGAACCAGTAATGACAACACTTCCTGTTTTATATTTACTGATGGCATAAGCGATCGCTGCTTGATAATCTTCGATCACCGTAACATCAAGCCCTAAAGCCAGTTCATCAGCTGAGATTGAACGATCACTGTTAAACTGCGTGATCACAACCTCATCAACACAATCAAGGATATCGGTGATCATCTCTTGATATTGCTTATCCTTTAAAGCACTAAAGACAACAACACTTGGCCTTGGTAATAAGCGCAAGTTTGGAAGTAATGCTTTAATACCATGCTCATTATGGGCACCATCAATGATCGTTAATGGATCATAGGCCACAATCTCAAAACGTCCCTTCCAAAACGCTTTATACAGTCCATCATAAATGTTAGACCGTGAAATGTCGATAACATGATTACACGACAAATAATCACAGACTTCTATTGCTAGTGCGGCATTTTTTATTTGATAAAGCGCGATCGTATCTAACACCACATCATTATAACCTTTATGATCAAAATGGATATTACCATTTAACTTATAAGAAGTAATTGAATCAATGATAAATAACTGAGCCTTTCTTTCTTTAGTGACCTCTTCAAAAACAGCTAAACACTCTTTCTTATCTTCTGCGGTAAAGACGACTCCATTTTCTTTGATGATACCTGCTTTTTCATAAGCTATCTTAGCTAAGGTATCCCCTAGATACTCCATATGATCATAACCAATATTGACGATAACACTTACTAATGAATCAATGACATTAGTTGGATCCAATCTTCCACCTAATCCTACTTCATAGATAACGTAATCCACTTTATTTTCGATAAAATAGATGATCGAAATGATCATCGCAATCTCAAACATTGAAAGATCATAGTCTTGCCAATAAGCAATATATTGATTAGCTATCCTTAATAGTTCATCATCGCTAATATAAATATCGTTGATCCTGATACGATCATTAAAAACGATCAGATGCGGTGATGTAAAGGTGCCTACTTTATAACCCGCCTCTTGTAAGATACTCCGTAGATAATTAGTCACACTACCCTTACCATTGGTCCCTGCCACATGTAGACAACGTAAATTCCTTTGCGGATTACCCAAATCAGCGATCAACCGTTTGAAATCCTCTTGTCTTAGTTTAGCTGAGGCTTTTCGCTTAGATATGTGTTCGATAAACTCTTTACTGTTTTTGTACATAAATGTTCTCAATCTGCCAATCAATGGGTTTTAAACCATGCTCAACTAAGTATCTATTAGCTTTAGAAAAATGTTTTGAACCAAAAAAACCTTGATAAGCACTAAGTGGAGAAGGATGTGGTGCTTTTAATAATAAATGTTTTTGATTAGTAATGATCACCGCTTTTGTTTGAGCTGGTTTTCCCCATAGAAGATAAACGATTGGTCGATCTTGTTGATTTAAATATTCCAAAACATGGTCGGTAAATATTTCCCAACCCTTATTGCGATGACTTAGTGGTTTTGAATCTTCAACGGTCAATACGGTATTAAGCATTAATACCCCCTGCTTTGCCCAAGACATTAAGTAACCATGATTTGGTATATAACAGCCCATATCATCTTGTAACTCACGATATATATTGGTCAAACTAGGTGGAATCTTAACTGTCGGTAAAACCGAAAAGCACATTCCATGTGCTTGGTTTGGTTGATGATAAGGATCTTGACCTATGATAACGATCTTAACTTCATCAAGATCGGTATTGATAAACGTTGAAAAAACATCAATCTTAGGTGGATAGATCTTTTTATTGGCATACTCTACTTTTAAAAAAGCAGCCAACTCTTGAAAATATGGTTGTTTAAACTCTTTTTCTAAAAAAGTTTTCCATTGATTGTTAAACATTATCTCACCTGCTTAATTAATCTCGCCCTTATCAACTAACCATTGATTAGCTAATTCAATTATCTGAGCTTGGGCTTCACTTACGGTTATATCATGATCATATAAGCTTTTAACAACACTTAACCAATCAATATCATAATACATCTGCCAAGCACGAATACTAGTATTGGCTGATAAAGCGATCAAAGGTTCTTCAACACTATAAGCGTAAGCTTTGATCATGTCATATTTATTTTGATCATTGATCTCAATATCAAGTTTATCATCTATTTTGATCATTAACGGTAAATCAGTATTATCGATCAACTGTTGTAAGCCTTGTTGACTCCGTACTAATTTTAGTAATTGATTAGCAATGTTTGGATAAGATGTCTTGGCACTGATCGCAAATCCTTCAATATCTAAAAGTGGTGATAACACATTCCCATCATAACTGGGCATATGTGAAAATCGATAATTAGCCTTATTGATCGTTTCATATTCATTGTAAAACATCCATGAAGAGATCATGGTCAACGGCGAACTTTGATTTTCTAATACTTCTTCAAAACTAAACACATAATCTTTACTGGTCTTTTCTTGTTTTAGATTCCAATCATACTTACCCATTTCATAGATAAAACGTAAAGAGGATTTAAACGCTAATGAATTAAAGCCTGGTTTATCCGCTTTTAAGTCATCAAACATCTGCCATCCACCCGCTGTTAACATGGGATAAAAACTATATTTTTCATTTAAAGCTAACGGAAAGAAATTTTGGAGATTAAGTTTGATCAATTGATCCTTTTGAACTGTGATCCGTTTAAATATCTTTTCCCAACTATCGATACTATCAGGTAAACCATCACTGTTACTATCATCTAAACTTATATTAGCTTTATTTAAAAGTGTTTCATCATAGGCAAAAAGAAACCCTTCATAAGCGATGGGTGTGAAGATAAAGCCATTACTATTGATCAATTCAGCGAAACCGTCAACCATATAAGTTGAGAAAGACTCGACATTATCTTCATCAACAACTTGAACCATATCCATGATCAATGGTAATTCATATTGACTAATGTAGATTAGATCATAACGGGGATTGTTTAAATAATACTGGGCTAGGCGTTGATCAACTACCTCATATTGGATAACACCAGCTAAAGCTGGAAAATTACTATCCCATAATTCAACTAGTGTTTGACCAAAAGCACTTGTTGGAACTGCCACAAGCAAAGATGCGTTCTCTTCAAGTAAATATAGTTCGTCTTTTTTATCGTAACAGACAACGCCATTATTGATTTCGCATTCTGAAACTGACCCGCATCCGGATAGACTTAAGATAGTGAATAAGATCAAAATATATTTCAGAATTTTCATGAATATATGTTACCACAGATAAGCACTTGATAACTGATCAACTTGATATTTCATCAAACTTTTCATTATCATTTTTAATTATCTCAGTAATCTTGTTCTTTTCTAAAACAATGATCCGATCAGCCAACTTATGTGCCTCCGCTTCATCATGAGTAACATAGATAGTTATCGCTTGCATTTGGTGATGAACTTTTCTGATCAATTCGATCATTTCATCTTTCAATTTGCGATCTAGATTAGCTAATGGTTCATCCATTAAGTAAATCTGAGCATCACGAACAACGGCTCTACCTAATGAAACTCTTTGTTGTTGTCCTGTAGATAGTTGGTGAGGTTTGCGATTCTTTAACTCTTCAATATTTAAAAGACGCATTGTCTTGTCTACTTCTTCTTTAATTTTCTCTTGGGTAAATAGTAGGCTCAACCCATAAGCGATATTATCATAAACACTAAGGTTAGGAAATAAGGCATTTGTTTGAAAGATCATTGCCACACCACGCTTTTGTGGTGATAGATCCTTAACATCAATACCATCGATCAAGATCTTACCTTCATCGATCGATTCTAAGCCAGCAATCATTTTAAGTAGTGTAGATTTTCCGATCCCTGATGAACCTTGAATAACGATCAGTTCATTATCATCAATCTTTAGATTAATGTCATCCAATACTAACTGATCATTACTAAAGCTTTTTTTAAGACCAATGATCTCTATCATCTTGATTCCTCCCTAATATGATTAATTATAGAGTCATAATCAAATTATTTCTAGGTTTAATACTTTATGAAATCAAATAACTGCTCTATAATGATTTATAAGGAGATAATTGTATGAAAAAAGGTATTTATTCATGGTTTGGTTATCCACTTTCATTTAAAGAAAGAATCAAACTGATCAAAGATACAGGCTTTGAATCCGTAATGTTATGGTGGGGGGATGATCGTCAAGCACTTGATGGATCAAAATATGATCAACCTGCGATCGTTAAAGAGTTTGGTTTAAGCATCGAAAATGTTCATTTACCTTTTGATGGCATCAAAGCTCTCTGGAATGATGATCAGGCTGGTCAAGAATATGAAGAAAAGATCATTAAACAGATCACAGAATTAGGTCAATATGATGTTGATACTGTGATCATGCATATAACCAATGGTAGTACACTACCACCATTATCCGATGTTATGCTCAATAGAATCAGACGAATCAATCAGGTCGCTTTAGCTAATCATATTCGTTTAGCTTTAGAGAACTTAAAAGTGATCGAAGCTTTAGATTATATCTTAACTAACATCAAAGATGAAAATGTTGGTTTCTGTTATGATAGTGGTCATCATCGTTGTTATTGTTGGGATCAAGATATCTTAGCTCGTTATGGTGATCGATTATTCGCTGTTCATCTTCATGATAATTTTGGTGATAAAGATATGCATATGTTGCCATATGATGGTGCTATCGATTGGGATTATGTTAGAAATGGTATAAAGAGCTCCATCTATGATCGTAGTTGGACTTTAGAACTTGAAGGTAGTAAGGTTGAGGCTTACCATAAACTAAGTGCCCAAGAGTACTTACATGAAGCCTATCAAAGACTGATTAAAATACAAGGATAATAAAGTAAACAAAAGCTCGTGAGTGATCACGAGCTTTCTAGTCTTAAATATTTACTATTTCAGCCATTAACTGATGATAGTATTTTTCTTTGGCTAGTAATTGTTCTTCATTACTACCAGCGATACAATAATAGATCTTACACTTAGGTTCAGTACCAGAAGGACGGATAGCGATCCAACTACCATCTGCTAAGAAATACTTTATGACATCTGCTTGCGGTAGTATTAGATCATATACTTTACCAAGTTCATAAGCTTTTTGGATTTGATAATCTTCATAGCGAATGACACCAACTTCTCCTATCTGACGCATTGGTTCATTACGTAGTTTCTGCATGATACTCTTGATCAGATCAGCACCTTTAGCGCCTTGGGCTACGATTGAAACTTGGCTTTCTTTATACCAACCTAGTTCAGCGTATAAATCCAATAATACATCCCATAAGGTTTTATTAAAGTACTTATAATAAGCCGCCGCTTCAGCAATCAATAGACTAGCTTGGATAGCATCTTTGTCTCTAACAAACGGTTTTATCAAATAGCCATAGCTTTCTTCATAACCAAAAACAAACTCATGATCAAGCGCTTTTTCATGAAAATCAATACGTTCACCAATGTACTTAAACCCTGTTAGCGTCTTTTCAGTAGTAACATGGTATTTATTCGCTACCTTCTCACCAAGATCACCAGTTACGATCGTATTAAACATGATTGGATTTCTTGGCATTGTCCTATTCTTGAGATTCTGTGATAATACATATTCTAACAAGACGGCCCCTGTTTGGTTGCCACTCATTAAGATATACTCATTGTCATGTTTAACCGCTACACCAATACGATCGGCATCAGGATCAGTTGATAATACCAAATCGGCATCATGATCTTTAGCGTATTTTAAGGCTAATTCATAAGCTTCTGCTTGTTCAGGATTAGGAGTCTTGGTATTACTAAAAGCTTCATCAGGCATACTTTGTTCATTAACAGTAATATATTGATAACCAGCTTCATTTAAGACAGCCTCTACGGCTTGTAAAGCTGTTCCGTGTTGTGGTGTAAAGATTATCTTCAGATCGCTTTTATCAATTAAGGGATTAAGTTGAATCTTCATTACTTCAGTGATGTAAGCTATATCAACAGCACTACCGATAGTTGTGATCAATTTTTCCTGTGATTCTGTTAAATCAGTACTGATAGCTAGTTCATCATTGATCTCTTCAATATAAGGAATGATCTCTTCAATATATATTGGAGTCATTTGACATCCATTTTCATCATACAATTTATAACCATTATATTCTTTAGGATTATGAGAAGCGGTAATAACGATACCGGCAAAACAGTTTAGATAGCGTACAGCAAATGATAATTCTGGTGTTGGTCTTAAGCTTTCAAAAACATAGCTTTTAATATTGTGACTTGCCAAAACACGTGCTGATTCAAAAGCGAATTCATAAGACATATAGCGATTATCATACGCAATGACAACACCTCTGTCACAAGCTTGTTTTCCTCGTTTGGTGATAAATTGGGCTAAACCAACATTGGCTTTTCTTATCGTATAGATATTTAAGCGATTGCATCCCACACCTAAAAGACCACGCATACCCGCTGTCCCAAATTCAAGATTGGTATAAAAGGCATCATGAATCTCTTCCTCACTCATGGTCTTTAATTCTACTTTCAATCTCTCATCAAGAAAAGGATAGTTTAACCATTGTTTGTATTTTTCCATTATGTACCTCAAGTATTAAAAAGAAGATGTATGCATCTTCATTTCAAATCAAACTGATTAATTATTTAAGCAATTACTTTCTGTGTTCTTAATACTTCTTCAATTGAAGCGATAGCTACATCTTCATCTTCACCTTCACATTTGATCGTTACTTCAGATTGTGTAGGGATTCCTAATGACATAACTCCCATAATCGATTTCATATTTACAGAACGTCCTTTAAATGATACTGATACTTCGCATTTAAATTTGCTGGCTGCGTTAACCGCAACAGTCGCAGGACGTGCATGTAATCCAACAGGATCAATCACAAAAACGGATACTTCTTTCATCTATATACCTCCCGTTCGTTCTTTCTTTATTTTATATCATTTGTCATTTTATGACAAGTATAGTTTACCACATATAAAGCAGGATAACACTTTATCTTAAAACTAATGTTTTTATCTTATCAATATTGATCGCTTTCAAGATTAACGTGTCATTTGTATAAAGTGGTTTAGTAGAGCGATGTCTACGTAAGCGCTTTGGATCTGTCTCTTCTTTAGGATTAATGATCACATCATATGAACTACCAGCCACTTTTTCGGTCAGTGTATAATAAATCTTACTTAAATATATTTCTTTTAAGATATCATTATCCTTGTTGACTACCACTAAGCGAACATTTGTTACAATATACTTTTCATTGTACTTACCTTGAAGGCCTTTGATAAAGCCATAAAGATAGATGGCCGCTCCAATACCCGTCAATAGCAACATCATTAAAAATAAGGGATAGAAACTAGAGATTGATGTCATTACATAGTAAAAAAACCAAGTAATGATCGCTCCAGCTATAACTCCTAATAGTAATACCCGGTTTTTACTTCGTTCTTGATCAAAAACATTTGGGACCAATTCAACTTTAACTTCTTCTTTTGGATTCAGTTCGTATTTTTTCATCTTATACCTCTAAAATAGTATCTTTAATATTATATCACAATCAATAATGAACATTTCAATTTATTTATGATATGTTTCATTATTGTTGATCTTATAACTACGATAGATCTGTTCTAAAACTAATAACCGTGTGTGTTGATGTGTAAAGGTCAACTGTGATAATTGCCATCGCCAATCAGCTCTTTTGATAACATCGTGACTAAATCCAAGCGATCCACCGATCACAAAGGTGATATCACTATGCGAATAAGTATTTAGACTACTCAACTTATCAGCGAGTTTGAGCGAATCGATCATTTCACCATGTAAGTCTACTAAGATCACATATTCTTTATCTTTGATCTGTTTTAGAAGACGCTCTCCTTCTATTATGAGAACTTTTTGATCTAGTCCTTTGTCAGTTATCGCTTCATCAT
Organism: uncultured Erysipelotrichaceae bacterium; assembly: GCA_964501425.1. Lineage (GTDB taxonomy): Bacteria > Bacillota_I > Bacilli_A > Erysipelotrichales > Erysipelotrichaceae > JAQUCI01. The sequence goes on from CAZCSQ010000002.1 coordinate 13,120, forward strand.
TTACTTCAATGATCTTAACATTAGTATAACCACTTAACCGTTTTTCATACTCAGCGATCAACTTCTTTAATGATGTTTCCTTTATCTTCCCCACAGCAACGATCTTGATCATTGTAATACTACATTAACTTTCAATGTTTCATCATCTCTAATATAAGTAACCTCAACTATATCTTCTGATTTCTTTTCACTTAGAAATGATCTTACATCCTGATCATTTTCCATCTTTTCATCATCGATCAAGGTAATGATATCACCAGCTTTTAGCTCTGCTTGAAAGAATGGACCATTTTCAAAGACTTCTTTGATAAACATTCCTTCAAGGTTTAACTTGATCTGGTAATGACTTTTTAGATATACAGGAAGATCCTGAAGACTTGTCAGACTAGCTCCTAAAGTGGTACGACTGACCTTGCCGGTTTCTAATATACTGTCAGCGATCATCTTAATTTCATTGATAGTTACCGCATATCCTAAACCATCTAAAGTTGATGATGATAAGCGATTATTGACAATACCGATCAATTCTCCAGCCATATTAACAACTGCACCACCCGTACTTGATGAGTAAATGGGCGTAGCCACCTGTAAAAGTGGTAATTGCCAATCAATAAAACTATCTCCATTGAGATCCTTGTCTATTAGTTTGTCATTATTGGAAATGATCGTTAATAGATTATTACCACTATTTTGCTCACCAGCCATATTACTGATCAATAAGACCCACTCACCACTATTAGTCAAAGAAGAATCACCTAGCACAAAAGGTTCGACACTAAACTGTGGTCTAACTCTTAATACAGCAAGATCACTTACCAAGTCTTTTCCAACAAGTTCCGCTTCTATTTCTATATCATTAGCAAAATTTACATATATTGTTCCACTGTTGATCAACAAGTGATTATTAGTAACAACGATCACTTCTTCATCGTTTGCTCCATAAATAATACCACTACCACTTAAAATAGAGTAACCCGATCTAGATGTAACCCCCACTACTTTTGTACTTGTTTTTTCTACTACATCCGTTACTGCGCTTTCAAGTTCAGTCGTAGATTGTCTGATCAATGTTTGAGGATTATCATTCAATGCGACATTTTGAAGACGATTGATCTGATATGTTAAAACGATATTCCAGATCAATAAAGCTGCTATCACAAACGCTATTAGCTTTTTCATCATTGTCCTCCTGTAACGATCGTATATTGACCGGCTACTTTAATCTTTACCCGCTCATCACTCATCTTACCCTTGATCGCATCATAAGCCAATCCAGGTGTGTTAGCTTCTTCAGAGATATGAGCAAGTACAATCTCTTTGGTTCTCTGCCCAATCACATTCATCAATATATCTGAACATGTTTCATTATCTAAGTGACCATTATCAGAGATTATTCTTTGTTTTAAAGGGTAAGGTCGTCTTGATGCCATTAACATCTTAATATCATGATTACTCTCCATAACATAATAATCAGCGTTTTCGATCATTGGATAATAATCTTGTTTTAGATAACCCGTATCAGTAATATAGACAATCTTTCCTTCCGCGCTTTCAATGATATAACCTAATGTAAGTCCACTATCATGTGATAAAGGAATTGGCGTGATCATAAACTCTTTGACCTTAAAAGGGGTAAAAGGAACAACTTCTTGCCATCTACTTGTATCAAGTGGAAAAGGTGAATATACCAAGACACCATTAAACATCTTTAACTGGCTTGTGTGATCACTATGAGTATGGGTTAATAGTAGACCATCGATTTGTCGATAGTCTACATTGATCTTTTCAAAACTGGCTGTCAAATGCCTTTTGGTTGAACCACAGTCAATAACGATTTGCGTGTCTTTACCTTGAAGAACAAAACAATTGCCTTTTGATCCACTGGCTAAAAGATAATAGCGCATCTTAACATCCTAACCAACGACATGGATTATATCGTGTCCCTTGATATTCGATTACAAAATGTACATGTGGTCCGGTTGTTCTACCAGTACGACCAATCTGTCCAATGATCTCCCCTTTTTCAACATTGACGCCAACTGAGAAATAAGCTGGACGATTGAAGTGCCCATAGTATGTGCGATATCCGTTATTATGATCAATCCACATATAGTATCCATTGATACTATTGTAGCCAGTCTGACTGACCGTTCCTCTATCAGCTGCTCTAACAGGTCCATAACGATCATACTTGTTTTGTACATCAATTGCGGTATGTCCCGCATAACAATACCAACGACAAGTAATTGTGACATTATCTATTGGGTAACGGAATTTACCAGATCCAATACCTGGAATGATCTTTGTTCCATATTCTACTACTTCTTGTATTGGTTCTAAGGTAATCTCTTCTGATAATATTTCATAATTGGACATCACACCATTAACATATACTTCTTTATAAAAGACATTTTTAGAACCATTTTCTTCCCTAGTAAGAATATTGCTCATGCCTTCACGAATATTAGGATTAGCCACATAACGCGTAGATGGTGGATAAACTATTTCTTTTGCTACTCTTTCTTTAGTAACGATAACATTGATCGGTGAATTAAAGAAAGTAACGTTTAGCTTTGTTCCAACCTTTAATAATTGAGTATTAGTCTTTAAGATATCTGAGTTTAAAGTCATCAATTGTTGAGTTGTAAGTCCAACTTTAGAAGCTACACCCTCAACCGTATCGTATTCATCTGTTTCATAACTTTGAAGTTCAGTTCCATAACCATAACTTAAGAAATAGATGATATCCTTTACCGACGTTAAGATATCATCTAGTGATGCATAACCTTTAGAGATCGTGACTGTTTCAACAACTTGGATCGCAATATCACGTTCACCATAAGTTGTAAGTGCTGGCGGTAATTGATTTACCGATATTAAATCTAATGCCTTTTCATCAATGAAATTCAATAGATAAAGTCTTTTCGCTTCTTCAAAATCAGCTATATCTTTTACATAAATGATCGCCCCATTAGAAAATTCAATCCTTGAGACTTTTAAGGAATACAATTCTTGACTGTCAATATATTCCATGATCTTATCATCAATATTTTCATAAACAAAATAACTGGCTTCTTCTGTTATATAAACATCAGTTCCTAGATTCATGGCTGTATTAGGAAAAACTGTTTGATAACGTTCACTATAAGTCTTTTCCAGCAAACTATTTATCTTCTCTTGATCAGATATGACCCCAATCAATTCATTACCGTTATAAATCTTTGTTATGCGATGAGCTAGAGGTGATACATCAATGATATCTTGTTTTAGAGCCATCTTTTCACTATTGATCTGCGCTTGAACATTTACACCTTTATTCGCAAATCCGATCGAAGGGATAAAGTAAGCCACTACTAATGCCACCGCAAGACTAACGACAATCGCCAACCACTTAAATCTATTAGACATTACTATCCACCCGACGTTCATTGGCAATATCGTAGAAAGCATTATAGTCGAGATTAAACATAAGCTTTACCGTTCCTGTTGGACCATTACGATGTTTAGAGATAATGATCTCGGTTTCTTTATTGGGATTGGCACTTTCATTTGATACTTCATATTTTTGATCATCTTCATTCTTATTACGATCATGATAATCTTCTCGATATAAGAAGATAACGATATCAGCATCTTGTTCCAAGGCTCCTGATTCACGTAGATCTGATAGTTTTGGTCTTTTATCAGTTCCTCTTTGCTCTACTGAACGAGAAAGTTGTGATAAAGCAATAACTGGAACTTGCAGTTCACGAGCTAAAGCCTTAAGACCACGAGAGATCTCTGATACTTCTTGTTGGCGATTTTCAAATCGACGATTACCACCGGTGATCAATTGAATATAGTCAATGATGATCGCTCCCAGACCTTTTTCGACCTTAAGTTTACGACACTTCGAAAAGATATCAGATACCCGGATCATCGCACTATCATCGATATAGATGGGCATTTCTTTTAATACAGAAGCCGCTTCGATCACTTGATTCATTTCTTTATTATTCATATAACCAGTGCGGATAAGTTGACCTTTGATCTCGCTTCTCGCTGACAACATTCTACTTACTAATTGCTCAGCACCCATTTCTAATGAAAATAGGGCTATTGGTAATTGATTAGCTTCAGCCATGTTCATCGCCAAATTAAGCGCGAAAGCGGTTTTACCCACAGATGGACGTGCTGCTAAAATGATCAGATCACTATTTTGAAAACCATTCGTTAAATAATCAAGATCACTGAAGTTGGTTTTCATACCAACGACTAAACTATGATTACTACGCATTTCTTGGACATGGGCGATAACACTATTGACCACATCACGTGAGCTCTTAAATTCTGTCGCTCTTCTATTTCTGGTGATCGTTAAGATACTACGCTCAGCATTATCCATAACTTCATCTAGATTATGTTGTGATTGAAAACCTTCATCAGCTATCTGTTCAGCTGTGATGATCAAATTACGTAAATAAGCTTTATCTTGGATAAGTTGGATATAGTATTTAGTATTAGCACTTGAAACAGCCGCATCCGCTAGCTGCATCATATAGTCCATACCACCAACTCTATTTAATTCTTGTAGATCATTAAGCCGAGTAGAAAGCGCTGTTAGATCAACAGGCTTACCTTCATCATAAAGGCTCATGATCACTCCATATATGCGTTGATTGGCCTCAGTGAAAAAGTCCTCTTTGACCATTCCTTCTTCAAATGCAGTCTTGATCGCAGAGGGATAGATCATCATCGTGCCTAACAAAGCCATTTCTGTTTCTATACTACTAGGTAGTCGACGGGTCATATTCCTACTCCTTATTTTGCGCTAATATTGATCTTCAATTCACCGATTACATTCTTAAATAGATCAATCTTGATAATATGGGTTCCCATTTCACTAAAAGGCCCATTATCAATAAACTTCTTCTTTTCAATGACGATATCATATTGTTTTTTTAATTCAGTTACGATCTGTTTTCCAGAAATAGAACCAAATAGCTTACCATCAGTTCCACCAGCTAAGGTAAACTGTAAGGTAATCGTTTTAAGCTTTTCTGCTAGTAACTTAGCTTGAGCTTCTTTTTCCTTAAGTTGAGCTATGTTTTGATCTTTTTGTTCTTGAAGAACTTCAAGACCTTTATCAGAAGCCATTACTGCCAGTTTATTACGGATCAAGAAATTACGTCCATAACCATCTGATACAGTAACGATCTCTCCTTTTTTCCCGACATTTTTAACGTCAGTTAGTAATATCAGTTTCATCATTTATCTCCCTTTGTTTAAAATATTCCTTTAAGACCGTTCTTAATTCACCATCAATTTCATCAACAGTGCCACCGACTCTTTGTAAAGCCGCTGCGGTAAAGTGTCCACCACCATGCATTTGTTCAATGATAACTTGGACATTGACATTACCAGCACTACGAGCCGATGCGGCCACAACATCATCATCGATCATGGCGATAACAAAAGCTGCTTCGACTCCTTGAAGAGACATTATATCATTCGCTGCCTGTGACATCAAAGATCTTGATAATACTTGATCACCTTTATAAGGAGCGATGATAACACCATTATCTACCTTTTCACAATATTTTAAAACACCTGTTTTTAATGAGAAATCCTCATATGTGTCTTTTAGTAATTCATCAGCTTCACCAGGATCAGCTCCCAATGCCTTTAATTGAGCAGCTGCTTCAAATGTACGACTACCTGTTCTTACTTTGAAACGATTAGTATCGATCAAAATACCAGTAAACATGATCGTCGCTTCTTCTTCAGAAACATTTACTCTAGACAATTGATAAGGGAATAGCTCCGTCACTAGTTCACTAACACTTGAAGCCCCCGATTCAATATAGACTAAGATAGGCATAAATGAGAAATCACTTTTTCGACGATGGTGATCAATGACAACAATCTTCTTCGCCCGATGGATTACCTCAGGGGCATTTGTCTGTTGAATATCATGATGATCCACCATGATCACCAACGTATCTTCTTCTAAGATACTTAAAGCTTCAATATCATTTATCAGATTTAATCTTTCATTTAAAGCTTCACTGTATTTATTCAAAGCACCAGCCAATTTGGCTTCAATATCACCATCTTGAAAGACAATAGAGACCACTTTATTATAGGAACTTACGATCCTACTCATCCCAATCGCTGCACCCATACAATCAAAATCCATTTCCTTATGACCAACAATGATGACATTGTGTGATTGTTCGATCAATTCCTTTAATGTTTGAGCGATAACTCTGACTCGTACACGACTCCGTTTTTCTTGAGCTTCATGGTTACCACCAATATATTTTACATCTTCACCAAACTTCTTGATCGCCACTTGATCACCACCACGACTTTGCGCCAGTTCCAATAAACTATTTAACATTTCATCTAACTGTTGGAAATCAGTTGTTCCTCTAGCAAAAGCCATTGATAAAGTGATTGAGATCGCATAGTTGTCCGATGTTTTTTGAATCTCACGCATGATCGAAAAACGATCATCCACTAATCTTTCAAATATACCTTCGTTTAAGATAACCATATAACGATCATTCTTGATTCGCTTGATCAGCATGCCATTAGCTTTTGACCAGTCAATGATCGGTTGTTTGATCTCACTATCTATGATGGAAATATTCATTTCTTCTTGATACTGTGTAGCTTCATCATAATTATCTAAATGGATCAGACCAACAACGATCTTTTCATTTTCATAACTTGTCTTTAATTTAAACTGTTCAGTGATATCTTTAAAGAATAACAGTTGTGAATTAGTCTTTCTTTCAATCTCATAAAAGGTGTCTTCATATTCTTTAATGATCAATTCTTCATCACCTTGAAAGATCATATTGATCTCAGGAATCCATTTAGTGATCTTCTCACCAATATAATTGATATTACGTTCCATAAAGAAATCACTCATCCAGGTAATACGGAAATCATCATCATAGACCAACATCCCAATTTCACCATATGCCAGGGCTTCTTTAGCATCACTACCTAAGATCTTAGCGATATCAACTAAGCGTTCTTGTCGTTCTTTTTGATGCATATAGATCAATAAGCCTAAAAAGACAATATCGATCACAAAGATCAAGATAGCGATAAAGACAACATTCAAACCAAAAGTGATCGCTCCAATAATAAGACCGACCAATTCTAAGATTGATGTCAAAACTACATACAGTTTGAATTTATCAAATTTATTTAGTGCCATTTTTTAACCATCCGATCATGAGTTTACGATAATCCGTAAAGATGTCTATAATGCCTATTATCATTAAGACGATGAAGACCACTTGTGGTATAACAAGCAATAAAGCAACGACGATCAATAAAATATATATTTTATGACTTACTCTACTGTAGATTATTATAACAATTAATCCGAAAATACAAAAGACTAGTTCTGCGATATACCCTAATGTAATAAGTGTTTCTTTAATAATAAGAGGAAAGTCTAATTGATAAGCTGTTATTTGGGCGATGATCAGTCCAATAAAGACATACCCATATGTTTTCGATAACCTTGCATCTGTTAGATTTTTTAACTGATCTACCTTTATATTAATACGTGGCAACAAGAAATGCGCCAAGATATGCACAATAAGTGATTCCATAACGGCTGTCATCAAGATCATAACAGCGATGGCAATACGGATCACATCCGCACTTAGCCAAACTGGACCTTTAAACCCTTCGATGAAGGTGATGATTGCATTAACTTCCGTTAATACATCGTAACCAAAAAACTGAGCAAAGACGACCATGGTCAATACATAGGTGATCGTTGTTAAGATGATCGTGTTTCTTAGTAACCAAAAATTATTCTTATTTCGATAGACGCCACTTCCATAAACCATACCCGTAATACCGGTCATCGCCACAAAGATACTAGAACTTGGTAAAGCAAACATGATCGACACAAAGATGATCGCAACATAAGGTAATAAAGAAGCTTTAAGACCATACTTACTACTATATACTAATAGTGGTAGAGGCATTAACCATGATAAATATTGCTCAAAAAAACCAAGACCCATACGATTGATGATCATGATCATACCAACAATAGCCGTAATGATAGCTCCTTCTGTGAGCTTTCTGATTCGTTTATTCAATTAAAAACCACCTTTGATCTATGACTTTACTCTAGCACAATTCTTAAATCCGTTATACATTTAAATACTATTCCTTTAGTATAAAAAAACCTCGTGAGAGGTTAATTAATCAGCTACGTAGGGTAATAAAGCCATTTGACGAGCACGTTTGATAGCTGTTGCCAACATTCTTTGATATTTGGCTGCCGTACCAGTAACTCTTCTGGGAATTATCTTACCATTACTTGAGATGAATCTTTTTAATAGTTCAACATCCTTGTAATCGATAGTTTTGATATTATTTTTAGTGAAGTAACATACTTTCTTACGTCCAACACGTTGTTTTCTAAATGCCATAATATTCTCCTTTCTTGTTTAGAATGGTAGATCGTCACTTGATATATCAAGGACAGGACCAGATGAATAATCCTCTACATCCCCATTATCATCAGGAAAATAACCACTATTGTTGTTATCTTGCCTATAACCACTTTCTGTAAAACCACCTGTTGCTTCACGACTTTGGGCTACAGCTTTGCTTTCTAACAATTGGACATTGTCACAAACCACTTCTGTTACATAAACCTTTTTGCCGTTAGCATCATCATAGTTTCTTGTTTGAATTCGTCCTTCAGTACCAACTAAAGCTCCTTTACGGGCATATTGATTCATAAAGTCCGCTGTCTTGTTCCAAGCAACACAATTGATAAAATCGGTCGTTTGATCTTGTGTTTGAAATCTTCTGTTCACAGCCAAAGTAAAAGAAACAACTGAAGCTTGTGACTGCGTTTTTCTTAATACTGGATCTTTGGTCAGTCTTCCGACTAAAACAACACGATTGATCATTTATGTCCTCCTCATTACTCTTCGATATTAACGATCATGAAACGAACGATGTTACTGTTGATATGCATTAAACGATCAAATTCATTTAAAGCTTCATTGGCTGCAGTAAACTTAGTTACTACATAGTAACCTTTTTTCATGTCATCAATTTCATAAGCCAACTCTTTAACGCCCCACTCATCGACATTATCAATAGTGCCGCCATTATTTGTGATAATCGCGTGCATACTGTTGATCAATTCTTGACGTGTTTCGTCTTGAAGATCGGCTTTGATGATGTACATAACTTCGTACTTTCTCATACTAGCACCTCCTTATGGACTATTGGCCTTTTCAGGCAAGGAGTAAATATTAAACTTTATATCTACTCGTGACATACATTATAACTAAATTTATCACTATTGTAAATGATTAAGACACTAGACTTGTGAATTCAAATAGACTTCTTTCGCTATTGCTGTCCACTTCTTGATAAAGTCTGTTTTCGCATTAGTATAACCATCACGATCATGTTTAAAGCGTGACTCAAGATCTTTTTTAAGTAAACCGTATTGCTCAGCCACATCATTGTTTTCTCTTAAATATCGACAAAAGTAAAGTTCATCATAATCACCAAGATAACGAACATGTAAGTGAAATACTTCATCCGCAAAACCCTTTAATGTGTAACCCTTCATAAACATCATGTGGGGTTTAGGATTGGTCGGTTGGTAATTAAAGACATAACCTAATCCTTCAATCTGTTTGATAAAAGCAGTTTCTTCTTGCTGATCTAATTCCGTGATCTGCAGTAAGATATCCACTGTTGGCTTAGCTAATAACCCTTTTACTGAAGTACTACCAATGTGATCGATGCGGATAACCCGCTTTTTATCCAAATTAGCTAGGATCAGTTGTTTCTGTTTCTCATACATTATTGGCCATTTTGGATCATATTCCTGAAGGATGATCGGAAATAACTGTCACAACTCTTCATTACTCATCTCTTTTAATTCTTTATTACTCATTGATTATTCCTCTGTTTCTTAGTTCCCACAGAATCTTTTCTTCACATCTTTTAAAACGATTGACAACCGGTAATGCAAAATGCCCACCTAAGATCATCTTCTTTAAGTAGTGATAATCAACCCACTTATAATCAATCGTTTCCCCTGGTTGCAGTTTGATCGTTTGTTGATCTTGATCAACGATCGTTAAGAATGTATCTTCAAAGGTTGCTCGACCTTTTTCTTCATTGATCAAAATAAGATCACATGTATTGATCTTAACCCCAGTTTCCTCAAGTAATTCCCGAACTGCACCCTCTTCGCGGGTTTCGCCACTTAAGACCGATCCACCAGTATTTTCCCAGAATTGACCCCAAGGTTTTTCCGGACTTCTTTTAGTGATTAAAAAAAGGCCATCTTTACTGACTGTCCAAATAAAGACCACTAAGTGATATGTATCATAGGGCATTTGTTGGCCCCGTACGTGTTTCACTAATAACGGATGACGATTTTCATCCACAAGATCCCATAATTCTTTCAAGATATCACTCCGTTTCCTTTTCTATTATAACTGTAAAAGGGTTAAAGTTGTTAAAGAAATTAGTGATAGCGACATGTGTCTCATTGTTAAAGGCTATAAATTTTGGTATAATTTTGACGGTTGTGGAGGGTATTTACATGAGTAATAAAATTAATGAGCATAACAGGCCAAACTTCCCCAAAAAAGCGGTAATAACCGCCGGAATGCCTTATGGAAATAAAGCCTTACACTTTGGTCATATAGGTGGTGTTTTTGTCCATGCGGACATCTACGCTCGTTTTTTACGTGATCGTATTGGTAAAGATAATGTGATCTTTGTCTCTGGTACCGATTGTTATGGATCACCTATCGCTGAGGGATATCGTATCCTATGTGACAGTGGTGATTTTAAAGGTACGATTGAAGAATATGTAAAAACAAATCATCTCTTACAAAAAGAAATGCTGGATAAATATGAGATCGCTATTGATCTTTTTGGGGCTTCAGGACTTACTCCAAGTAAAGAGATCCATCAAGAAGTCACTAATAAATTCATTACCAAGCTCTATGAAAACGGTTGGTTAGATAAACTAACGACTTCACAGTTTTATGATGAACAAGCAAGTTGTTTCTTAAATGGTCGTCAAGTTGTTGGTAAATGTCCGATCGAGGGTTGTTCATCTGAAAAAGCTTACGCTGATGAGTGTGAACTTGGTCATCAATATATGCCCGAAGATCTTATCAATCCTAAGAGCACCCTAAGTGGCGAAACCCCAATCATGCAAAGAGTTGATAACTGGTATTTCCGTTTAACAAGCTTTAATGAATTACTTAATGAATATGTTGATCATATTAGTGATAAAGCTAATGTACGTCCTTTGATCCCCATTACAATGAGAGAGTCTTTATCAAAGCCGATCATCTATGTGCGTAAAGAAGGCTTAGAAACCTACTTCACGATCAAAGATCAACTACCAACTCATACTGCTGATACAGATAACGTTAAGAATTCCTTTACCGTTACCTTTGATAACTTACCAGATCGGGAAGTAGCTTGTGAGATCTTAACCGCTAATCAAATCCGTTATCGTACTGGTAAGACACTTGTGCCGCTTAGATTAACTGGTAATATCGACTGGGGTGTAAAAGCGCCAGAACTAGAAGATGTCAAAGATCTAACCGTTTGGGTATGGCCTGAATCTTTATGGGCACCGATTTCCTTTACGATCGCTTATTTAAAACAACAGGGTCTTGATCCTGAATTATGGCGTGATTGGTGGTGTAGTCAAGATAGTGAAGTCTTCCAGTTTATTGGTCAAGATAATATTTACTTTTATGGGGTAGCCCAAATGGCCATGTTTATGGCAACACAGGGTAAAGCTGAACTATCGATCATTCCAACTAATGGTCAATTAACCCTAACTACATTAGTAGCTAATCATCACATCTTATTCTTAGATAAAAAAGCTAGTAGTAGTGGCTCAATCAAACCCCCAATGGCTAAAGATCTATTAGACTATTATACAGCTGAACAGTTACGGGCTCATTTCTTAGGCTTGGCCCTTGATCAAAAAAGCGTTAGTTTCCAACCAAAACCATTGAATCCCAACGCTAATCAAAACGAACAAGATCCAGTCTTAAAAGAAGGTAATTTGTTTACCAATGTCTTAAATCGTTTAGTTAGGTCTTGTTTCTATACCTCACAAAAGTACTATGATGGTTTATTACCTTATGGAGTCGTAGAAGATGACATCCTTAAAGAAGCCAAAGAGACGATCTTAGCTTATGAGTTAGCGATGTATAAAACAGATCTTCATAATATCTCTAACATCTTAGATACCTATATTCGTCAAGCCAATAAATATTGGGTTAAAAACATCAGCCAAGCTGATAAAGACGATAATGATGTTTTACGTAAACAAGTATTGATCAATGCCTTTCACATGGTAAGAGTTGCTTGTTTACTATCACATCCAATCGCTCCAGTTGGTACAGAAATGGTCTTAGATTATCTTAACCTAGCTCCAACGTTTTGGAGTTGGGATAGTGTCTTTGCGGATATCTATCAATTTAGTGATAACCCTCAAGCTCACAAGCTTAAATTCTTAGAACCAAAGATCGACTTCTTTGAGAAACATCCAAGTCAATTCTTATAAAGGAAGGTATCACATGAACTATCAAACATTAGCCGAATTGCTATATCCCAATATTACTAAAACACCAGCTGATTATGATCAGATCTATCCTGATAGAGGACTTGGACCAAAGGCGGAAGTTTTACGTATCGCTCCCAGTCCTACCGGTTTTATTCACTTAGGTAATCTTTATGGTGCCTTAGCCGATGAAAGGATAGCCCATCAAAGTAACGGTGTCTTTTTCTTAAGAATCGAAGATACCGATAATAAACGTTTAGTTAAAGGGGCCGTGGAGACGATCATCTCTACCTTTGATTATTTTCAGATTGATTTTGATGAAGGCGCGGAAGTAATAAAACATAATGGTAATCATTATGGTCCATACTACCAACGCCAAAGAACGGAAATATATCAAGCATACGCTAAAGACTTAGTTAAAAAAGGTTTAGCTTATCCTTGTTTCTGTGATGAAGCCCAACTAAAACAACAACGAGAAACCCAACTGGCAGCTAAGCTTACCACTGGTTATTATGGCCAATGGGCTGTTTGTCGTAACCTAAGTTTTGATGATATCAAAGCTAACCTAGAAGCACATAAACCCTTTGTGATCAGATTAAGATCACATGGTGATCCGCTGATCAAGCATAGCTTTCATGATGAGATCAAAGGTGATATCACCGTTAGTGAGAATGATCTTGATGTGATCTTACTTAAAGCCGATGGTATACCGACATACCATTTTGCCCACGCTGTTGATGATCACTTAATGCATACAACTATCGTATTACGTGGTGAAGAATGGTTAGGGACTTTACCAATTCATTTAGAGTTATTTAAAGCTCTCGAGCTACCACTTCCGCGATACGCCCATACATCCCAGTTAATGAAAATGGATAACGGAATTAAACGGAAACTATCTAAACGTAAAGATCCTGAACTATCATTAGACTATTATCGTCAGTTAGGTTATCACCCCTATGCGGTCAAGCTCTATCTAATGACGCTATTAAACTGGAATTTTGAAGAATGGTTTATCAAAAATCCGGACGCTGATATCACTGAATTTAAATTCTCAGTAAATAAAATGGGACAATCAGGAGCCCTATTTGATCTTGATAAACTCAATAACATTAGTAAAACATATCTATCAAAGAAATCCCCTGAGGAGATCTTAGCCTTCTTAAAAGCCTATATCGCTGAAAATAAGCCCGATCTTTCTACCATCTATTTCCATGATGAATCATACTTATTAAAAATCTTAAATCTAGGTATGGGCACAGGTTTAAAGAAACGTCGTAAAGACTATATCAACGCTTCACAGATCATTGATAGTATTACTTACTATTATGATGAATTATATCAACCAGAATATGAATTCTGTTTTGACAATGAATTAAGCACTAAGATCATTACCGCTTTTAAAGCCACCTATGATGTTAATGATGATAATAATCAATGGTTCAATAAGCTTAAAGACTTTGCTGGTGAACTTGGTATAGCGGCGGAGATGAGTGATTATAAAGCGGAACCAGATCGTTATATTGGTAATATCAGTGATCTTGCGGAAGTATTAAGAGTAGCGACCACTGGACACAAAAACACCCCTGATCTATGGTCTATCATGCAGATCATGGGTTATCAAAAAGTAATAAGTCGTTTAGATCAAGCCCTTGGATATCTTAAAGGTAGTGTGTAATGCGCTACCCTTTATTTCTTAAACCTAAGGCAACGATTGGTCTTGTAGCACCTTCATTTGGCATTAGTGGCGAACCATATACTACGAAGTTTTTAAATGGTAAGAAAAAATTCGAGGAGTTAGGTTACCGCTTTAAAGAAACGGATAATCTATATACATTAGTTAAAGCTCGTAGTGACAGCGCCCCCAAAAGAGCTCAAGCCTTTATGAGAACTTATCTTGATGATGAAGTTGATATTGTCTTTAGTGTGGCTGGTGGCGAACTAATGTGTGAGATCTTACCTTATCTTGATTTTGATGTTTTGGCCAAAGCTAAACCCAAATTCTTTGTTGGCTACTCAGACAATACTAATCTTACTTTCCTATTAACATTACTATGTGATGTCGCAACGATCTACGGTCCTCATTTAACCGAGTTTGGCATGCAAGAGTGGGATCAATCATTAGTTGAAAGCTATCAAGTAATTACAGGTCAACGTTTAACTCAAAACAGTTATGACTTTTACCAAGTTGATGATAAGACCGTTGATGAAGGTAATTATCTTGGCTCATTTAATAAAACTGAGCCAGTCGTTTATCAAACACTTAACGATCAAGATGTGACGATCACAGGGCGCTTGCTTGGCGGGTGTCTAGATGTCTTAATGTTTTTCTGTGGCACCCACTATGATAAAGTTACCCAGTTTAAAAAAAGATACCAACAAGATGGTATCATTTGGTACTTAGAAGCCTGTGATCTAAATCCCATTACCTTAACTAGAGCGCTACTACAATTAAAGACCATTGGTTGGTTTGATAATTGTAATGGTATTGTATTTGGTCGTCCCTATCATGATAAAGAGGTCGTCTTCGATATTAGTTTTATTGATGCAGTCAAAGACACTTTAGTTGATCTTAATATTCCTATTATCACTGATATGGATTTTGGTCATCTACCTCCTTGTTTTACGATCATTAACGGAAGTTTGGCAACGATCAGTACTCATGGTCAAAAAGGTAGTATCACTTATCAACTTAAGTAATAATATACATATATAAAGGAGAACTAAATGGAAGAGCTACAATATCGCTATGACTCACAATTATTAATTGAAGGAACTGACCTTAATGAAGATGACATCATCAAGTACTTTGAAGATAACTTCAAAGGTGATTGTTTATTAGCCGTCGGTGATGAAACAATGATCAAAGTTCACTATCATACCAATGAACCATGGACTGTCTTAGAGTACTGCTCGACCTTAGGCTCAATCTTTGATATCGTCATTGAAGACATGCAACGACAAGCACAAGGCTTAAAGGGTTAAACAAAAGGAAGTCATCGGTTGATGACTTCCTTTTATCTTACTTCATGTATAAACCAATCATCATCAAATCTTCATCAAATGATAGAGTATAGATCAACGTGTCTTCAGCGTAGACCGCTTCTAAGACGACTGGCACATACTCTTCTTTAGTAACGGAATCTTCTTGGCTTTCAATCGCAGTATTTTTGATCTTTTCAAATTCACCAGCCGCCACTATTTGATCATCCCAAGCTGTCACAAGTTGATCAGCTGTGATCTGTGATTGTAGGTCTTCTCTTAATAAAGCAATGACATCTTCATATTGACGAGTATTGATCACTTCAACTACTTCTTTGCCTTTATCAAGTACCTCCTGTTCATCAAACTTATCAGATAGTTTATTACCGGAACAACCAAACAAAAGACTCATCACTAAAATAACGATTAGTACTCTAAGATATTTCTTCATAATTATTCCTCCATTTCCCTTTGAATCTATTTATATAAATAAACGCCATTACCGCAAACAACAATAAACCAAGCTCAATGATCACAATATCAATTCCAACAAGCTGCGTTAAGACGACTCCTGTATCCAACAAGAAGTGGGTCAATATCGCTAAAAGAAGATAGATAGGCCGTTTCTCTTTAATCGCAAACATGACCATGATACTCCATAATACATGGAAGGTCATGGCACTTAAGCGCTCAGCTCCTGCTAAAAGCATCATAAAAGGTTGGCCACTTACTCCCTTATAATATATTAAGATCAACAAGGTATTGATACCAACAATTAAGATAGCTTCAACACCACCATGGCCTAACCCAAAGAATAAGGCATTCTTAAATGATATTCTCTTCTTCATGATCAACGACATCACTATATAGCGACCAAGTTCTTCAAATAATGCAGCGCTTAAACCTAAAAAGACGGCATGTAATATTGGATATTCATAGACTAATTTAAAATACCAAGTAAAATTGGGTAAGTACAGTTGGAGTAACGGTATTCTTGTTAGTACCTGAAAGAGTACAAAAGTTAATACCCCACAACCAAAAGCTAGTAGATACTTACGATTATTAACGATCAAATAACCTAACACACCAAATGGAATGATAAAGGTAATGATCAGTGTAGAGATTGTTGCTAATAGTTCCATAATTGCTTCTGTTTAGATTATATCACTACAATAATACCCCTTTAGGCAAGAATTTGCTATGATGATTAAGGAGGCTTTATGCGCATAAGATCAGAAGTTAATAATGAACTAGTCATTAAGAAATCCCGTTTTATCTGTTACCTACAAAGAGTAGATAATGAACAACAGGCTAAAGACTATATCAAAAAGATCAAGAAATTACATCCTAAGGCCAATCATCATTGCCAAGCTTTTATCATTGATCACGATCTTCAAAGAAGTAACGATGATCATGAACCCTCTGGTACTGCTGGTATCCCGATGTTGGAAGTCTTAAGACACAAGGAAATGGATAAGATATGTGCAGTTGTTGTGCGTTATTTTGGTGGTGTCTTATTGGGTAGTGGTGGACTGATCAAAGCCTACAGTCAAAGTGTTGTAGAAGCGCTAAATAAAGCTACCTTGTATCAATGCATAGAATATGATCGTTATCAGCTCATCTTTGATTATCCCTTTATCGATCGCATCGATTATCTACTGAAGGATGAAACAATCGAAAAACGTGACTATCAAACACAAGTCACGTATCAATTCTTATGTAATAACGAACAAATAATAAATCAATTATCAGAAATCACTAATGGTACGATTGCTATAGAAAAGCTGGATCAAACCTTTGTGGAAAATGTTGTAAATAGTGTTTAATTTTTGATTAGTAAATTGTTGTATTCTCTATATATTGATTGTGATAATCTTTCAAGGAACCTTTCGAACATATAATTACGATATACTAGCTCTGTATCCAAATTATCTTTTCTTGCTTTACTTCGAATCAAATGATTGAGTTTTTCAGCATTCATCAAATCATTATATCCATATATCTTCGTATATCTTTTTCCACCTTTAATTCTTTAGCAAATTTCATAAGCATATTTAGATTTTTCCTTTCACCATTAAAATATGAATTAAATGCTTCTCTTAAGATGCGAGTGTCGGTTTTACTTCTTTTTGCTACAACATCACACAATGTCTTCTCTTTATTATAGACTTTGATGATATTACCATAAGGACTTGTAATTTCCTCAACTCCCATTACATATCTTTTAGAACTAACACGCTTAGCTTTTACTCCGGCTACTTTTGTCAGATGTTGATAATTATAATCTCTTGGTACTGTTACTGTTAATGAAGAAGGTGTCACATCAGTCATACCATGCAACGATAGCGCCGTTTCATGTGAGAATATAATTTTCTTATATTTTGCTTGAAACTGTAGATAAGGGTCATCGATAACACTTGGTAATGAATACAAACCACGACTAATACGTTTTAATACTTCTTTTTTAATCATGTTTTGGATTTGGCTACTTGAGATACCCATTTCCTTCAGTTCTTTTGACTGAATGATATCTTTCGACTCTAGTACTTCCAATAATTTACTTTCAACTTCACTTGACATAATACTTCACCTCAATGTTCTTTTATGTTCCAATTATATCACTAATGGAACATATTTGAACATATAATGTTTAATATCATGAACTAGTTATATATTATACAAAACACATTTAAAATCCTAACTAAAAATGACATCTTCTTACGTTGATGTCATTTTCTATTTTGTTATTTATTCAGGACTTTCAGTGGGTTCTTCTTCAGGCTTTAAACGCCACATTTCACTAAGAGCCATAAAGGGAATCTTATCAGAGTTGATCTTAGCGTTATATCGTTGTTTCTTGATGTCATTTTCACATTCATTGTGTAAAACATCTTTATTCATCATATAACTCACATAGACTACTTTCTTCAACAGATACCAATCAGTGATCTTTTTATAAATATAATCAGCACGATCAGTCATTCCTAATAATTCTTCTTTAGCACTATCACGCATCTGTGCTGCATAATTATAAGCACTGTCTACTAATTCATGAATATCTTTGAAGTAATACGCATCAATCTCTCTTTGGATGGCTCCAGCACGACTATTTGGCTCTAGAAACTTATTGATCTTCTCTTCGATTAACGGGATATTGTCCATACTCATGGCGATTATGTCATTACGCGAATTTTCTAAGATAGCGTATTGTTCTGTTAAACAATAGTAATACCCCTTAGCTAATAGATACTGACCATCTTCTCCAAAAATGATCGCCTTTTGTCCATGTTCAGTTTCAAGATAAACAATATAAGGACAACGCATCGCTTTATCAGGAAGCTTACTGGCATCTTTATAACGAATTATCTGATTCGAGATCACTTCCTTGTTCATATTGAATCCTAAGCCAACGCAAATTCTAAATTCCGTACTAATCTTTAACAATGCCTGAAAAAGATCTACATATTGAAAATCCTCTTTGATACTAAGATAATCTTCTAAGTAGCCGTTGAAAAAACAGTCTTCACTATTTTTCCTTTGATCTGGTATGGCGGCTAAATGATCAAATACTGCCAAGTGAATCACCTCATCTCGTAATACCTTATGAATATATAATGACACAGAAAAAGTCTAAAAAAAAGAGAAACATCATAATTTAGTAGTTAACTTGGTGTTTTTTATCAATATTCGTATTATTACCTCTTGCTAAATTACTTGTAAGTGGCTTACTTGGTTTGTTCAATATCGTTCTACTTTATGCTAAACTATAAACAATAAGAGGTCATTAGATGAATGATAAACCCCATTTGATCATTGCGGATACCCTAAAAAGAGAAGATATCTTTCGTGATCTTTTACGTGAAAAAACGGGATTGATCGATGTTGAAGTACTACCTTTATCTGTTTATTTAGATGGTAATGATCACATTGATAAAACATTAGACACAATTCACTGTTATCAAGCTCTACAAGCCCATAAACACGATTACCATATTTTGGCTAACGCTATGACTTATGCCTCCTTTACAGATGAAGTGTTAAGCTTTATCTACAATATCAATGAATATGGAATTGGGATTGAAAATCTACCTAGTGAAACAGCTTTAGAAAAAGAGATCAAGTCTATTTGTCAGTTATTTTATGATCAATTACAAGATCATCAAAGTCAAAATGACAAGATTGATAAGTTATCAACCTGTGATAATGTCTATTTTTATCCCACCTATTTTAATAGTATTGCTCAAAAAGATAACTATGATCGCTTATGTCATAAGGGCATGAAGGATTATCCACTTACCCCCATTAAACTAACCGATATCAAGTTATATCGGGCTTTAAATAAACGACAAGAATTGGAAAGTGTTGCACAATACTTGATCACACAGGGTATACCCCTTAATGAAATCTGTATTGTCTTAGCTAATCCAACTGATTATCATCCATGGCTAAAAGCTATCTTTGCTCGATATCAGATACCCTTTACCACAACTATTACTGATGATGTTTTACCTTTGATCCAAAGATATCAAAAGTTGATTGATCTAATCATTGATCCTAGTACTGACAAATTGATCGAGTGTTTAAATAATCGCTGCTTTAATGAATACTATCCTCAATTAGCGACTTACTTAAAACAATTCAACATTTCATTTAGTGATTGTTTAAATGAGTTAATAGATCTAAACAATTTTGATGATCAAATCCTTGTCAGTGGTAGTGAACTGTACCACGCTAAAAACATTAAAGAATTAGCGATCAAGCAACATCAGTCACTTTTACCAATATTACAAAAGATAAATACGTGTGACAATGATTTATTCAATGTCGCTACGTTAGCTTACGATATCATTAAAGTTCAACACCAAGACAAACAAGAAAAAGAACAACTTTATCTATTGAAAGCCTTCTTAGAAACTTATTTAACTAAGATCAATGATGAACAACTATTTAAGCACTTACTAGCTAATTTACATACTGATCATCAAATTAGCTCAACCGATCAATTATTGGTTATTAAGCTTGATGAAGCTATTGGACTAAAGCGCAAACTGTTGATTGTACTGGGAGCGGATAGTGTCGCTTATCCTAAGATCACTAACCATACTGGTATCATGGATGAAAAGTATCATAGTAAACTTAAGTATCCATCTAAAGATCAACGGTATCGCTTTACAATATTACAGCTTGAGCGTTGTTTTAACTATTGTGAACAATTGATCGTTTCTTACGCTTACGGTGACTTCGCTGGTAAGATCAAAAAGATTTCTTTTGAGTTGGAAGAATATCTTAAAAAGACCCTCGAAGTAAAATTTATTGATTGGCCACTTATGGAAAATGATGATCTACCTTATGTGACTCACAAGCTAGATCCAAAAATTAGTAAACAGCTATTCTTTGATGATAATACTTTAACTGGTTCTATCTCATCTTTTGAAAGATACTTTAATTGTCCTTATCAATACTTTGTACAATCAGGACTAAAGACGCAGTCTTTTGATCTTTCGATCAATAGTGCCAAGCTTGGGATCATTTTGCATTATGTTATGCAAAAACTTGTTACTGACTTTCATGAAGACTATACCAAAGCACACGATAACGATATCCAAATCATTATCGATGAAGCCTTTGCTCAACTGCTTCAGATCTATCCTTATCATCTTGCGTTGATTCAAGTATTAAAACTTAACTTTACTGATATGATCAAACGTTATCTTAAAGATCTCAAAAAACTTGAGGGTAGTGATGAGTTCAAACCATTGATGGTTGAGCATCGCTTTAAAGAAGAGATAGACCTTGGCGATATTATCATTAAACTCAATGGCATCATTGATCGAATTGATACAACCAAAGACACTTATCGCGTCATTGATTATAAATCATCTTCTCATACACTTAATGATAAGAAGGTCAAAAATGGTCAACAACTTCAATTATTGACCTATTTATGGTTGATAGAGGAAAAGTTAGCTTTACAGCCAGAAGGTGCTTATTATTTATCATTTAATAATAATAGAACCAGTGTTAAATCTATGAAATTTGATCGACGTAAACACGAACTAAGTGTATTTGATCCAACAGACTGGTATCTTTCATATCTAGAAGAACGCCAACTAAGTGGATGGAGTTTGATCCCCAAAGGAGCTAAAGAAAAGAAATCCAAAGACATAGAAACTTATAAAGGCATCCTAAAAGCGAACTATCAACAATTAGCTACTGAACTGTTAAACGGAGTGATAGCTCCTGCTCCTTCAAAAGATGCTTGTAAGTATTGTGCATTCTTAGGAATCTGTCGCTACTATCAAAACACAGATGATGAGCAAGAAAGTACGGGTGATGATGATGCCATGGAGTAAACAACAAGCCTTAGCGATTGAACTAACTGGTAAAAATATCACCGTAAGTGCTGGTGCTGGTGCTGGCAAAACAGCCGTCTTAATTGCGCGCTTAACTAAAAGGATCATCGATGATCAGATCAGTGTTGAAAACATCTTGGCGATCACCTTTACTGAAGCCGCGGCTAGTGAGATCAAGAAAAGACTAACAAAAAGCTTAGCCAAAGCCTACCTTGATCAACCTACTACTTACCTACAAAAACAGTTAGCACTTTTAGCTAGTGCTAATATTTCAACTATCCATTCTTTCTGTCTTTATATCATTAAAAACTATTACTATGTCTTACAGCTTGATAAAGCCGTAACCGCTAATATCTTAGATCCAACAATGGCCCAATATTATCAAAATCAAGCTGTTGATAAAGCCATCAATGAGTTACTTTATGATACAAGTGGTTTTTATGAATTATACCGTTTAAATAATGGTAATGATATTCAACTAAGCAACATTAAAGCTACGATCATTGAACTAGCCAATGCGGCTCTTGCGACAACTGATCATAACTTGTGGTTAGATAAGTGCTTAACCAATTATGAAACTAAAGATGATCTAAATAAACTAACACCGGCGATCACTGATATCTTCTGGCAGATGATCCAAGCTTACTTTAAGATCTATTTCGATGCTTTAAAACAACTACAGAGCGTAGTCGATGATAATGAAAGCTTATTAGCGATCACCCTGCGTATCCAACACGCCCAGCTTATAGCTGAATCGATTAGACAAAGGGATTACCCTCAATACTTAACTCAATACCAAGCTAATGTTGAGATGAAAATCACACTTAACAATGGCCCACAAGGAAAAGAACCTTTGAGAAAAGCAGAAAAAGCTTTCCAAGATATTTGTGAAAAATTGTTTACTCAAGATGTTTTCTTAAAAGATCTAAGTGATCTGTATCCAGCCGCTTCAATCTTGATCAAGCTTACTAAGAATTATATTAATATCTATCAAACGCTCAAATTAGATAATAAACTAATGGACTTTGATGATATGGAACGCTATGCTCTAGCTATCTTAAGATCAAATAACGCTTTTGTGGCACAAGAATTAGCTACTCACTTTAGTGATATCCTGGTGGATGAGTATCAAGATACCAATACCATACAAGATACGATCATTAATCTGATCAGTCGTGGTAATAATGTCTTCCGGGTTGGTGATATTAAACAGTCTATCTATCGCTTCCGTAAAGCAAGACCAGCGATCATGCAGGCACTGATTGATTACCCAGGTAATAATGATGAAGTTATTTACTTAAGTAATAATTATCGGTCTAAAAAGATGATCATTGATTTTAACAATGCTTTGTTTGATCAACTTATGAATGTGGAAGGCTTAAACAATCGTTACTTGCTCACTGATGCTGGTGTTTATGGTACTGATGATCAAACAGTCGATACTACACCGGTAGAGATCCACATGTTAGATCTACCAGAAGATGAAGATAAAAAACGTGATAAGAAACAGATCAAAGCTGATTATATCGCTTATAAGATTAAAGAGTTACATGATGTAAAACACGTTCCTTACTCTAACATCTGTGTCTTAGTCACGACCCATTTGATCAAGGATACGATCCGTATTGAACTTGAAAGAAGGAATATCCCTGTCTATGGTAAAGGATCGGCGGGATTATTTAAATCGCGTGGTGTTTTAGCTTTATTAAACTATCTACGCTTGATTGATGATCCGACTGATCAAACAGCTCTACTTAGTGTCTTAGTATCTTTTTATGGCTTTACTGATGATCAACTGGCTATACTGGCACTAAATGATCGTAATCTCTTAAAGTCATTAAACGATCAACACTTAAATATCTATCAAGAAATCCAGACTACGATTAACCTAAAAGCGGAAGTTACTTTATATGAATTAGTAAGTAAGCTCTTATTGATCAATGATTATTATGAATTGTTAAATAATCAACAACAAAAAGCCAATATCGATCTTCTTTTTGAAACGATCGCTCAATACCAAAAAACATCAGGTAGTATTACCGACTTCTTACGTTTAGTTGATACTTTACAAACCAAAGATCTAAATGAAGCAATGGCGCTTAGTGAAGATGATGACGCCGTTAAGATCATGACTATTCATCAATCTAAAGGATTACAATTTCAACATGTCTTCTTCTTTAGTATCGATCGGGTTAAAACTAACAATCAAAGTTCAAGCTTGATCAAGGTTAGTACTGATATCGGCTTTGGGCTACCTGTAAGTGATCGCCCATATCGCTTAAATAGACCTAACATAATTTCCCTGGCAATCAATGAGTATGAGCGTAAAGAGGACTTAGAAGAGCGCATACGTGTTTTATACGTCGCTTTAACAAGAGCTCAAGATCGTCTATACATCATTGATCATTTACCAACTGAAATCAATCCATTGACTTTAACTAGTTTTAACCATCGAAATTATACAACTTGGATCAACCAAGCATTACTTAATATCCCTGATCATCTTTATCAACTGATCATTGTTAATGAGCCTTGGCAGTTTGATTCACAAGTTACTTATACCAAAGAAAAAGTCATCTATCCGCGTTATCAACTGACAACATCAACTAAAGGAAGTCTATCTCCTTCATCTACTGAAACAAGGCGCGATAACTTTGATCTTGATCTTGATGAGCGCATTAAGGCAGATCAACTTGGTACAAAGGTTCATCAACTATTTGAAGATCTACCTAATACTCATTGGTCTGAGCAAATGATCAATGACCTTCTTGATCAAGATACTATGCAATACTTTGATAGTTTATACCACTTTAGTAATTCAGAGATATACAAACAAGTATTAACTATGACTATTAAAAAAGAAGTTCCTTTTGTGATCAAAGATGATCAAGGTTTTGTTCATGGATTAATTGATCTATTAGCGATCAATGAGGCAGAAGCGATCATTATCGACTTTAAGACTGATCGTAATGTTAGTGCTAGTGATCTGATCGATCGTTATCAAAAGCAGATAGCTTTATACCAAAAAGCCATCGCGACTATCTATCCCCAAATAAAAATCAAGGCTTATTTATACGCCTTGACTCTTAAAGATTTTATTGATATTACTAATCATTAAACATATCGTAGATATTACTTACTGGTGTTTCTTTATGAATTGCCTCAATTGTCTTAGCTAACATATAAGCAATGGATAAGACTTTGATCTTCGGATCTTTCTTTTCTGGTGATAGAGCTATCGTATTTGTCAGTAGCATTTCCTTAACGGGTGCATTACGAATATTTTCAATCGCATTTAATGATAAGACACCGTGAGTACAACAACAATACACTTCTTTTGCGCCTTTATCATGTAACATTCTAATACCACCAAGTAGTGATCCTCCAGTATCGATGATATCATCGATCACGATCGCTATTTTATTATCTACATCACCAATCAAGTTGATCGATTCAGCCATGTTCGCTTTCATGCGGCGCTTATCAATGATCGCCACTGTTGAATTAGGAAGACACTCTGCTAGTTTACGAGCTCTGGTAGCTCCACCATGGTCAGGTGATACCACAACCAGTTCTCCATCAAGATGTTTCGCTCTAAAGTATTGACCAAAAAGCGATACTGCCGATAGATCATCATTAGGGATCTTAAAGAATCCTTGGATCTGAGGGGCATGAAGATCGATCGTAACTACCCGATTAGCGCCAGCGACTTCTAACATGTCCGCCATTAAGCGTGCGGTGATCGGTTGACGAGCTCTTGATTTGCGATCTTGACGAGCATAACCAAAGTAGGGAATTACACAGGTTATCGCCGACGCTGAAGCTCTGCGACAAGCATCAAGAGCGATCAATAACTCCATAACATTATCTGATACAGGATTACAGGTGGACTGAACAAGAAATACATGTTTACCTCTAACTGATTCTTCAGGTTCAACCAAGATTTCTCCATCAGCGAACTTATTGATCTTACATTTACCGCGGGTGATATTTAGGTAATTACATATCTCATCAGCTAGTTCAATACTACTTGATAGTGCAAAGACGATTATTGAATGATTCATTTCGTAATTTTCTCCTTATCCATGTATTTGATCCCATATCCTTTTTTATTCTCTTGACGAACACGGCCGATAGCCATATCGCCTTCTTCAACATCTCTTGTGACTGTTGTACCAGCGGCCACGACCGCTTTTTGTTTAACTGTAACAGGGGCGATCAGATTAACATTACAACCAATGAAGACATCATCTTCGATCGTGGTATGCCATTTATTGACACCATCATAATTGACTGTGACCATGCCACATCCAATATTAACATTTTTCCCAATCGTTGCATCACCACAATAAGTTAAATGCGCACAATTACTATAACCACCAAACTCTGTATTCTTAAACTCCACAAAATTACCTAAGCGATTACCATCATGAATGATACAATTGTTCCTTAAATGGATCCATGGTCCAAGTCTTACCTTATTACCAATAGAACTATCAGTGATCCGAGCATTATCAATATCATTATCATTACCAATGGTCGCATTAAAGAAATAACAACCAGTTCTTATGATATTACCACTACCAATTACCGTCTTGCCTTCAATAAAGGTATTAGGATAGATAATGGTATCTTCACCAATTACCACATCACTGCCAATAAAGGTCATTTCTGGTTCAATGATACTTACACCATTACGCATCCAATCATAATTGATCTTTCTTTGAAGCCACTTTGAAGCTTGATATAATTCGACGCGATCATTGATGCCCATCGCTTCATCAGGATCTTTGATCGCTACTGCTTTAACTCGATGCTTATGACTTGCAAAGATATCAACTAAATCCGTTATATAATATTCTCTTTGGGCATTATCATTTTTGATCAGTTCAGTATACTCAAATAATAACTTATTATCAAAGGCATAGATTCCAGTATTGATCTCATTGATCTTAATTTGATTAGCGTCACAATCTTTCGCTTCAACGATCTTGACAAAGTTTTCATAATCATCTCTAATGATCCGACCATAAGCTTTCGGATCATCTAAGATCGCTGATAATACGACCATTCCACAATCCTTTACTTCATCAAACATCATCGCAAAGGTCTCAGGTTGGATCAAAGGACAATCACCATTGATAACTAGAGTATAACCTCCAATATCTTTTAACTGTTGAGCATAGCTAACAGCTTTCCCTGTTCCATTTACTTCTGCTTGGATTCCATACTCTGTCTTATCTTGTAAGTGTTTTTGGACATCTTCGGCTTTATAGCCAATGATAGTAACGATCTTATCGACATTGATCTTCTTAAGATTATCCACGATATGTTCAACCATTGGTTTATCCAATACCTTATGCATTGGTTTAACTAAACTAGATTTCATGCGCGTCCCTTTACCGGCCGCCAGTATAATAGCTGATCTCATAATATCCCCCTTTATATTTTAACAAAATTACAGACTAATAGTGCTTAAATATCAATGATCTTTGACTTTTTCACGAATGGGTATTTTCTTTGGAAGCTATGGACAGCGCGATCGATCAAATCGGCTTGGGTCGTGATCGCAAAGACTGTCGATCCACTTCCTGACATTAAGGCGTGATCAAAGCCAAAGTCTAATAATTCACTCTTCAACTTACCAATTTCCGGTACAAGTTTTAAAGCGCTTTGTTCAAGGTCATTCCCCATATTAGCTATAATACCATCATAATCACAAGCTATCAGTTCATCTTTTAATCTTTTCGCGTTAGGATGCGTGAGTTTTTCATAATCTAAATTCTCAAAAGCCAGTTTAGTCGATACCCCTTTATGTGGTTTTACTAAGAAAAGATAAAACGGACACTCAAAGTCAAAGGGTTCAATCTTCTCACCAATACCACTTACATAAGCGGGTTTATTAATGATGCAAAAAGGTACATCTGCCCCAATACTCTTACCAAAATCCATCATTTCAGCTTGACTCATCTTTAGATCAAGTAAAGCGTTTAGTGTCTTGATCACAATGGCCGCATCAGCACTACCACCACCAAGACCCGCTTGTGATGGAATGTTTTTAGTTAACTTGATCTGAAACTGATCATTAAAACCATAGATCTCTCTTAAGCCATTGATCACTTTAATGATCGTATTACGATCATCATTTGGTAGATATCGTCGATTAGCTTGAATCGTTGTCTTAATATCGAAACTGAGATCGATCGTATCAAAAAGATCGATCGGAACCATGATCATATTAAGATCATGATAACCATCAGGTAATCTTTCAACCACATTAAGACATAGATTCAATTTAGCGTACGCTTTAACCTTCATACATTACCTCATAAAGCTTTAAGAAATCACTCATACTCAAGCTTTCAGCACGACGCTCTTTAGCGATATCCGCTTTTAGTAATAATTCATCAACTTGCGCTTGATCATTAAGATACACCTTTAAGTTATTATTGATCGTTTTTCTTCTTTGGTTAAAACAAGCTTTAACTAATAAGAAAAAGTCTTTTTCCTGTTCAAGCTTTTTACGTTGTTGAGGTACTAAACGGATCACAACCGAATCGACGGCCGGCTTTGGAATAAAGACAAAGGGTGATACTTTCATGATCACCTCAATCTGATATAGATACTGTAAGATAACGGACAAGGCATTGTAGTCCTTCGTATTTGGTTTAGCTAAAAAACGGTCAGCGATCTCTTTTTGGACCATCAAGGTCATCGCTTTAACATCGATCATACTCTCAACGATCTTAAAGATGATCGGTGTTGTTATATAGTAGGGAAGATTAGCTACGACCACTACTGCTTTATTACGCGTGCTTAATTCATTAAAGTGCTCTATCAAACGACACTCTAAGAAGTCTTCATTTAAGATCGTTATATTATGATAATCATTTAGGGTCTCTTCTAAGACACCAATTAATTTTCTATCAATTTCAAAGGCTAATACTTCGTTAGCGCTTAGCGCTAACTGCTCAGTCAAAGCCCCAATACCAGGACCTATTTCAATCACAGCTGTGTTTTGATCAAGAAAGCTTTCCGCTGCGATCTTTTGGACAATGCGTGGTTCAATGATAAAATTCTGCCCATAGCCTTTGTTTGGATATAGTTTGAATTTATCCATGATCGCTTTTGTCTTAGCGATGGTAGCTATCTCTTTACTCATCATCCGCTCCTTGTTGGACTAACTCTTTGACTAAGTCATAATTGATATCTAACATGTTTAAGCGTTTTAAGAAAGTCTTGCCATTACAATGACCTATGCTTAACTTAGCGCCAACATACCTTCTTAGTCTATTACTTTTAGCGCTACCTATCAATCCTAAATTACGTAATTGTTCAAGATCAAAGCGATCAGTTTGTTTTTCATAAGTGACAAGCGTTGCTAAGGCCTTCATGATCGTATCTTTATCCGCATGTTCCACCCCAACCTTATGTTTATCACGAGCATCATCAGCGATGATAAAGGCATTCTTACAGCCTGAAACAGCTTCATTGATCTTATTTCGAATATAAGTACCTGGGTGATCTGGATCAGTAAAGATGATCACTCCACTGGTTGCTTGAGCTTTTTGAATCAAAGCTAACGTTGAATTTGATAAATGCGTACCATTAGTAATGATAAAATTAGCTTTGATATAGTTACTAAGCTTGATCACATCACTTTTACCTTCAACAACGATCGTTTCTTTTATTTCCATAACTTAATTTTAACATATCCGTTCAGTGGTTAAACTAAAAAACTATCGCACAGGCGATAGTTTCTTAATTGTTGTACTAATTAACTTGGCAAACGGTTTGACCACTGGCGTTAGATGTTTTTGTGCCGAAACCAATGATCGTGACCTTAGGATGTTGTTTACCCAACATTTTTACACGATTGATATATTTCTCTGATCCTACAAATAGGTCTAGAGTATTTTCCGGTACCCCACGATCACCTATGATCGCTTGAAATGGTACACCGGGTTCTAAGCCCTCACCGCTGAAGGTATGATCTTCAATCTCAACGATGGTACAGATTGGCAATTTGGTGGAGCTGGCAAGTAAGTAATAACCCTCATAGGTTATCCCTTCTTTCCAAGTTCCGTCGGCCTGTCTTACGCTGGTGTTACTGAATGAGATCCCACTTGATGTTCTGGCAACACCATCGACAGGATAACAGCCTCCACAGTCGGCACCATAGCGCCAAATATTACTAGGAAAGAATACTGCACCGATTTCCGGCTCCCCGTAATATTCGTAAATAGTGGGTTCGGCGTCCACTACTTCAGTTGATTCAGGTATTAACGTTTTAGATAAGAGATTACCAAACATGTCATAGGTTATTCGGTAATAGTTCAATTCCTTTTTAGGTGAACCATTACTTACTTTATTAGCTATCCAGTAATATCCGCTAGATGTATTTTCTGGCTGACGATACACTTTTTTCTGTTTAGCGAGTACCGTTTCTTCAACAACCGTTTCAAACGTAAATGGTTCGACTGAGGCGATTAAAGACCCGTTTGTTAATATCTGAGTTGAAAGTGTTTGGAAGATGATATCATTATCATTTTCCGAGCGATTAGTACATCCAATTAAGCCTAGAATCAATAGGATCGCTATTAATTTCAGCTTCATCTTTTGCATAATTGTCTCCTTTCCTCAAGACTGATGCATTTTAGCACAACCAAATAAGCCTTGTCAAACATATGACCTGAACAGGGTCTGATAGTTAATATTCATTTGTTTGATAAATTCCTCATTTTCTATTTCTTTAAGACTAGCGATCTTTTCACCAACATAAGCTACATACGCTGATTCATTACGTTTACCGCGCTTTGGTACAGGAGCCATAAAGGGACTATCGGTCTCAATAAAAAGATGTTCTATCCCAATATGTTGAGCTACTTCAACCGGTGTAACGGCATTTTTAAAGGTCACAGGACCCGCTAGTGAGATGTAATAACCAAGTTTGATGTATTCGCTTGCCATTTCAATAGACCCGCTATAACAATGCATTATCCCTTTACGCTTAACGGGATTTTCTTTTAGTGTTTGATAAGTATCCTGACTTGCCTCACGTGAGTGAACCAAGATGGGTAATTCATGTTTATTAGCTAATGCGATCTGGGCTATAAATACTTCTCTTTGTTTATCTTTATTGTCTTTACGCCAATAATGATCTAAGCCTATCTCACCAACAGCGATAAATTGTTTACTAGCTAATAACTTATCTAATCTTTCTAACATAACATCATCTACTTCATCAGCCTCTTCTGGATGTAAGCCAATCGCTAAGTCGATGATATCATAGTCTTGTTTAAGTTGAAGGGCTCTTTCTACCTGATCAAGACCACAGGTAATAACCAATATCCTCGTGATATTGGCATCTTTAGCTCTTTGTATGACTTCACTTATATCATCATTAAAGCTTTCTTCACAAAGATGAGCATGTGAATCAATCCATCCAAGTCTATTTTCCATATTATTTCCCCAAACAGAAGTTACTAAACAAGGTATCTAGTAAATCACCATCATTAACGGTTCCTAAGATTGATTTAAGATAAAAGTAAGCTTTTTCAATATCGATCAAAACAATATCTAGTTCCATCTCATCATGTAGTGCTTGAATGGCTTGTGTAATAGAGAGTCTTGCTTGTTTAGCTAAAGCGATCTGTCTTTCATTATTTAAGATATCCTCATCAATGACCATGATCTGTGTCGCAAACATCTGTTCTATCGCTTGAATCAATGGTTTAATATCCTTATTTAAAGCACTGATTGATAACTGGTTACTAAAACCAGCTAAATCAGCTTTATTGTAAACAATCAATTGTTTTTTATCCTTAGTCATATTGATCAGTTGTTTTTCATATTCATTGATCGCTTTCGTCGCATCTAAAACGATAATCACAAGATCCGCCTCATCAATCGCCTTTTTAGTCTTATCAATCCCAATTCTTTCAATAACGTCCTCAGTTTCTCTAAGTCCGGCCGTATCGATCAAATTAAGGGTTATATGGTCAAGTTGGATGATTCCTTCTACTAAATCTCTTGTGGTTCCTGGAATATCCGTCACAATGGCTTTATCTTCCTCTAGAAGCGCGTTTAGTAAACTAGACTTACCTACATTAGGTTCTCCGACAATGACCGTCTTAATGCCTGTATTGATGATTCGACCGTTTTCAGCCTGTTTAATGATGATATCAAGCTCATCACCCCACGTCTTTAAAGCCGGTAAGACCATTTCATCACTTATCTGTTTAATATCTTCATATTCAGGATAATCAATATTAACTTCAATATTAGCGATAATGTCTAGCATCTTTTGAATAAGTGGTTCAAGTAATCGAGCAACACTACCACGAATTCCCTTAATAGCCAGTTTGGCTTGATTAGCTGATTTAGATAAGACAATATCATTAACTGACTCAGCTTGACTTAAGTCAATACGTCCATTAAGAAAAGCTCTTTGGGTAAACTCACCAGGTAGCGCTAAACGCGCTCCATGAGTGATACACAAAGACAGGATCTTACGAATGATATAAACCGAGCCATGGCAACTTATCTCCACAACATCTTCACATGTATAAGACTTAGGTGCCCTAAAAACACTGATCAATACTTCATCGATCAATTGTTGGTCTTCAATGATGTAGCCATAAGTAATGGTATGTGACTCTACTATAGTTAAATCTTTCGTAAAGATCTGATCAGCGATACTGATCGCCTCAGCACCACTTAAGCGCACAATACCTATCGCCCCCTCCTGTAAAGGAGTACTTATAGCACATATCGTATCAAATAACATAGGTTCACCTACCTAAGATAATATCAGTTAATTGTTTTACTTCATCAATCAAATAAGTAGGCTGTAAAGCACTAAGTTGTTTTTTATCTCTAAAGCCCCAAGAGACGCTAAGCGTATCAACTAGAGCATTTTTACCAGTTAAGATATCTACATCAGAATCACCAACATATAATACTTCTGAATTAGCTAATTTCAGATCATTGATCATGTTCAATAAGATATGGGGGTCAGGCTTAACCACTGAATCCTTTTCCATACCAAAGACCATATCAAAAAGACCCGGGAAATAATGTTCAACGATCTTAATCGCAAAATCATGAGGTTTATTAGTCAATACCCCAAGTTTAATCTTTTTAGCTTTAAGCTTTTTTAAGACATCACTAATACCCAAGTACTCCTTGGTGTTATCTAACATGTGGTGATTATAGTAACTATCAAATAACTTATCCGTAATCCTAGCACCCGACTTACAACAATCAGGTAATAGATTATCGATCATCTTCTGTTTACCATAACCAACCATTTGTTTATACTTATCAACATTATGGATCGGTAACCCCATCTCCATCAACGCATAATTACCAGCTTTAGCTAGATCATGGATTGTGTCTAATAGTGTACCGTCTAAATCAAATATTACCGCTTGATACATATATACCATCCTTAATACCAAGATTATACTTCATTTGAAGGGGAGAGACAAACATGTTGATTAAGATACTTTAATTTTCATAACACAATAATGAGCAGTAATTATTGTGTTATTCTTAAAATGTTTCTTTTTTGATAATGCTAAAGATGTGTAGTTGCCATAAGATAAACATTTGACTTATAGTTCATAATCATTCTATTTGCTTATATAACCATCTAATTAAAATTTGATCTATTTAATTTACTCAATTATATATTTAGATTTTAGATCATTGTACCTATCATATTTAATAAATCTTTCTTTTTGCAGCCTACCAACAACGATACCTTCATCAATACCTTGATCATTTGCAAACTTTTTAATAGCTTCTCTTGAAAAATCTTCTTCTACAACAAACTGTTCAAAATGATCTTTTGGAATAAGTACATCTTGTGCATATTCATCAGCAATCTTTTCTTCTTCATCGCTTATGACACATTTTTCACTGATATGTCCATAAACAATATGAGCAAGTTCATGATAGAGACTAAACCAAAAACGATCTGCATCTTTGCCTCGCACAGTAAGTCCCATTACTATTTTATTACCATCATAGAATGTTGCTCCATGCAGAAAAGAACCTTTAATATGAGGTAGAAAAATCACTGCAATACCATAATTGGCTAATAATGATACCAACTTATCACAAAAGACACTTGGTTCTTCCTTGGTCATTTTTCGTATGTCCATTATTATTTCTGGAAGTTTTTCTACGTTTACTGGTTTTGTTTCAATTTGTCTAGCCTCATCTTTGGCTTTTTGCGCCCAAGCTAATAATAAATAATCTGTACTCTCATTATTACCCAGTTTTCTACAAGCAATTTTTGGTACTAAAGTATCCTTAAGCAAATCTAGTTTAACAACCTCAAAAAACTTACGTAAATTAAGTGCTTTATCAATGTCTTTTTTTGTTTTAGCTACCCAACCATTTTTTGTCATTTCATTATAAGGAAACAATTTAGCGATCGCTATATCTGTTTCCATTTCGCTTTCAGCATTTATCTTGGCTATCTTCTCCCGATATATAGATTCTAAATTAAGCCAAAATTGTACCGGGACTCCTAGTACAACTTCAAGACGCAGTGCCATATCAATCGTTAATTGTACTTCTCCATTAATAAGCTTACTGATATGTTTTTCAGACATATCCATCCGTAATGCGAACTCTTTCTGACTCATTTTTCTATTAATAAGCTGTTCTTTTATTGTAGCTCCTGGTGGTGTAGCAATTATTTTTTTGTTTCTGATCATATCTTCTTACCTCCTGTTTGTAAATATTATTAATGATAATCAATTATCTCTATAATAAATACAACACTATCATCACTTTCATGTTTTCTAAAAACTAGACGATGTGGGTGAATTAAATACATAGCATATTGATCTTGTCTCTTCCCTTTGAGAAGATGACAACCACCTATTTTGAATCGCAGTAAGAATTCAACTGATTCAGCTGCTT
>CAZCSQ010000003.1:0-27609 GCA_964501425.1 uncultured Erysipelotrichaceae bacterium
AGAAGAAAGGAAAAGTGATATCCTTGTATCTCGTGTACAAGAATATCATACAAGATTTTTATGAAATTATTAGTTAGAGGAGATGACTATGGTTTTTCTCGGGGTTGTACATTGGGAATGCTTGACGCTAAAGAAAATGGAATATTAACATGTACAGGATTATTTACAAATATGCCTGAATGTGAACATGCTGTCTCATTGATGCCTAATTATCCCGATCTATGTTTTGGTATTGATTTTAATATTGTATCTGGTCCCTGTGTTGCTGATCCAAAATTGATCCCAAGTTTGGTTGATGCTGATGGCAATTTTATTTTATCACGTATCAAATATCAAGATCCTCGTTTTCAAACTGAAGAAGGTAAAGCAGAATTATGGCCAAAAGATGAAGTACGTATTGAACTTCAAGCCCAATATGATAAATACATTCGCTTAGTTGGAAAAAAACCTGAATATGTTCATACTCATTCAATCGGTAGAACAGTTCCAACATATTTCGAGACAGTCGCAGAGATTGGACACGAAAATGGTGTGGTCTATTCTCATGAAATTCAGGAAAAATATGGCTTTAAGGGGATTCCATTTGGTCCAAATAATCACTTCAATGTAAAGAAATTTGATCTTGAGGATCAACTTAATGTAGATATGGTCAAAAGAGTTATGGATCATGCGGATGAACTATTGAAACACGAATACGTTATTATTGGTGGTCACCCAGGGTTTTTAGATCAAGTATTACTATCAGGAATAACGACTTTATCGATTGAAAGAGTAAAAGATCATGCAATGTGTATTTCACCAATCATTAAACAATGGGTTAAAGATAATAACATTGAACTCATATCTTATCGTGATTTAGTTTAAATATAAAAAAGATCGATCAATTTGATCGATCTTTTTCTTGTTAATGGCATAATGGGTCAAATAATAGTATGATTATAGTAATAAGAAAAGGGAGGATATATAAAGATGCAAGTAGGAATTTATTATATCGCTAGTAATAATGTAAGTAATTCAAAAGTGAATACAAACAATCAGGATATTATTAAGCAGTTGGCTGTTAAATCAGGATTAGATTTAGTTTTAAGTCCTCTTGAGGGACTGTCTAAGTATGATTTTAACTGTGTGTTTATTGGTGGTGGTGGAACTGAAGGAATGTTTTTGCAAGCCTTTCCTTTATTACCAAGACCAATCGTACTATTGACCACTGGTGAGAATAATTCACTCGCTGCTTCTATGGAAATATCATCTTTTTTACAACAGAATAGTGTTAAGAGTGAAATCATTCATGGTGATATTGACAAGATGGCTGAAAGATTGAAAAGATTAGCTAAAGTATTTAGTGTCAAGAAAAAGATCGCTAATTTGCGATTAGGTAGAGTAGGTAAGGCTAGTGATTGGCTAATCGCATCTGAAGTTGATGCCAAATTAAGTTACGAGAAAAATGGTATTAAACTTATTGATATCACGATGGAAGAGTTCTTTGATGAGATCAATAAAGGTCAGTACTTGCAAAATGAATATACCGAGTTATTAAAAACAAAGAAAAATGATGAAGCGGCACTTGAAAAAGCTCTTCATATTTATGGTGCATTAAAGCGCATATGTGAAAAATATGAGCTTGATGGGGTAACTGTTAGATGTTTTGATCTATTAAAACCAATTGGAAACACTGGTTGCGTTGCGTTAGCGATCTTAAATGCGGAAGGTATATATGCTGGATGTGAAGGGGATGTCCCGGCTTTGATCAGTATGTGTGTCTTAGGTGAATTAAGCGGTAAACCTGTCTTTATGGCTAATCCATCTCTTATCGAAGATACTAAAAATCAGATTGTTTTCGCTCATTGTACGATTCCCATTAGTATGCCCTCAACCTTTACTTGTATGACCCATTTTGAATCAGGAATCGGTGTAGCCATCTCTGGTGATCTTCCTTTAGAAAAAGTTACACTGTTTAAATGTTCGGGCTTACTTGATCGCTATTTTGTGGCTACTGGGCAATTGATCAAAAATCTACACGAACATAGTCTATGTCGTACCCAAATCAAGTTACAACTCAATGATAAATCCATTAGTTATATGTTGACCAGCTCCATTGGTAATCATCACATGATTTGTCTTGGTGATTATAGTCAACTCGTTGAAGAGTATTTTAAGTGGTGAGGTTAAAATGAAAAAACTAAAGATAAAACCAACAGAAATGACTGTTTCACTCATGAATAGCCTTCAAGATAAAGGTCTATTGATCAGGATCGCTCCTCATAATCATGATACTGAGCCACAGATTGGCGAAACATTGGATAAGAATATATATGTAAGTCACGAAAGCAGTGGACCGCACAAATTAATTTCGGTTACGGTTAATCGAGAAAATTTCGCCAAATTTGGATATCATCCAGATAATGAAGATTTCTTGTTGATTGGAAGTGAGAAGACAAAACCAATGTTTTTGGCTATTTGTTATTTAAGTGTCGATGAGTTTGAGCAAAAACTAGCCAATGATACTATCAGTGAAGATGATTTTGTTATGTTACGTTGTCGTTACAATGATCCAGAAGTGAGTTTCTTTGTGATGAAAGCTAATATCTTACATGGTGAAGGAATTGTTGAAAGTGATTTAGCATGTCCATCATTTTATGTAACTGAAGGTCGCGATAATCCAACAATATTGCCAGATTGGCATGGCTATGAATTAGCTGTAGATTTAGGTGATCGTCTTGTTTAAAAAGCTTCTTAGTTACCTTACTTTTTTAGTGATCGGTATTACACTTGGTGTTGTTATCGGTTACTTCGCTTTCAAGATAGATGAAGAAAGTTATGTATTGAAATCAGATCTTAAAGATTTTGGCATCCGCTATAACCTTAGTACTGCTTTTTTAAGAGATCTTTTCCCTGATGAGATTGTCTATCTTGATAATGGACAAGTCACATTTACCCCAATAGATCCTGATTTAAGCTTGCATGAATATGATTGGCATAATTTGGTTAATGTTGATGGTCGCCTAGATTATCGCTTAGATGGTCAGTCGATCGTTATTACAGGAATTGATGTTAGTAAGTTTCAAGCAACGATAGATTGGAGTAAAGTCAAAGAAGAAAATATCAATTTTGCGATGTTAAGAGTGGGGTATCGTGCTATACTGAAGGAGAGATCTTCATTGATAGTCAGTTTCATGAATATGCGATTGGTGCTGTTCAAAATGACATTGATCTTGGTGTATATTTTTTCTCACAAGCGATCAATGAAGCAGAAGCTATAGAAGAAGCGAATTTTGTATTACAACAGATCGTTGATTATCCCGTAACGTATCCGATCGTGTTTGATATGGAAGATATCTTTAACACAACAACTCGTACTGATGGTTTGAATAAAGATGAAATTACAAAGATCACCAAAGCTTTTTGTCTTAGAATAAAGGAAGCTGGATATACACCGATGATCTATGGTAATAGTCATTGGTTTTTCTCAAAATTAAATCTTGAAGAGATAAAAGATATCGATAAATGGTATGCTCAATATGCAAGTGATCCGTATTATCCTTATGCCTTTACAATTTGGCAATATACTAACTCAGGGCAAATTGATGGGATTAATGGAAACGTTGATCTTAATATCAGTTTTGTGGATTACGCTGAAAAATAAACGACCTTGCAATATAAAGCTATTTTTGATATCATTCACTTGTTAGCTATGAACAGAAATAGTAATTATCAGCGCTATTTAGAGAGTTGTTGGATGGTGAAAAACAACAAGCAAAGATAATGAACTCATCTGGGAGCTGACTAACAGAAAAGTTAGTCCGTGGGCAGCGTTAATGCAAAGAGTGCATATCGAAAGATATGAATTAAGGTGGTACCACGCGAAGTCGTCCTTTATGAGGATGGCTTTTTATATTAAGGAGAAGAAAATGAATTACGAACATGAAAAAATTGAACAAAAATGGCAAGAATATTGGTTAAGTAATAAAACATTTAAGACGGATACAACTGATTTTTCAAAGCCTAAGTATTATTGTCTTGATATGTTTCCATATCCCAGTGGAGCGGGACTTCACGTAGGACACCCTGAAGGATATACCGCAACGGATATTATATCAAGAATGAAAAGAATGCAGGGTTATAATGTGCTACATCCAATGGGATGGGATGCTTTTGGTTTACCTGCTGAGCAATATGCATTAAATACGGGTAATCAACCAGCCGAATTCACCTATAAAAACATCAATACCTTTCGTAAACAGATCCAAGCGCTTGGCTTATCATATGATTGGGATCGCGAATTTGCGACAACTGATCCAGATTATTATCGTTGGACACAATGGATATTTATCAAACTATTTGAAAAAGGATTAGCTTACGTTGATGAAATACCAGTTAATTGGTGTCCTGAACTTGGCACTGTTCTCGCTAATGAAGAAGTTATTGATGGTAAAAGTGAACGTGGTGGCTTTCCAGTCGTTCGTCAACCAATGCGTCAATGGGTATTAAAAATAACCGAGTATGCGGAACGGTTACTTGAAGATCTTGATCTTTGTGATTGGCCACAATCAACTAAAGAAATGCAGGTTAACTGGATTGGTAAATCAGTTGGAGCACATGTCAATTTTAAAGTAGCGGGACATGATCTTACTTTCACAGTCTTTACAACCCGCAGTGATACTTTATTTGGAGCTACGTATTGCGTTTTAGCACCTGAACATCCGTTTGTGTCAAAGATCACAACAGCTGAAAACACAGATAAAGTTAATCAATATATCAAGGATATCGCATCTAAATCTGATCTTGAAAGAACTGAATTAAATAAAGAAAAAACAGGAGTATTTACGGGTGCTTATGCGATCAATCCCGTTAATAATGAATTAGTACCGATATGGATCGCTGATTATGTCTTATCATCATATGGAACAGGGGCGATCATGGCTGTACCAGCACATGATGAAAGAGACTATGAGTTTGCCAAGAAATATGGTTTAAAGATAGTTCCGGTATTGTCTGGTGGAAATATTGATGAAGCCGCTTATGTTGAAGATGGAATTCACATCAATAGTGCTTTCTTAAATGGTTTAAATAAAGAAGAAGCTTTGACAAAAATGGATCAATGGTTAGTAGATCATCATGTTGGTGAACATAAGGTGACTTATAAACTTCGTGATTGGTTGTTTTCAAGACAACGCTATTGGGGGGAACCAATTCCCATCATCAATATGGAAGATGGTAGTCAAAGAACTGTTCCTTACGATGAATTGCCTCTTGAATTACCAGCAGTTGATAATTATAAACCTAATCATAATGGTGAGTCACCTTTAGCTCACGCAACTGATTGGTTAGAAGTGGAAATAGATGGTAAAAAAGGTCGACGAGAAACCAATACGATGCCCCAGTGGGCAGGTTCATGTTGGTATTATCTGCGTTATATTGACCCACATAATCAAGATACATTCTGTGATCCTGAATTACTGCGTCATTGGTTACCAGTTGATCTTTATGTAGGTGGATCAGAGCACGCTGTTTTACATCTGTTGTATGCTAGATTTTGGCATAAAGTACTATATGATTGTGGCTTAGTACCGACAAAAGAACCATTTGGTAAGTTATTCCATCAAGGCATGATCCTTGGTGAAAATGGCGAAAAAATGAGTAAATCGCGTGGTAATGTCATTAACCCGGATGATCTTTTAAAAAGCCATGGGGCGGATGCTTTAAGAGTTTATGAGATGTTTATGGGACCATTAGAAGCAGCTTTACCATGGAATACTAGTGGTATGGATGGGGCTCGTAAATGGATCGATCGTGTTTGGCGTTTATTTACTAAAGACAATATCATAACGACCACAAACGATCATCAATTAGATTTTATCTATCATCAGACAGTTAAAAAAGTTACGATGGATATCGATTCGCTTAATTTTAATACCGCGATCAGTCAAATGATGATATTTATCAATGAGTGTTATAAACGTGAACAGATATATGAAGAATACGCTTTAGGTTTCATCAAAATGTTTGCGTGCTTTGCCCCACACGTTGGTGAAGAATTGTGGCAATTATTTGGACTATCTGAAACAATTGCTTATCAAAACTGGCCTGTTTATGATGAAAAGATGTTAGAACTTTCAGAAATTGAAATGGCTGTACAGGTTAATGGTAAGATACGTGGTGTAATCACGGTTAACGTTGATGAAAATGAAGATATGATCAAGCAACTAGCATGTGACTTGGAAAATGTTAAATTGCATCTTGAAGGTAAAACGATCAAAAAAGTGATCGTCGTTAAAAAGAAGATTGTTAATATCGTAGTTTAGTCGTACATTTGTACGACTTTTTTGTCTTGTTCATCAAAAATTCACATTTAGAAATTATCTTTATAGTGTATAGGAGGTAAAGATATGACTGACAATAATGAAGAATCTAGTAAAATTGAAGAAAATATAAGTTTTGAAAACCAAGTAAGTGACCATTCAAATAAGAAACCAATGAAGATCAATTACTTTCGTTATGTAATGATCGGAATTATGATCTTTTCTTTGGCTTTAGGTGGTAGCTACATTGGGGTATTGTGGGCTTTAAATAACAACCTAATTGATGATGGTACTACCGTCTTATATCAAGCCGCTGATCGAGTAATAGATAAGTTAGGTAGTGATCATATTTTGGGTGAATTATCAATTCAAGAAATCGCTGCTTTTACAGCGGATAGTGTTGTCGAGATCAAAACTGAACAAGCCGCTTATAGTTACTTTATGCAAGAGTATGTAACATCAGGATCTGGTAGTGGAGTTATATTAACTCAAGATGGCTATATTATTACGTGTTACCATGTCATCGCTAATGCGACCAAGATCACTGTTTATTTAAATAGTGGAGCTGAATATGATGCTACCCTTATTGGTCAAGACGCAGATAATGATATCGCTATCCTTAAGATTAATGACGCCAATCTAACACCTGTGATCTTAGGTGATTCAAAGAAAATGGTTGTTGGTGATACAGTGGTAGCGGTTGGCAATCCTTTGGGAGAACTAGGTGGAACAGTTACCAGTGGCATTCTTAGCGCTCTTGATCGAGAGATAACCATTGATGGAACAAAGATGAACCTTTTACAAACAAACGCAGCTG
Organism: uncultured Erysipelotrichaceae bacterium; assembly: GCA_964501425.1. GTDB lineage: Bacteria > Bacillota_I > Bacilli_A > Erysipelotrichales > Erysipelotrichaceae > JAQUCI01. The sequence continues at coordinate 7,117 of CAZCSQ010000003.1, forward strand.
TTAACCCTGGTAATTCAGGAGGAGCCCTGTTTAATGCCTATGGTGAATTGATTGGGATCATTAACGCTAAATCATCGGGTAATAGTATCGAAGGCTTAGGCTTTGCGATACCAATTGATACGATAAAAGATAAGATTGAACAGATCATTGAACAAGGATATGTAACAGGTAAAAGAGCTTTAGGTATAACAATCGTTGATATCAATGATGATCGTTTAAAAGCACAATATGAGGTTGAGGAATATGGCATCTATATAACAGGTATTGAAAAGGATTCAGTCGCTCAAGCAGAAGGCTTTATGCTTTATGATCGAATAATTGCGATCAATAACATTGAGATTACAACAATCGCTGAACTTCAACAATTATATAAAAATTGCATCGCAGGTGAAGAAGTCACTTTCAAAATTGTTCGTAGTGGTAATGAAAAGAATATTTCATTCATAAGAGAATAAAGGATATCATTGGATATCCTTTTAAATTTCATTTCTGTATAAATAATTGTATAATGAATATAAAGAATGCAGGAAAAATCATGGAAAAAGCAAAGGGAAGAAGAAAAATACTTTATTCCAGCATCGCAATGATCATCATATCGATCATTAGTATTTTGATTTTGTGCCTTTTAATACGTTTTATTAATCCTTTACGGGTTAATGCGTCTACTTTAAATCATATTGTTTTATACGCAGCACTTGCTGCTTTGATCTATCAGCTAATCTTGATCGTTTCAGCGATCTGCGGTTTGATCCTTTGTGATGTCAGTAGTAAGTATCAGATATTGTTAATATTTGGCATTGTTTTAGAAGTATTAGCGATCATCATCGCTATCGCTTTATTAAACTATGCTTATATTATGATACCTACCATTATTAGTTTGGGTTTCTATATAAAAGGGGCTTTAGATAATAAGATCAACGTTGTTTAAATAAGTAAACAACAATTTCTGGATCACTAAACAAACGAGCGTCATAGCCAGTCGTTCCTAAGCCATTAGTAATATCAAGTAGCGTTTGCGCTACTTTTGTTTTACCATGATAATAGTTTTGAGCGCCTTCCATTTTTGTTATCGTATTTAATAGAGGAAGATTAAACTGCTGTCCTAGACTATGACCACTTATTAACAGATCAGTTTTATACGAAACAATCTCATCCACAATATCTGGGGTGTGTGATATAACCAGATTATAATTACTTTGTAATATACCTTGGAAAGCCTGATTATAATCAACTTCAGTATTGATGATATTATTTAAAGCAATCAAGTTAATGAAGTCCTGTGTATGTCGGGCTAATTTTATATTTTGATCACTTAACACTTCAAAATCAGCTTGTTTCATTATCGTATCAAATATCTGTTTAGTAATGATTGATTGGAGATCTTGATCACCATAGATCGCGAATTTACCAAGCGGAGCATCAATTTTCTTAAGTAATTCAGCCAGTTCATTTTGTGTATTAGCCGTTGGAGAATTAGTTAAAGGCTTGTCAAATAGATCTCCTAAAAAGATCACAATATCAGGTTCAAGCATATTGATTGAATCGATAATGATACCTAAGCGATCAGCGTCCATAAAACTATTATAATAAACATCAGAGAAAAACAGAATTTGGGTGTTATTAAAAGATTCAGGAATCTTTTCATCAATGATCGTTTCATATCTTATTTTTAATCTAGAAGATGCTAAATAGAAAGCATCATAATAAAAATAGGCACTTAGACCAATGAGAGCGACAATGATCAAGATTAAGGATGTTTTAAGTCGTTTCATTTCATGCACCAGTTTTCTAAATCTCATTATTAGTATAACACTAGAAAGAAAAAAAGGCTTTACGCCTTTAATTTTTATTGCTAGCCATTTGTTTCATGGCTTCTTTATGGTTTAAGATGACAGGTATGACGATCGGATTACGATGAGTCTTTTGATAAAGGAAGGGTTCTAATGAGCCACGGATACTATTCTTTAATTCTCCAAAGGTTGTTTTAGTAGCCATTCTTTTCTTTAATGATTCATAGACGACCTGTTCAGCTTCTTTTAATAAAGACTGACTATCTTTAATAAAGACAAAACCACGGCTTACAATACTTGGTTTACAAATGATCTTGTTTGTTCGTGAATCGATCGATACGATAACAGCTACTAAACCATTATCAGCTAAGATCTTACGATCTCGAAGAACAGCTGTTGACAATCCACTAGCATCATTGCCATCGACGTAGATATCGTCTGTTTGAATTCTTGTGTTTGAGGCAAAAGCTTCATTATCACGTAATACGACAACATCACCATTTGCACAAATAAACACATTTTCAGGTTCAACGCCAGTTTCAATCGCAGATTCACTGTGGATCTTTAACATCCGATACTCACCATGAATAGGCATGAAATACTTGGGTTTAGTTAGTTGTAACATTAATTTCTGTTCATCGCTTGAGGCATGACCCGTAGTATGAATACTTGTTAATGGTGAATTGGTAAGTACTTTTGCACCAGCTCTGGTCAAACTATTTACGACTCTTGAAATACTGACAGAATTACCTGGGATAGCACTGCTAGAAAAGACAACAGTATCGCCTGGTATCGCTTTAATAAAGCGATGTGAACCATTAGCGATCCTTGATAGGGCAGACAGGGGTTCTCCTTGACTTCCAGTACAAACAATTACCATCTTATCAGCTGGTACTGAATTTATCTGGGTTTGGGCAATAAAATACTTGTCGGGTATATTGATATGCTTCAACTTGCGAGCAATCTCGACAACATTTTCCATTGAGCGACCAAAAATAGCAACGCGCTTATCACTAGCTACGACCGCTTCCAATATCTGTTGAACACGGTGTACGTTACTAGAGAAAGTTGAGATAATGATCCGTCCTGGTGCTTTGCGGACAATATCAAGTATCGATTGCGCTACTTTCTTTTCACTGATCGAAAATTCTTCTACTTCAGCATTAGTGGAATCACTCATTAATAAAGTGACACCAATCTGGCCGATGTAAGCTAGTTTTTGATAGTCGGAATTAGTTCCAACAGGGGTAAGGTCAAACTTAAAGTCTCCGGTTTGAACAATTCGACCATTAGGGGTATTTATCAAGACACCTAATGAATCGGGGATGGAATGAACGGTATTGAAAAAGCCAACAACAAGTGGTCCACAGGTTACTCTGGAACTCTCATCGATCTCTTCAACAACAACCTTTTTGCTCATTCTTCTTTCTTCTAATTTTTTCATGATCAAACTACGCGCAAAGCGCGAAGCATAGATCTTTGGTATTTTTACACTTTGTAATAGGAAAGGAATACCACCAATGTGGTCTTCATGACCGTGTGTTATGATCAACGCTTTGATCTTTTTTTCATTACGGATAAGATGTGAGTAATCCGGAATGACATAATCTACACCCAAAAGATTTTCTTCAGGAAAACGAACTCCAGAATCGATAATGATAATGTTATCTTCATGTTCAATACAATACATGTTCTTGCCAACTTCTCCAAGACCACCTAAAGCATAGACGAAGGTATCACCACTTCTTAATTGATTATCTGATTGATTCTGAATTGTTATATCTGATTGAATCTTTGGTGCTGTTTGTTTTCTTCTCATTTTTTCTCCTTTGCACCAATATATATATAGTTTTCACTATTTTATAAATAATAATTAGAGGACGATCGCATTTGGTATTTCATAGAAGGGATCAGCTTTGTTGATCCGATCGTAAAACAAGACACCAGCAAGATGATCGATCTCATGTTGTAAGACAATAGCTAAATAACCTTTAGCGCGAATACGAACAATCTTCTTTTGGAAAAGATCGTAAGCCTCAACGGTAACTCTAGCATGGCGCGGTACATAGCCTTCATGGATCTCTTTTACTGATAAACAGCCTTCGCCACTTTCCAAATAGGTTATTTGTTCAGAATGACTGATGATCTTTGGATTAGCTAGCGCTAATTTTACTTCAACGACTTTATCGTCGATGGTTTCCTCAATAAAAACAGCGATCATGCATTTGTTAATACCGATCTGCGGCGCTGCCAAACCACTGGCGGGCAACAATTGATATGTTTCTTGTAGCTGTTCGTTATGTGAATCAACAACATATTTAAATATTCTTTTCAATATTTGCTCGTCTTTATTTGATAAAGGGATATTGACGGATTCTGCTTTTTTTCGTAAAGCAGGATCTTTATCGTCTAGTATTTTAACATATTTTTCTGGCATTCTAAAAGACCTCAATACTATTTTACTCTATTAAAGCGATAAATTAAAGTGATAGTTTACTGCTTTGAGTTTACATTATAGAGTATCTCTTCCATGTTGACAAGTCTTTTACATTTTGATCGATAAAAAAATTACATCAACAGGTTTAGTGTATTGCTTAAGTCGGATATCGATAGTATATTGTACTAAAGAGGTTATCTTAATGCTTAAAAAAATGCTTCAATCTATGTTTGTTCAACCAAAACATCACGATAAGATTCTGCATTATACAATCATCTTATTAGGTATCTTTGGTATAGTCATGCAAGTAAGTGCCAGTATGTTTACCAATGCAGATTATTCATCATGGTCACTTATTATTTTGACAATCAAACAGATAGCTTTTTTCGTTGCTGGCTTTATCGCGATGAATCTGGTAGCTAATTATTTTTCTTTTGAATCATCAAAAAAGATCATCATCTATTTAATGGTCATAACGATCATATTATTACTAATAACCCGCCTATTTGGAGCTGTTGGGGGTTCTTATGGATGGATCAAATTAGTGGTATTTAATCAACAAGTAACGATCCAGCCAAGCGAATTCGCTAAATTGATCATGATCGTGGTCATGGCTTTATATCTTGGTGATAAAAAAGAAGGTAAATGGTATAAGTTGATCATGGTGCCATTTATATTTTTTATGATCTCTGCTACGATCATTGCTTTCTATCAAAACGATATGGGAAGTGCCATGGTATTTGTCTTGATCACTTTCTTTTGTTTTATCATACCAACCAATAGATCATTATTACCATCACAGATCGCAGCGTTTATCTTAGCAGCCTTGTTTATCTATAGTTTATACTATCTAACAACACCATCTGGTCTTCAACTACTTGAAAAATTGAATATCAGTGATTATCAATTAACGCGCTTTCGGGCTGTTCAATTTCCTTTTTATGATAAATTTGCGAAAGGGTACTTTGATCTAAATAACAGTTTGATCGGTTTTAGTCGCGGTGACTTATTTGGGGTGGGATTAGGGAAATCAATTCTTAAATACAGTAATATTTCGGCAGCTCCTACTGATTTTATCATGGAAGTCATCGTAGAAGAGCTAGGCTTTATGGGCTTTATATATGTACTTGTAGGATATTTAGCTTTAACATATCGACTTATCTTACAGGCAATCAAGATAAATGGTGAAAAAAATAAGATTATCATGATCGGGGTGATGATGTATTTTGTTTTACATTTTATCTTCAATATTGGAGGGGTAACCTGTTTATTACCATTAACTGGGATTCCATTACTTTTAATATCTGCTGGGGGCTCGTCAACATTATCTGCCATGATGGCAATTGGTTTTGTTCAAGCATTGATCAGTAAAAATACGGAAGACAAGTTTAAAAGAAGGAGTATTTATGAGGATAATAGCCGGTAAATATCGCTCAAGGGTCATTAAAACACCAAAAGGCGATAATACAAGACCAACTACCGACAAAACAAGAGAATCTCTATTTAATATCATTGGTCCATACTTTGATGGTGGTGACTTCTTAGATGTATTTGCTGGAAGTGGTGCTGTTGCTTTAGAAGCTATCTCTAGAGGCTTTAATCAAGCAGTGTGCATTGATAAGGATTATGAAGCGATCAAAATCATTAAAGCTAATATTGAAGATTTAAAAGTACAAGATGAAGTAAAAGTATATAAAGGAGATTATCGAAAAGTATTAAGTCTACTAAAAGACGCTTACCAGTTTGATCATGTTTATATCGATCCTCCATATCGTTTTAAAGATATAGAAGTCATCATGACATCGTTGATCAAAAATGATCTTTTAAGGGATAATGCATTGTTGATCGTTGAAACAACAAAAGAGAAGATGCTTGAAGATCGATATGATGATATAATTAAGACAAAAGAACATGTATATGGCATATCCAAGCTTGTATTCTACCAAAAGGAGGAAAAATAATGAAAGTTGCAGTATACCCAGGATCGTTTGATCCAGTAACGAATGGTCATTTAGATATAATTGATCGAGCTAGTCGCTTATTTGATCAATTATACGTAGTCATCATGCAAAATCCTAATAAAAAGAATACTTATAGTGTCGATGAACGAGTAGAGATGCTTAAACTTGTGACTAAAAATTATAGTAATGTGGGAGTAATGGCCCAAACTGGTTTAACAGTCAATGTGGCTAAGGAATTGAAGGCATCCTTTTTGATCAGAGGTATTAGAGCTACTATGGATTTTGAAATGGAACTTCAACAAGCTACAGCTAATATGTCATTAGCTCCTGAGCTTGAAACCGTCTTCTTTGTGACAAGACCTGAAAACTCATTTATATCAAGTAGCACAGTTAAGGAAATTGCTAGTAATCAAGGTGATATTACCCGTTTTGCTCCACCAATTATCGTTGATAAGATAATGGCGAAGTTTCAATAACACAATATGTATCACATTGTCGATCATCGCTTAATCAAGAAAGACTATCAAGAGAATGAAGTATCCACAAGCACAGAAGTGTTTGTTTATAGTGAGCTTACCAAAAAAGAGATCGCTCTTTTTGCTGATTATTACGCTGATAAGCATGAAAGAGTTAAGTATTGCAAAGCGGAAGAACATTTTCTGTATCTATCTGGGACAATCATCACTCCGTTAAAAGATAAATTTCCAGAAACTGATCAATTTTCATTTTGTATCAAAGATCATCGATTATTATTGATCGATGAAAATGGGCTAACAAAACAATTATTAAAAAGGTTGTGTGATATTAAGTATTATCAAGATCCATCACCTGGTCGAATCTTAGCTGATCTGATCGAATTGATCATTGAGTATGATCTTGACTACTTAGAAACGATTGAAGATCAGATAGCTGATATCGAAGATAATGTCTTAAATGGAGTCATTGAAGAGTTTAACTTCCAGATGACGATGATCAAGCGTGAAACAATGCATTACTTTAACTTCTATAATCAATTAGCCGATATGTTAGATACCCTTAAAGATGACATCAGCGATCGATTCGTTGAGAAGGATAAGCTTTATTTTTCTTCGATCATGCATCGTTGTTTACGGTTGCAAAATAATGCTCAACAATTACGTGAATATGCTCTACAAGTAAACGATGAGTATCAAAATCAGTTAAATCTTAGATTAAACAGTGTTATGAAGATCCTAACGATCATAACTGTTGTCTTAATGCCTTTAACCCTTATTACTGGTTGGTATGGGATGAACTTTAAGTTTATGCCAGAACTTGAGTGGCAATATGGTTACTTATCAGTATTTGTCTTAGCTATTATTGTCTTAGGACTTACCTTATGGTGGATGAAAAAGAAAAAGATATTCTAAAGGAGTTAGGCGACTAACTTCTTTTTTTTAGCACGAAAATATTGACAGTGCTAATAGTTTGACGTATACTATTAGCAGACATTGAGTCAGAGTGCTAAAAAGGAGGTGGAAGATGTTAAGTAGTAGATTGATAGAAATATTTAAAGCTGTTGTTGAGGAGTTTATCGCTACAGCTGAGCCTGTGGGAAGTAAGACCTTAGTCGAGAAATACAACTTACCTTATTCCACCGCGACAATTCGTAATGAAATGATGGAACTTGAAAACCTGGGATTGATTGAAAAAACACACACAAGTAGTGGTCGTGTTCCATCAAGTGAAGGTTATCGGTTTTATGTTGAGAATCTGATGAATAGTCATATTGATGAGCAAATGGAATTAGTTGTTCAATCCGCTTTTGCGGATCGATCGTTAAATATTGATGAGCTTATCAAGAAAAGTTGTGATATCCTAGCAAAGATGACTAATCTGACTAGTATTGTCTTAGGACCTGATGCCCAAAAGCAACGCCTAGAACATATTAAGTTGTTTGTGGTGGATGATCGAAACGCTGTTGCTGTTTTTATCACAGATACCGGACATACTGAAAACCGGATGTTTCAATTTGATGAAGATGTCAGTGTGAAAGATATTCAAGTTTGTTGTGATATCTTAAATGATCGGCTAAAGGGTACTTACATCAATGAAATAGTCGAAAAAATGACGCAAATAAAGCCGTTACTTGAATTATCGATTGAAAGACACGAAGTATTGTTTAAGGCATTTGTGGCAGCGTTTATCAAGTTCGCCAATGAAAGCTTCTATTATAGTGGTCAAGATAAATTGATGTATCAACCAGAATTTGCGGATATTGAAAGACTTAAAGAATTAATGGGTATGTTAGAAAACAGTCAATTATGGCGAAATATCTCATTGGGTAAAGGAAATCTTTTATTAAAGACTTCTGACACCTCCCAATTGGTATGGATGGATGATATGGCTGTAGTAAGTAGTAAGTTTAGGATCAATAGTGAAGAAGAGGGTCAATTAATGTTGTTTGGACCATCACGTATGGATTACGATCATATCGTTTCACTTATTGAGTATCTAGCCGAAAATATGGAAAAGATGCTAAATCGAGGAGGTAGTAATGACAGAGAAAAATAACGAGATATTTGATGAAGAAGTGAGTGAAACGAAGTCAGATGAGAATTTCACCGCTGATAATGTCAGTGATGATAAAGTAGAAGAAAAAAAGAAAAATCTGGGATTTAAGAAAAAAGATGATAAGGATCATAAAAAGATCAAAGAACTTGAAGATGAGATCACAAGACTAAATGAACAAGTTATCGCTTTAAGAAATGAGTATTATAAAGCTTTCGCCGACGCTGATAACACCAAAAAGCGTCTTCAGCAAGATTTTACAACCAAAAGTAAATATATGATGCAGAATTTTGCGACAGAGATGTTATCGGTCATTGACAACTTAGAAAGAGCTTTAGCAAGTGCTGATCAAGAATCAGCGATCTATACCGGTGTAAACATGGTATATCAACAGCTCATTAACGCCTTACATAAAGAAGGTGTTGAGGAAATAGAAGCGTTAGGTTTAGAATTTAACCCTAATTACCATCATGCGATCATGTCTGAGGCTAAAGATGGGGTTAAACCTAACATGGTAATAGAAGTATTACAAAAAGGTTACAAATTAAAAGATCGTATATTAAGAGCTTCACTTGTGAAAGTAAGTGAATAGGAGGAAAGAAAATGAGTAAAATTATCGGAATTGACTTAGGAACAACAAATTCATGTGTCGCTGTCATGGAAGGTGGCGAAGCGAAAGTAATTACTAATCCAGAAGGAAATAGGACAACGCCTTCGGTAGTAGCGTTTAAAAACGGTGAAAAGATCGTTGGTGACGCAGCTAAAAGACAAGTTGTCACCAATAAAGATTCTGTTATATCTGTTAAACGCTTAATGGGTAGTAACAAGAAGATTGAATTGGAAGGTAAATCATACACACCACAAGAAATATCAGCCATGATACTACAATATATCAAGGGTTATGCTGAAGATTATTTGGGAGAAAAAGTAACGAAGGCGGTTATTACCGTTCCTGCTTATTTTAATGACGCTCAAAGACAAGCTACTAAAGATGCTGGTAAGATCGCTGGTTTAGAAGTTGAAAGAATCATCAACGAACCAACAGCGGCTGCGTTAGCCTTTGGTATTGATAAAACAGAAACAGAACAGAAAGTATTAGTTTATGACTTAGGTGGTGGAACATTTGACGTAAGTATTCTTGAATTAGCCGATGGTACTTTTGAAGTATTAGCTACTTCAGGTGATAATATGCTTGGTGGCGATGATTTTGATAATATCATCGTTGATTGGATGGCTGAACAATTTAAGAAAGATAATGCGATCGATCTTAAACAAGATAGAATGGCTCTTCAAAGAATGAAAGAAGCAGCTGAGAAAGCTAAGAAGGATCTTTCAAGTATGGTCCAAACACAGATCAGCTTACCATTTATTTCGGCTGGTCCAAATGGTCCATTACATCTTGATATCACATTAAGTCGTGCTAAATTTGATGATATGACAAAACATTTAGTTGATAGGACTATTGTTCCAGTCAGAGCGGCACTAAAAGATGCTGGTTTAACTAAAAATGACATCCATCAAGTATTATTAGTTGGTGGTTCAACAAGAACACCTGCTGTACAAGAGGCTGTTAGACGTGAACTTGGTAAAGAACCAAATCATTCTGTCAATCCAGATGAAGTAGTAGCGATTGGTGCTAGTATTCAAGGCGCGGTCATCTCTGGTGATGTAAAGGATGTATTATTACTAGATGTAACACCATTATCATTAGGTATTGAAACACTTGGTGGAGTTATGACTCCGTTGATCACACGCAATACAACTATCCCAACATCAAAATCACAAGTATTCTCAACAGCGGCTGATAATCAACCAGCTGTCGATATTAACGTTTTACAAGGTGAAAGACCATTAGCTAAGGATAATAAGACTCTAGGTTTATTTAAATTAGATGGTATTGCTCCTGCAAGACGTGGGGTACCACAAATCGAGGTAACATTTGATATCGATGTTAATGGTATCGTTCACGTTTCGGCTCTTGATAAAGGAACTAATCGTAAACAATCGATCGTAATTCAAAACTCATCAGGATTATCCAAAGAAGAGATTGATCGGATGGTCAAGGAAGCTGAGGAAAACAAGGCTGAGGATGAAAAGCGTAAAGAAGAGATCGAACTTAAGAATAAAGCGGAACAATTTATCAATCAGATTGATGATACATTGAAGAATGATCAAGCTAATATTCCAGAAAATCAAAGAAATGAAGTTCAGGCATTACGTGATGAGTTAAAGAAAGCAATTGATGAAAACGATCTAGACACATTAAAAGAAAAGATCGATGCTTTAGAGAAAGCTGCTCAAGAAATGGGAGCTGCTATGTATCAGCAACAAGATGGTGCTACAGATACGCAAGCACAAGATCAAAATGACGATGATGTCGTTGATGCTGAGTTTAAAGAAAAATCATAAATAATACAAATCCTAGTTAAAGACTAGGATTTGTGCAGTAAACAATCACATAAGCGGGAAGGAGATTTATGAGTACGAAGAGGGATTATTATGAGATATTGGGGTTAAGTAAAGACGCCACGGAAAATGATATAAAAAAAGCTTATCGAACGTTAGCTAAAAAATATCACCCAGATGTAAATAAAGCGGCTGATTCTGAAGATAAATTTAAGGAGATCAATGAAGCTTATGAGATCCTAAGTGATCCACAGAAAAAAGCTAGTTATGATCAGTTTGGCCATGCTGGCATGGAAGGCGCAGGCTTTGGTGGCTTTGGCGGCTTTGGTGGCTCAGGAGGCGGCTTTGAAGACCTCAGTGATATTTTTGGGTCGTTTTTCGGTGGTGGATTTGGTGGTACTTCTTCCCGTAGAACAAATCCAACAGGACCACGTAAAGGTCAAGATCTATTCATGAACATGAAGATCGACTTCATGGATGCCATTTTTGGTAAAACGGAAACGATTACTCTTGATGTTGATGAACAATGTTCAGAATGTTTAGGCAGTGGGGCTAAGAGTAAAAATGATGTTAAGGTATGTAATCGATGTCATGGACAAGGAACGGTCACAACCCAACAACGAACCGCTTTTGGCGTTTTCCAATCACAAAACGTTTGCCCTGATTGTAATGGAACAGGTAAGACGGTACTTAATAAATGTCCTAAATGTAAAGGCAGTGGCTATGAACATAAACGGATAAATGTTGATGTCAAGATACCTGCAGGAATCCAAACGGGACAACAGTTACGAGTTAGTGGTAAAGGCGAAAAAGGCAATAATGGCGGACCTAATGGTGATCTTTATATTGAGATCGTTGTTAACAAGCATAGATACTTTGAAAGAGAAGGTAAAGACATTTATATATCAATACCAATCAGTGTTGTTGATGCGACTTTAGGCTGTCAGATAGATGTACCTACAGTTCATGGAGATGTTGAATTAACGATACCATCAGGAACACAAAACGGTACTAAATTCCGACTTAAGGGAAAGGGTGTCAAAGATATCCGATCAAATACTTCAGGTGATCAGTTTGTTGAAGTAAAACTAGAAGTAAACAATAAACTATCAAAAGAAGAAAAAGACTTATATGAAAAGATTCGTAAGATAGGTGAAAAAGATTCTGTATTTAGTAAATTCAAAAAGGCATTTAAGAGCTAACATCGTAAGGGGGTGGATTCCATGAATGTAGATCAAATGAGTGAAAGATTACAAAATATCATCCAACAAGCTATTCAGTTAGCTATGCAACATCGTCATCCAGAGATAACATCAGCACATGTTTTAAAAGCCATCGTTGAAGACGAAACAAGTGATGGATTGTGGCTTGATCTTGGTGTTGATAAACAAGTGGTTATGTCGATCATTGATCGTAATCTTGATAGTATCGCTATCGTATCTAACTATCAACAACCCAATATCAATAATGATGTGAATAAAGCTTTTGTTGAAGCTCAAGTATGGTCAAAGCAACAGGGTGATTCATATCTTTCTGTCGCTGCTGTATTGATCGCTTTACTATTCAATAATTCAACTGTTTCGAAAGAAATTGTCAAGACAACAGGGATTGCTAAGGAACAATTGATCGAAGCTGAACTCAAAAGAAGAAAAGGTCGCAGGATGGATGAAGCCACTACTGAAACCTCTTTGAATGCCCTTGAAAAATACGGAAGAGACCTAGTCAAAGATGTCAAAGATGGACGAATTGATCCAATCATTGGTCGTGATGAAGAAATTAGAAGGATAATTCAAATATTATCACGTAAAACAAAGAACAATCCAATCTTGATCGGTGAACCTGGTGTTGGTAAAACCGCAATCATTGAAGGTATTGCTTGGCGAATCATGAAGGGCGATGTACCTATTAGTTTGAAAGAGAAGAAACTAATCGAATTAGATATGGGTTCTTTGATCGCCGGAGCGAAGTATCGTGGTGAATATGAAGAAAGACTAAAAGCCGTTTTAAATGAAGTGAAAGAAGCTGATGGCAAAATTATCTTATTCATTGATGAAATCCATAACTTAGTAGGAGCTGGTAAAACGGAAGGCTCTATGGATGCGGCTAATTTATTGAAACCAATGTTAGCAAGAGGTGAATTACGCTGTATTGGTGCAACAACCTTTGATGAATATCGTAAGTATATTGAAAAAGATAAAGCTTTAGAAAGAAGATTTCAAAGAGTTACCGTTGATGAACCATCTGTTGAAGACACTATTTCCATATTAAGAGGGCTTAAGGATCGTTTTGAAACACATCACGGTGTTCAGATCTTAGATGAAGCGATCATTGCGGCCGCGACATTATCTAATCGTTATATAACCGATCGTTTCCTTCCTGATAAAGCCATCGATTTGATCGATGAAGCGTGTGCTTCAATTCGCGTTGAGATGGATTCATTACCAGATGAACTTGATGAGCTTAATCGAAAGATCATGCAAATGGAGATTGAAGAAGCGGCTCTTAAAAATGAGACTGATCAAAAAACAAAAGATCGTCTTCAACAAATTCGTAATGACATGGTCAATGTGAAAGAACAACGATCTGTTGTCTTCTCAAGATGGGATCAAGAAAAGAAGAATTTAGCAGAAAGCAAAACAAATAAAGAGTTATTAGAGAAAGCACGTTTAGACTTTCAAACGGCTCAAAATGAAGCACGTTATGAAGCGGCAGCTAAGCTACAATATGATACGATTCCTACACTTGAGAAGAAGATCAAAGAACAACAAGAAAACAAAACGGAAGATCAACTTATTCCTGAAACAGTTGATGCCGAGATGATCGCTCGAATTGTTGGTAAATGGACACATATTGAAGTAAGTCGATTATTAGATTCACAACGTCAAAAGTTACTTAATCTAAAAGCTATTTTACAAAAAAGAGTTATGGGGCAAGATCAAGCTTTAACCTTGGTAACTGATGCGATAATGCGCTCTAAAGCAAACATTCAAGATGAAAATAGACCAATTGGTTCATTCTTGTTTTTAGGACCAACAGGCGTTGGTAAAACTGAAGTAGCTAAAGCCTTGGCTGAGCAATTGTTTGATAGTGAAGCTAAGATCATTAGAATTGATATGAGTGAATATATGGAGAAATTCAGTACATCACGCTTGATCGGAGCACCTCCTGGCTATGTTGGTTATGAAGAAGGTGGTCAATTAAGCGAAGCAGTGCGGCGAAAACCATATTCGATCGTCTTACTTGATGAAGTTGAAAAAGCTCATCCGGATGTCTTTAATATCTTGTTACAGATATTAGATGATGGTCGGATCACAGATAGTAAAGGCGTTCTAGTTGATTTTAAAAACACTCTAATCATAATGACTAGTAATCTTGGATCACAATTCGCTTTTATCGATAATCAAGCAGAAAGAGAAAAGAATTATCTTGAAGAAGTTAAAAAGTTCTTTAAGCCTGAATTCATCAATCGTATCGATGAAATTATCGTCTTTAATCGTTTAACTGATAAAGTAATGGTCATGATCGCTGATAAGTTTCTTAATGAATTATCAGAAAGATTGATTGAACGTAATATCAAATTGATCATAACTGATAAAGGTAAACAATTGATCATTAAGGAAGGTGTTGATCCAATATATGGAGCAAGACCAATGAAAAGGTTTATTCAACGTAATATTGAAACATTGATCGCGAAGAAGATAATTGAAGAAAGTATTGAAGAAGACGCTACTTTGCTTATCGATGCCAAAAATGGTGAGTTTGTCATAGAGATACAACCCTAAAGAAATTTAGGGTTTTTTTTAATTAGAAAACAAGCTATAATCAGTTAAGGTGATAACATGAAATTTCTTAAAGATAACATCAACGCTGTTCCATTACAAGATAATGTCTTCGCGGTTTCCAAAAAGGCTGCTGGGGCCGCTTTACTTTATGGTAATGATCAAGTTGTCAATGCCACAATCGGCTCATTATATACTGAAGATGAGATCATTGCGGCTTTCGATAGTGTTTATGATGTATATGACACCATTGATAATCAAACAAAAGCTCGTTACGCAGATACAATAACAGGAAGTGTCGAATTCAAAGATAGTGTCTTTGCTTGGGTAACAGGCAAGACCAAATTGGACTTAGCACATCGTGTGGTGGCTACTCCTGGTGGAACTGGAGCAATTGCTTTAGTAATGATGAATATATTAAATGAAAAAATGCAGGTATTACTTCCTGATCTAGCATGGTCTTCTTATCAATTGATGGCTAAAAACAATCACTTAGTAACAACACTTTATGAAATGTTTGACCAAGATCGTTTCAATCTTACTTCATTTAAAGATAATGCTAGTAAGATCATGGATCAACAAGGCAAGTTAATGGTGGTGATCAATGATCCGGCCCATAATCCAAGTGGCTATACAATGAGTCTAAATGAATGGGAAGAAGTTATAAAAACAATCAACGAGTTGTCCAATAAAGGACCTTGTATCATCGTTAATGATATCGCTTATATTGATTATTGTGTTGATGTTGATCAAGCTCGTGATTATATGAATGTGTTTAACCAGATAAGTGACAATGTTGTAGTGGTCTTGGCTTTTAGTTGTTCAAAAACCCTTACTTCCTATGGGATGCGTTTAGGCGCAGCCATCTTACTTGCTAAATCTGATCAAATGATCAAAAGTATGTATGATTCATTTGAAAATAGTGCAAGAGCAATCTGGAGTAATGTAAATAATAGTTGGATGGAAAACTTTACAAAAGTCATAGCCACAAATGCCGAACCATTCATCGAAGAGAAACAACGATATATTGATATTTTAAAAGAGAGAAGTAAAACATTTATTGATGAAGCTCGATCATGTAACCTTGATTTCTATCCATATCATGAAGGTTTCTTTATTACTTTGAAAATAACGGATCCCGAATTTCAAAATGCCTATCATCAAGCTTTGATGAAACAAAATATCTTTACAGTAAAACTTACCAAAGGAATTAGAATCGCAATCTGTAGTGTGCCTTTAGTTAAGGTCAAAGGCTTAGCTTTAAAGATGAAAGAAATATATGATAAAACAAAAAAGAATGATTGATCGATCATTCTTTTTTAGTAATTTCGCAATTCAGCGATAATATCTGAATAAGATAAAGGCTTATTAAACAAGGTTGCTGTACCTAAGATAAATCCATCAACGCCGTCATTAGCGTGATTTTTGATCACAGTTGGAGAACAGGCCCCATCCAATATTATCTTAAAGTTATATTTCTTTTTGAGTTTTATCAATTCGGCGATCTTATGATCAACAGCGTTGATATAATTTTGTCCAGCAAAACCGGGATTGACGGTCATGACCATTACATAATCACATAATGGTAATAATTCAATAAACATCGATAATGGTTCATGGGGGTTTATCGCAATACCAGCTTTTTTATTAGCCTCTTTGATGTTGATCAAAAGTTTACTTGGAAATCTTGTAGTAAATGGATGAATATAGATAATATCAACGTCACTATTTAAATAGATACCGCAAACAAGATCAGTATTATTGACCATTAAATGAACATCTACCAATTTCTCAGTATTATTACAGATTACTTTGACATCGTAAGGACTTAAAGCCATATTATCGACATAATTACCATCCATGATATCACAATGGAAGATATCACAGCCAGCTTGATCTAAAGCGATTATTTCTTCTTTTAAGCGATCAAAATCACAACACATCATGCTTGGACACAACAAGGCTGGTCTTTTCATCTTACTACCTCTTTGATTATATGGATATATTATCATGAAAACGCTATCATGTTAATATCGATCAGTAAATATCCGTTTGGTATAAATCTGGATTTAGCTTATAATACAAGAAAGGGGTGTAATACATGGAACTTGTCAATTTTAACTACAATGCACAAAAGAATTTAGAACAATTATATCCAAGTGGGGCTTTCTTGACTGCTGGCCATTTTGATGATGCTAATACGATGACGATTGGTTGGGGATCTATTGGGATCAGCTGGAGTAAGAAGACAATGCTTATCATGGTTACTCATTCTCGTTTTACTCATCATTTACTTGAAAAGTATCATGAATTCACTGTTACCTTTCCTTATGAAGATATGAGTGACAAATTAATGCTGGTTGGTAGTAAAAGTGGTAGAGATCATAATAAATATGAATTGGCTAATCTAACCTTAGCAGAAGGACAAGCTATTGAAACTCCTCATATTAAGTGTCAAGGCATGACCTTAGAGTGTAAAGTTATCTTTCAAAATGAAATTGATCCAGATTTTCTTGATCCAACTATCTACGAAAAAAGATACAGCAAATCTAAAGACTTACATACGATCTATTATGGTGAAGTCATAACGTCTTATCTAACAGATAATGAATAATGAAACAAGCATACTCAAATTCGAGTATGCTTGTTTTTGTATTAATCGTTTTCAGTGATCAAAGCTTGTAAGTAGTCTATACATTGATCAAGTGGGATATTGATACTTTCACTTGCAGTACGTAGTTTGATCTCAACTTCTTGGTTTAATAAAGCTTTTCCAATAGTTAGTTTGATTGGTGTTCCGATCAGATCAAAGTCGTTGAATTTTACACCAGCTCTTTCATCACGATCATCTAGGATCGTATCGATACCAAGATCGGTAAGCTTTTGATATAGTTGCTCGCCAGTCTTTACTTGTAATTCATCCTTCATATTGATGATCACAATACCGACTTTATAGGGAGCGATATTCATTGGCCATAATAACCCCTTATCATCATTGTATTGTTCAGCTAAAGCTGCCATACAGCGCCCAGGACCGATACCATATGAACCCATCCACACTTCTTGAAGCTGGTTGTTTTGATCAAGATATAAAAGATCCATGGCTTTAGCGTACTTAGTACCAAGCTTGAAAGTATTACCAATTTCAATTCCTTTTTCAAAATGGACTGGATGAGTACACTTAGAACAAGGATCACCTTCTTGGATCAAGCGAATATCAGCGATCATCTTGGTTTTAAAATCAGTAAGATTGACATTGATATAATGATGATCGGTTTTATTGGCTCCAACGATGAAATTAATCATATGTTTGATCTCATTGTCCATAATAAGATCAACAGAACAGTTGATCGGTCCAGCAAAGCCAACAGCCGCTTTACTGACTGTTTCAACAGTAAAGCTATCAGCAAGTTCCACGGTAGTCGCATTTAATAGTTTCTGTATCTTGACTTCATTAATTTCACGGTCTCCTCTGACCATAAAGGCCATTGGAATACCATCTATTTTATAGATCAGCGTTTTAACAAACTTCTCTTCAGGAAGTTGTAAGAAAGAAGCAACATCTTTGATCGTACCAACATTTGGGGTATGAACTAATGTAAGCTCTTTTGGTTGTTCACTGGTTGCTTTGGTATTATCTAAACACTCAGCTATCTCAAGATTACATGAATAATGACAATGATCACAAATTACTAAAGTATCCTCACCTATAGGACTCAATGCTTGAAATTCTTCAGATAATAGACCACCCATGATGCCTGTATCAGCTTTGACTATGGTATAGTTTAATTTCATCCTATCAAAGGAAGCTTGATATGCTTCAAACATCTTTTGATAAGAAATGTTTAATCCTTCTTCATTGACGTCAAAACTATAGGCGTCCTTCATGATAAACTCTCTTACGCGGATCAAACCAAAGCGAGGTCTTGGTTCATCACGGAATTTATTTTGGAATTGATAAAGATTAAAGGGAAGATCTTTATATGAGCGAATCTTCATCGCAGCCGCTACCGCAAACAGTTCTTCATGAGTTGGTCCCAATACAAAAGGTTTATCAAAACGATCCTTTAAGGAAAACATGCTTGAACCAAAGCCTTTACGACGTCCACTAGCTTCATAAACTTCTTCAGGAATTAATGAAGGCATTAACACTTCTTGAGCATTAGTTTTATTCATTTCTTCTCTGATGATGTTTTGAATGTTTTGAAGGATCTTAAGACCCATAGGCATATACATGTATACACCACTAGAACTCTTTTTGACCATACCAGCTCTAACTAATAGATTACCGCTGGTACTATCTTCATCTTTAACATTTTCTCTAATCGTATAAAAATAACTGTTTTTAAGCTTCATATCTTATACCTCATTACTTAACTGATTATAACACAATCCATCTTAAAAAAGTATTTGACAATAAGTGGATAACCAACATTTTTAAACTTAATAATCTAATTATGGTATGATCACTGTAGGAGCCCTTGATAAAACAAATTCATTGAATTATAAGGGTTGTTATGGTAAACTATCATAGGCATCTGAAGATGCACATCGCACACTATGGATCCAATGTTCCGTGCCCACTAGGGTTAACATTGTATAGAAGTAGTGGAGGAACAACGGAAGAGAGGTAAAGAAACAATGTCAGTTGTATCGATGAAGAAACTTTTGGAGAGTGGCGCACACTTTGGTCATCAGACCCGTCGCTGGAATCCAAAAATGAAACCCTACATTTACGCCGCAAAGAATGGAATTTATATTTTGAATTTGGATATTAGTTTAGTTAAGATGGATGAAGCATACGCAGCAATGAAAGATATTGCTGAAAAGGGTGGTAAAGTATTGTTTGTTGGAACAAAGAAACAAGCTCAAGCTACCGTTATGGAAGAAGCACTACGTTCAGGTTCCTTTTATGTTAATCAACGTTGGTTAGGTGGTATTTTAACTAACTACCGTACTATTCAAAAAAGAATCCGTCGTTTATTAGAGATCGAAGAAATGGAAGCCAATGGTTCGATCAATATCTATCCTAAAAAAGAAGTTGCTCAACTTCGTAAAGAAGCTTTACGTTTGGAGAATTTCTTAGGTGGAATTAAAGAAATGAAGAAAGTACCAGATGCTGTATTTGTGGTTGATCCAATTGAAGATCATATTGCAGTTGCTGAAGCTCGTAAATTAAAAATACCGGTCTTTGGTATCGTTGATACTAATACCGACCCAGAATCAGTTGATTATGTTATACCAGCTAATGATGACGCTGTTAAGTCGATCAAGCTTGTTGTTGGTTTGATGGCTGATGCGATCGTTGAAAGTAAAGGTGGTCTTTTGACTACTGCTTATCAAGATAGCGATATAACAGACGACATCACGATGTCAGACGTTCTTCAAAATGTTATTCAACAAAATGAAGAAAATGAAAGAAGACGTCGTGCAAGAAATGATGAAAGACGTACACAACAAAATACACGTCGTCCATATCCTGCTCGTCGCAATGAACCAAGAAGAGAATATGAATCAAGTAGACCAACTGATAGTAGACCAACTGATAGAAGACCAGCTGAAAATAGACCAGTGGAAAACAGACCAGTTGA
>CAZCSQ010000003.1:27709-41469 GCA_964501425.1 uncultured Erysipelotrichaceae bacterium
AGACCAGTTGAGACAAAGCCTGTCGAAAACAAACCAGTAGAAGTTAAACCAGTTGAAACTAAAGTAACAGAAACAAAGCCTGTTGAAACAAAAGTTGTTGAAAGCAAGCCTGTTGAAAAAAAAGAAGTAAAAGTTGAAAAGGTTGCTGCAGTTGAAACGGAAAAGAAACCAGTTAAAAGAGTAAAAAAAGTTGAAGAAAAAGCAACTGAAGAAGTAACTGAAAAAGTTGTTAAGACAGCTAAAAAAGCAAAAACAACGGAATAGGAGTAATATAATGGAAATCACAGCAAGTTTAGTAAAAGAATTACGCGATAAGACCGGCGCAGGAATGATGGATTGCAAAAAAGCACTTCAGGAATGTGAAGGCGATGTCGCTAAAGCTACCGATTGGTTAAGAGAAAAAGGTATCGCTAAAGCAGCTAAAAAATCCGGTAGGATCGCTGCTGAAGGTTTAACAAGAGTATTGGTCAGTGGTAATAGAGCAGCTTTGGTTGAAATCAACTCAGAGACGGATTTTGTTGCTAAAAATGATGCTTTTATTAGATTATTAGATGAAACAACAAGAGCAATCTTAGAAAACAATCCTACAGACCTAGCTGCTGCTGAAGCATTAAGCTTAGGCAGTGAGACTGTTGGTGAAACGATCGTTAATACAGTAGCCACTATTGGTGAAAAGATTACATTAAGACGTTTTGTCGTAGTCGAAAAGGCTGATAGTGACAGTTTTGGTTCTTACATGCATATGGGTGGTAAGATCAGCGCTGTTGCGGTTATTAAGAATAGTCAAGATGAAGAAGTTGCTAAAGATATGGCTATGCAAGTTGCTAGTATGAGCCCACAATATATATCTCAAGCTCATATGGAACCGGAATTTGTTGAACATGAAAAAGCGATTCAAATGGAAATCATTAAAAATGATGAAAGTTTAACTGATAAGCCAGAAAAAGTTATCGAGGGAATCGTTAAGGGTCGTGTTAGCAAGTCGCTTCAAGACATAAGCTTAGTTGATCAAGTATACTTCAAAGATCAAGATAAAAAAGTTTCTCAATTCTTAAAAGAACACAATACCGAAGTAGTAACGTTTGTCCGTTACGCTGTTGGTGAAGGTATTGAGAAAAGAGAAGAAAATTTTGCTGAAGAAGTAATGAAAACATCGTTTTAATATTTGAATGGACACATATTTGTGTCCTTTTTTAAAAGAGGTAAAGATATGTACAAACGCATTTTACTAAAATTAAGTGGAGAAGCTTTAAGTGGTAATGGTAAAAATCTTGATCCGATCATCTTAAATAAGATCGCTATTGAGATCAAAGAGATTTACGACATGAAGGTTGAGATCGCTATCGTTGTTGGTGGCGGAAACTTTATTCGTGGTAAGTTTGCCAAAGATATGGGAATTGATCGTGTTCAGGCCGATTATATGGGAATGTTAGCGACCGTTATCAATGCCATGGCAGTTCAAGGGGCTTTGGAAGCACTTGATGTACCAGCTCGAGTACAAACAGCGATCGAAATGAACAAAGTGGCAGAGCCTGTTATTATTCGTCGAGCTATCAGACACTTAGAAAAAGGTCGTGTAGTCATTTTTGGTGCTGGTACAGGAAGTCCCTTTTTCTCAACTGATACAACAGCAGCACTAAGAGCCTCAGAAATCAAAGCTGATGTAATCTTAATGGCTAAAAATGGTGTCGATGGCGTGTATAGTTCAGACCCAAAAATTGATCAAACCGCTACTAAATATGATATACTTAGCTATATGGATCTATTACGTAATAACCTTGCGGTAATGGATGCTACTGCAACTAGTATGTGCATGGAAAATGATATTGATCTGATCGTCTTTGATATGAATCAAAGCGGTAATATCAAAAAGGCGGTACTAGGAAATACCTTAGGAACTAAGATCACAAAGGAGTAAGATCATGATTGAAGAACATTTAAACAAAACAAAAACAAAGATGGAAAAAGCGATAGTCGTTTTTGAAGAATCACTAAAAGCTATCAGAACAGGTAGAGCAAGCCCTAGTATTCTTGAACCTGTCATGGTTGATTATTATGGCATGGCTACACCATTGAATCAAATAGCTGGTATCAGTGTGGTAGAAGGACGTCAATTAGTTATCAAACCATTTGACCCAAACTCATTAAAGGGAATCGAGAAAGCAATCTTTGAAGCTAATATCAATATTACACCTATCAATGATGGGATAGTGATTCGTCTTAATGTGCCAACATTAACGGAAGAAACACGTAAAGAATTAGTTAAAGTGGTTCATAAAGAAGCTGAAGAAGCGAAAGTAAATATCCGCAACATTCGTCGTGAACAAAATGAAGCAGTCAAGAAAGACAACTCATTAACAGAGGATCTTGAAAAAGACTGTTTAGAAAAGATTCAAAAACTAACTGATGAGTTTGTTAAAAAGATTGAAGAGATAGCTCAATCAAAAGCCAAAGAGATAATGACAGTTTAAAATGTAGCTCACGTTAGTGAGCTTCTTTATAAAGGATAAGTATGAACAAACTAAGACATGTAGCCATCATAATGGACGGAAATGGTAGATGGGCTAAAAAACAACATCGAGAAAGAACATTTGGCCATTATCAAGGTGTTGAAAATGTACGTAATATTGCAATTACAGCTAATGACTTAGGGATTGAGGTTGTAACGCTTTATGCATTTTCTACTGAAAATTGGAAACGTCCGATCGAAGAAGTTAATTATCTTATGAAACTCCCTGAAGTTTTTTTTGATCGTTTCTTGAAAGAGTTAATGGAGAAAAACATCAGGATCATGATGATTGGACAATGGGATAAGATCCCATCTGATACAACAAGAGTGTTAAAAATGGCGATTGAAAAAACCAGTAATAATACTGGGATGATTCTTGCTTTTGCGATGAATTATGGTGGTAAACAAGAAATACTCAAGGCTGTTAATGCCTGTTTAAAAGATAGATGTGAAAAAGGATTTAGTGATGAGATAACTGAAGAGCAGTTTAATACTTACTTAGACAGTGGGTTATTTCCGGATGTTGATCTTTTGATCAGAACAAGTGGTGAATATCGGATTTCTAATTTTTTATTATGGAAGATAGCTTACGCTGAACTAGCATTTATTGATGAAGCTTGGCCTGAATTGACACCAGAACGTTTTACGGAAGTAGTAAATGAGTTTAGTCAACGCGACCGTCGCTTTGGAGGACTAAAATGAAACAAAGGATCATAACGGCGCTTGCATTGATCGCAGCGATCGTACCACCTATCTCTTTAGGAGGTATCTATTTAGATATACTACTAGCTTTTTTTGGCTTAGCCGTAATCTATGAGTTTATGAAAGTTGCTGGTTATAAGAAATATCTACCTTTGAGTCTACTACTAGTTGCTTATGTTTTCTTCAATATCTTTGTTAGTTATGATTGGTTTGTTGAAACTTCAGCTATATTGATCATGATCTTGTATTTGATCAATGTAATAAATAAGGATTTCAATGTTGAAAAGATATCTTACATCTTTATGTTTAGCTTTTTTACGATCACAGTTTTAAAAGCGTTTATTGATATCTACTCGGTTTCATTGTTAGTTATCATTTATTTATTATTGATTACTTATTTAACAGATACTTTTGCTTATTTTGGCGGTATGTTATTTGGTAAACATAAACTTAATGAGCGCATCTCACCTAAAAAGACGATTGAAGGATCGATCGTTGGTTATTTTGGTGGAGCAGGATCAGGCCTTATCTTTGGTCTTTATTTCCTTGATTTACCGTTTAATTTGATCGTTATGGGCTGTTTATTAGTACCAATCTTTTCGCAATTAGGTGATCTAGCGATGAGTTCTGTTAAACGCTACTTTAATTGTAAAGATTTTAGTAATATCTTTCCAGGACATGGTGGTGTTTTAGACAGAATCGATAGCTTGACTTTTAGTCTTTTGGTATTTAATATCTTAATGAGGATGATGATGTAATGAAGAAGATCGCTGTATTAGGTATTACGGGTTCGATAGGACTACAAACTTTAGATGTTGTAGAACAACACTCACAAGAACTATCAATTGTTGCAGTATCGGCCGGTGTTAATATAGATTTACTAAAGAAAATACTAAATCGTTGTCAACCAAAACTTGTCTGTGTCCAATTAGCTAGCGATGCTTATTTATTGCAGAAAGTTTTTACGAATATAACTTTTGTTTATGGTGATCAGGGCTTGATCGATGTCGCAACTTTCTTAGAAGCTGATTTGGTTGTTAATGCCTTGGTTGGCTTTGTCGGATTGAAACCGACATTAGCGGCGATTCACGCTCATAAAGACGTGGCATTAGCAAATAAAGAAACATTGGTTGTTGGTGGTAAGTTTGTAACAGAGGCACTTAATAAAGCTAAAACAAAACTATTACCGATTGACAGTGAGCATTCAGCTATCTTACAAGCATTACAGGGAAACGATACAGCTACTGTTGCTAAACTGATCATTACCGCATCTGGTGGAAGCTTTCGCGATAAAAGCCGAGCTGAATTAGTAAATGTGACTAAGGAAGAGGCTTTAAAACATCCGAATTGGTCAATGGGTGCTAAAATTACGATTGATAGTGCAACAATGATGAACAAAGGCTTAGAAGTCATTGAAGCTCATTGGTTGTTTGATAAAGATTTTGATGATATTGAAGTGTTGATGCATCCAGAAAGCATAATCCATTCCATGGTTGAATTCAAAGATGGGGCGATCATGGCTCAATTAGCAACCGCAGATATGAGAATCCCCATTCAATACGCCCTATGTTATCCAAAAAGATTAATATCGATTACAAGTAAGAAACTTAATTTAGCTGATATTGGTCAATTGCATTTTAAATCACCAGATTTTAAAAGATATCCATTACTTCGTTTAGCTTATGAGGTAGGGCGGATGCAAGGCAACCTACCGACCATCATGAACGCCGCTAATGAAGAAGCTGTTAGATTATTCTTAGCTGATAAAATATCATTTCTTAAGATCGAAGAGCTGGTGTTACAAGCTTGTAGTGAGATTGACTACATTAATGATATTAGTCTAGAAGACATCTTCTATTATGATAAATTAGCTAGAGCATTTGTTTTAGAAAGAGGAGGCAGTTAATGTCGATCATATATTTCTTATTGATACTAGGAGTTATTATTTTGATCCATGAATTGGGTCATTTATTAACAGCGAAACTTTTTAAGGTTTATTGCCATGAGTTTTCCTTTGGCTTTGGACCTAAACTAATATCAAAACAAGGTAAAGAAACATTATATAGTATTAGAGCATTACCCTTTGGTGGCTTTGTCAGAATGGCTGGTGAAGAGAAACTGGAAGGTGATATTGAAGTACCGCCTGAAAGAACATTAAATGGTATTAGTCCTTATAAACGAATCATTGTAATGTTAAGTGGTATTGGGATGAACATCGTCTTAGCGATAACATTCTTCGCTATCTTATTAACGATGGCTGGTTACTTTGTTAAATATCCTGAACCCGTCATTGCTGAAGTAACGGCTAATTCGCCAGCTCAAGAAGCGGGAGTATTGGCTGGTGATAAAATAATACAAGTAACTTTTTCCGATGGAGTAGTTATTAAACCAGATACTTTTTCAACGATCGTACAGTATCTGCAAGCTTATAATGATGAAGCTCAGTATATTATTGAAAGAAATGATGAACAGCTAACATTTTCGCTCACACCACGATATGATGCGCAACAGGATCGATACTTATTAGGAGTAACTATGGATGATATTCAGTATTTACCAGTAAATCCGTTTAATGCTTTATACTATGGTGGACTTTATACGATTGAAATGACCGGGGAGATCTTTAGTTCGCTTGGGAATTTGATCCAAGGTAGAGGACTGCAGAACTTATCAGGACCAGTCGCTATTTTTCAAATGACAGGTGAAACGATGAGTAATGCTGAATCGTTTGAAGAAGGTGTATTCTTTTTCTTAAATATTGTTGCGGTATTATCACTTAATGTTGGTATCTTTAATCTAATACCTATACCGATGTTAGATGGTGGTAGAGTTCTTTTCACGGTAGTAGAGATCATCACTGGTAAACCATTGAGTAAAAAAGTGGAATATGCTCTGATCAACGCCAGTGCTGTCTTGATTATGATGTTATTTGTGTTTATCTTATGGAATGATATAGTCAAATTATTTAATTAATGAGGAGGGCCTAATGAAAGTACTAGTTACTGGTGGAACAGGTTTTATTGGTAGTCATACATGTGTGGAATTGATCAATAATGGTCATGAAGTGATCATTGTGGATAATCTAAGCAATTCTGATCGGGAAGTTTTGAATAGGATTGCTAAGATAACAGGATCTCGACCGAAGTTTTATAAAGATGATCTATTAGATAAAGAAGCACTAAGATCGATCTTTGATGAGAATAAGATTGATGCTGTTATTCACTTTGCTGGTTATAAAGCTGTTGGTGAATCTGTTGAAAAACCAATACTTTATTATCAGAATAATGTTGTTGGCACTTTAAATCTATTGGAACAGATGCAAGCTCATCAAGTAAAGCGACTTGTATTTAGTTCAAGTGCGACCGTATATGGCGATCCAGAACAAGTTCCGATTACGGAAAGTAGTGCATTACATCCCACAAATCCTTATGGAAATACGAAGTTAGTGATCGAAGAGATCTTACGGGATGTTGCTAATTCTGATTCGCAATGGCAAATTGTCTTACTTCGCTATTTTAATCCAATTGGAGCTCATTCAAGCGGTTTGATTGGTGAAACACCTAATGGTATACCTAATAATCTTTTACCTTATATAGCGCAAGTAGCGACGGGTAAGCGTGATATGCTTAGAGTTTGGGGTAATGATTATCCAACAATTGATGGTACAGGTGTTCGTGATTATATCCATGTTGTCGATCTGGCTATAGGCCACTTAAAAGCTTTGAAATTCGCCGAAACAAACCATGGTGTTGAAGCAGTAAATCTTGGAAGGGGAGTTGGCTATTCAGTACTTGAAGTAGTTCAAGCATTTGAAAAAGCCACTGGCAAGAAAATTCCTTATCAAATAATGGAAAGACGACCAGGAGATATCGCTACCTGTTATGCCGACACATCAAAAGCAAAAGCCTTATTAGGATTTGAAGCTATTAGGGATATTGATGAAATGTGTTCAGATCTTTGGTATTTTAGTGAGAATAACCCTGAAGGAATAAAAGAATGATAGTATGCTAACGCATACTATTCTTTTTTAAGTGAATAATCATAGATAATAATGAAATTTTCGATTAATCAATATATATACATTTAAAAACTAATAGCTTTTGTGCTATAATCTTATAGGAGCACAATTATGGAAAAGAACGATCGATTATATCTATATGCAGAAGAGAAAATAGGTAAAGCTATTTTTTTATTGGCGATACCATCGATCTTATCATCATTGATCAGTCTTATCTATAACCTAGTAAATTCCATCTTTATCAAGATGTTAAATAATACAGCGATGGTTGCGGCTACGACAGTAGGCTATCCGATCATGACCTTTATTCATGCCTTTGGCAGTGCATTAGGAGTTGGAGCTAGTAGCTATCTGTCACGACAACTTGGAGCTGAATCATACGATGATTCAAAGAAGACTGTTAAAACAGCGATCACTGTCGGTATTTTGATCTCATTGATCTTAGCCGTAAGTTCTTTTTTTTGGTTGATGCCAATTCTAAGATTGTTAACTGATGATCCTGAAGTACTTAAATTTTCATATATTTATAGTTTGATAACCGTTTTGGGTGGTGTCACTGCTATCCTAAAACAAGTATTGATCGGATTATTGAGAACCGAAGGGGATATTGTTTTCCCTATGTATATCTTATTGTTAAGTGTAATCTTGAATATCTTATTAGTTCCTGTACTAATGTTTGATTGGGGCTTTAATCTACAAATTGGTGGAGCTGCGTTGGCGACGGTCATTGTCCAAGGAGTATGTGTCATTATCATGTTCTTTAGATTAAGCTTTAAGTGTAAATATGTTAAATGGCGTTTATTTGATTTTGGTATCGATTATAAAGCTTTAAAAGAGATAACAAGTGTAGGTATAGCTGTCTTTATGCGTAATCTACTACCAAGTATCTCTTCAGGGATCTTTGCGAATTCAGCTGGTCTTTTTGGAACGGCATTTGTGGCTGGTGTCGGTATTGGTAAAAGAGCTTCACACTTTGCCTTATTCGCCATTCAGGGTATGGCCAATGGTTATTTGACCTTCGCCGCATATAATTATGGAGCCAATAATAAAAAGCGCTTAAAAGAGTCAATGTGGCTTTTGATCAAGAATTTGACACTATATTCAATCGTGATCTCCATAGTTTTCTTGATGTTTGCGCCAGCTATCAGTAGTCTTTATAGTAACGATCCTGTTGTTATTGAGTATGGTTCGATCATGCTTAAATACTACACTATCTCTTTAGTGAATCAAGGCGCATACAATATCTTATTGATCGTTTTACAAGCCTTTGGTCGTAATCGTGATTCGATGTTGGTATCGGTAGCCCGTGGAGCACTATTCTATATTCCTTTGATCTATTTCATGCCGCGCATATTTGGTGCAATAGGTGTCTATCTAGCACAACCAATCGCGGATTGGTTAACCCTGTTTACGATCTTATTTGTGACAAGACAGATGATTAAAAGTCTAATTAGCGAGAAAACTATTTGATTAAATATTTATAATAGCTATAATAGTTTAGGTTAGGAGATTAATATGGCAAGAAAAGATCAATTATTCCTATATTCAAGTGAAAAAATCGGTAAAGCCATATTACTACTAGCTATACCATCAGTATTATCATCACTTATAAGCTTAATATATAACCTTATCAATTCCATTTACGTGGGAATGTTACATAATACAGCGATGATCGCCGCCATTACGGTATCATTACCAATGATCACCTTAATTCCTGCTTTTGGTAGTGCACTGGGAATTGGAGCTAGTAGTTATCTATCAAGACAGCTTGGTGCTCATGAACTTGAAAGTTCAAAAGAAACAGTTAAAACAGCTATCACAGCAGGATCAATCGTATCGATCTTGATCATTTTGTTTAGTTTTGTTGGTTTAAAGCCTGTTTTAGGACTATTGACTAATGATCCAGAAGTATTGAGTTATACTTATACTTATGTATCGATTATTTATTACAGTTCAATCGCTATCAATCTTAAGATCA
Source organism: uncultured Erysipelotrichaceae bacterium (assembly GCA_964501425.1). Taxonomy (GTDB): domain Bacteria; phylum Bacillota_I; class Bacilli_A; order Erysipelotrichales; family Erysipelotrichaceae; genus JAQUCI01. Next base: position 36,917 of record CAZCSQ010000003.1, read on the forward strand.
TTATCATCAATCTTTTAAAAACAGAAGCTGATATCTTGTATCCTATGTATGTACAACTGTTTAGTGTAATCGTAAATATCGTTGTCGCACCTTTTTTAATGTTTGATTGGGGTTTAAATCTTGGTATCGTAGGGGCCGCATTATCAACTGTCTTAGCTGATACAGTATCACTGGTGGCGCTTCTTTATCGTCTTTGTTATAAAGCAAAATATGTTAAATGGCGCTTTGGTAATTTTGGATTTGATAAAGCGGCTTTTAGAGAAATAATTCATGTTGGTTCAGCAGTTTTTGTTAGAAATGCTTTACCAAGCTTATCAACAGCAATCTTTGCCCGCTCCGCTGGATTATTTGGGACGGCCTTTGTGGCGGGTGTTGGTATTGGTAAAAAATCTTCAACATTTGCTTTATTCGCTGTACAAGGTGTTGCTAATGGGTTTTTACCATTTGCGGCATATAATTATGGAGCACGAAACAAAGAAAGACTACGCTCATCGATTCTTATGTTAATCAGTTCAATGACTATCTATATGATGATTATGTCTATTGTATTCTTTTTCTTTGCTCCAGAGATATGTTCTATGTATTCATCAGATCCAACGGTCATTGCCTATGGAAGTCAAATGTTGAGGTTCTATAACATTTCCTTTATTAATCAAGGTGTATATAATGTCTTGTTGGTTATGTTACAAGCGTTTGGTAGAAATCGAGATTCAATGCTGGTGTCACTGGCTAGGGGAGTCTTCTTCTATGTTCCTATTGCATACTTCTTGCCACGTCTAATGGGAGAAGTAGGGGTCTATTTAGCACAACCACTGACTGATTGGTTAACTGTAATTGTCATCTTGTTAATCAGCCGACACATCATTAATGATCTATTGATCAATAAGTAAGTGCGAAAGCACTTTTTTATTTGACATCAAACCAATAAAGTTCTATTATAAATATACATAAAAAAGATCATTTAGGTACAATAATGACAAATATCGATAGTCTTAAGATTTATTCAACCAACGAGTTAAATCAATTAGGTTATCACAGTAATCTGTTAACAGAATTGACAAGACAAAACCAACTAACGCGTGTTCAGCGTGGTTTTTACATTGTTAATGATGGTCTTGATGAATTAGCGATGATCGTTCAATTATTTCCAGAAGGGATCTTGTGTTTAAGTTCAGCCCTTTATTTCTATGATTATTTGGATCATGTACCTGTGTACCATACGATCGCCGTCACAAAAAACAATAATCGTTATAAATATCGGCACTCAGACCTTAACTTGAAAGCATACTTTCGTGATGATAAATATATCAATGTTGGTGTTGATCTAAATGGATATAAAGGACATTTAATTAAAGTATATGATCGTGAAAGAACGATCTGTGATTGTATAAGAAGAAGAAAACTCATATCAACCAAAGAGTATAAGCAAGCAATACAGTCATACATCGCTGATCCTAATAAAAATTTGTCACGTTTACGTGAATATGGAGAATTATTTCGTATTAGTGAAAAGTTAGAATTTCTTTTTGAAGTATGGATTTAACTAGTGCATAATAAAGTGAAAAAAGATATGATGAAGGCAGGTGATAGCATGAAAGATAAAAAAACCAGAAGTCTACTTATAGCAGCGATTTCCATAGTGTGTGTTTTAGCTTTGGTCTTTATTTATTTCGTGTTTATCGATAAACCTGAACAACCAGATGATCCGCTTGACCCTAATACACCTGAAGAAATTGTAGGTACCCGTTTTGATCTTGTATCATATGAAGTGTTTGACTTAAAGGATTTAAGTTTCAAATTTGCTTTAGTCAAAGTTCGAATAAAAGATGATAAACCGATCAATGTTTCTTTAACTGCATTTTCAACATCAGAAGGTATTAATCTTAATGATGTTAATGACTATATCTCTGAATTGGCTGATTTAAGTGTCTTTTTGGGAAAAGTTGGTGTTGATTTTGACATTGAAAGTGAAGAAACAAGTGCTGTCTTTTCACTATTTGTCCCGCTTAAAGATAAACAGATTGAAGAAATTGATATTCTATTTAATGAGCAAAAGATCACTATCGACCTTTTTGAAAATGTGACCGGTACAGCTGAACAACTTGGTGTGATACATGATGAGGGAATAACTGATGATAAGACCTTTAAGATCACGGTTAGTGCGGCGATTGATATCTCAGGAGAAGTTTTATATCAAAACAATGAAGTATCTACTTATCCTTCAACCGCTCAATTAATGGCCTTTAGATTGATATTAGAATCAATTGATGGTAGTGCTATTGAAATTGAAGAAGCTGAGTATATAACAGAAGAAACCAGTGATACCTTTGTAGCACTTGATGGAACATATGAAAGAACCGAAAAAAGAGTTAACATTATTAATGTTTCAACAACAACTAGTACTAATGGATATCTATTATTCATGACTTTAAATCCAGATCGAGTACAAATATCATATACTGGGATATTAAGAGTTAAGATTAATGGTGTATGGAGTAGCGTCGAAATCGATCTTTAGGAGTGTAAATGAAAATAAGTAATATGTGGAAGCGAACAACTAAATTAATAGTAGCGTTAAGTATCGTACTTACGACACTAATGATAACCTTTCAGCCAATAAACGCCGAAGGGGATTTTGTGGTGAAAGATATCGCCACAAATGGAACGATGACCACGATCAACAGTTATCCAACTTTTGATGAAGCTCATACAGCAATGTTAACCTATCCAAATGGTGTGATAACACACAACGCTTCATTAAGCCCCACCAAGATCATAGCGATGACCAGAGGGGTCGCCGTATCTTATACTTTCCGTTATGGTAGTCTAAGTGATACCGGATATACGACCGATCAAACAATGATCATCACCCAATACCAAACAGCTACCTTGAATCAAAAGAACACCTATGTTGGTAGCCACTATGATATGCAGTATTTAAGGACAATGTCCTATGACGCGGCTACGGGTAATGGACGCGTTCATGTCATCATGTCTGGTTTTAATGGGTACGCCGATTTAAAACAATTAGACTTAGTACCAATGGTATATCTTGAAAATAATCTACCGATCAATTTGGGTGGATCTACTTTTAACCCCGTATATGAAGAAGTGTTTACCTTAAATAGTCCAAAACAAGTTCAATTTGTGGTCAGTGGTAATGAACTTATCTTTCAACGATGGAGTTTTTACAGTGGTGTTCAACGCAATAATACCGCGATTGGAATCAAAGCTGAATGGATGACAGATGGGGCTACTTACTATAGTTATGATTTTAATAACTTTTATTCAGATCGAGAATGCAAGACACTAGTTGGTACCTATTATAATTATTATCAATACTTACCATTAAGAAGTAAGACAAATATCACCTCGACGCTGCTGAATACTTACTTAGCTAGCAAGAAGACTACTGGTTTAATGTTAAACAATGCACAACTTTTTATAAACGCTCAAAATACATATGGCGTTAATGCCTTGTTGTTGTATGCGATCGCTATTCAAGAGTCTAACTATGGAACAAGTGATATTGCTTTACGAACCAATAATCTTTTTGGTATAAACGCCATTGATAGTGATCCATCACAAGCAACCACTTTCCCAAGTGTTGAAGCCTGTATCAATGATATGGCAGGATGGTTTATTAGAAGATATATGGACATAAACGACTGGCGCTTTTTTGGAAGTCATCTAGGAACTAAAGAAAGTGGCTTTAATGTTAAGTATGCCAGTGACCCTTATTGGGGCGTCCAGATCTCAGCGATAGCTTATAGTATTGATAAAACTTATAACCTTGTCGATAATGATTATTATTCCTTAGGGGTAATAAACACTTATAATGTACCAGTTAAGTCACAAGCAAGTGCTACCTCATCTACTTGGTACACTTCAGCTTATGGGGCAACATATCAACAAGACTTTACCGTTATCTTAAATAAGATCGATAATAGTTTTTATCAAGTACCAACCACTAACCCAATTGAAAATGGAACATTGACTACCCTTGAAACTGTAAGAAGAACATATGATTTCTTGGGAAGTATTGGATATATCGAAGCAACAAAAATCAATCTAATCAGTGATAGTCGCTATACAGCCACAACAGCTAATAATCCAATAACAGCCGTTGTTTATCCAGAATACATTACAGATGGAAACATCCTCAGCTTATCAACGTTTACCTTTGATGATAATGGCTTAGATCTAGCAGGGCATGGCTTTAATAAAGGGGTAGCCGTTAGATCACTAACTGATGTCTCACATGCGTTAGTATTTAAACATACGACAACAAGTGAAGAATATGTGTTTAATCTAAGTGATGGTGTACTTACTTCAAGTATCAATACAACCTATCCAATTAAAGACTTATCATTTGCAGGTTCAACCTTCGTTGGCAACAATATTGATCTGACTTCTTTGGTCAATGGTGAATACGAAGTATTGATTCGCACCGATTATGCAAGTTACCTTGATACCTATGATATGAATATCAATCTTACAACTATCCCTGATCTAACAGCGATCACACCATCACTAGTATTTAGTGAAACAGA
>CAZCSQ010000004.1:0-40881 GCA_964501425.1 uncultured Erysipelotrichaceae bacterium
TTTAAGACGATAGTCGTATAAATGTTTATGATAAATATTTTGTTAATTATGTTACAATATAAGCAATGAGGTGACTCTATGGATTGGGAAAAAATTATCACATTTTTAACTAAAAAAGAAGTCATAATCGGTTTAGTAGTTCTTTTTTTAGTGATCGTAGTATTACTTGTGCTCAGAAAAAGACGAATTAACCGTTTTCGTAAATCATTATCTGAACTTGAGGTTAGATATAATTCCATTAAAAGTATACCATTATCCTTTAAACTTAATAAAGCAGTTGCTTTAGCTCGTGTTGATGAGAAACTCAGTGATAGGATTAATACATATAAAGATCAATTTGATACAGTTCATGTAAATCTAAAACAGATCACTGAATTATTAAGTGAAATGGAAGACAACATTATCGCTGGTAATTTAAAAACGGTTAAACTGAATGAGATGGATCTACATGGCATGCTTGAGCGAGGTTTGAATGATGTTACTAAGCTTGATCAAGAATTAGATGCTATCTTACAACAAGAAACACAACAACGTGATGAGATCAATAAACACAAAGAGAAATTTCGTGAAATAAAGAATACTTTGAATCAAAAGTATAATCTATATGCTTTTAGTATTGATAAATTAAATGAAGAAGCGACCAATATTGAAAATGAGTTCACCAATTTTGAAGAGTTGATGTATGCTAGTGAATTTCATAAAGCTAATGAAGTCGTTATTGATATAGCGAATGGTTTGGATAATCTTCAAAGACTCCTTGATGAATTACCTGAGCTATTGACAGTGGCACGTGGTGCGATTCCACAAGCGATTGATAAAGTATCAGAAGCTTATTCAAGATGTAAACAAAAAGGATTGTATCTTCAACATTTAGATGTAGCTAAAAATATCGAAGTAATAACTGAAACGCTTAAACAAGATATGGCCCAACTGCGAGTTGGCGTCGTTGATGGTGTGGCTAATAATCTTACTGAATATCAAACCCGTTTAGAACAACTGTTATCGCAGATCGATCGTGAAGATCGGGCTTATGATGAAATGAGTGTCTTGAAGGATCAGGCTTTTTCATTAGTTGATGAAACTCGTATTTCTTTAACCCAAATACGACAGATCTATTTGAGAGTTTCTACAAGATATGGTTTTGATAATATTGAAGAGCGCTTAAACGGTTATGATAAACAATTGAAGGAACTGGATAAGGTTAAAGAAAAACTACTCAAGTTGATCAATGAGTATACGATACCTGCTTCGACTATCTTGATATCACTTAAGGAATTTGATCAAGAGATCAATACTTTATCATTAGAGCTTAAAGAATTAAGAAATAGCTTAGATGTCGTTCGTAGCGATGAAGAGCGAGCTAAAAAACAACTTTTGAAGCTACATTTGATCATGAATGAGATCCAAGTCAAGATCAGAAAACATCGTTTACCAACCATTTCCAATGAATATGAAGGCGATGTTAGAAAAGCTTATGAGTATATTAGAACGATTGAAGGATTGTTGGAAGAAGCACCATTAAATACGATATTATTATCATCGACACTAACTGAGGCGATTGATTATATCTACCTTTTGTATAACAATGTTAACAATTTGGTAGGTATGGCGATCATGGTTGAAAATACGATCGTATTTGGTAATAAATTTAGATCTTCATTTATCGATATTGACTCAGAACTGACCCGTGCAGAATTAAATTTTAGAAACGGGGAGTATACTCAAGCTTTGACGATTGCGATGAATGCGATCGAAAAATTAAATCTTGAGTCATATGAGGAAAAGATTAAGGAGAATGCGAATAGTGCAAGTTAGTGATTACCTATATTTGGATTATGTTAGCACAACACCTCTGCATAAAGAGGTGTTTAATATGTATACCGAATTACTCAATAAATACTATGCTAATAGTGATTCATTACATGATTTAGGAGTAAGAGTTAATAAGCTTCAAGAAAAAGCTCGTTTTCAAATTGCGAGCTCTTTAAATGTCCAACCAAGTGAAGTTATTTTTACTTCAGGGGCATCTGAAGCTAATAATATGGCGATCAAAGGGGTTGCTTGGGCTAATAAACACAAAGGCAAACACATCATAACTTCCGCTATTGAGCATTCGAGTGTAATGGAAAGCACCCTGCAGTTAAAGAAAGAATTTGGCTTTGAGATAACTTATCTTGCGGTAAACAAACAGGGTCAAGTTACACTTGATATGGTCAAACAAGCACTTCGTAGTGATACGATCTTAGTATCGTTGATGATGATAAATAACGAAATTGGTAGTATTAATCCGATCAGTGAGATCGCTGAGTACTTAAAATACAATAGTAAAGCTTATTTCCACGTCGATGGGGTACAAGCTTTTGGTAAATATGATATAGATCTATTTAATATTGATTTATTAAGTATGTCGATGCATAAGATCTATGGCTTAAAAGGATCTGGAATACTAGTTAAAAAAAGGCATGTGGAAATGTTGAGTTTGATCACAGCTGGTCAACAAGAAGGTACTCATCGTGGCGGAACAGCTAATTATTGTGTTAATATAATGGCGGCTAAATCGATAAGGTTGGCTTTGACTGATCAGGCTAAGCACTTCAAAATGGTCCAAAGTATCAACGAGTATCTATGTGATCAACTAAGACAAATACCAGGGATCATTATCAATTCTTTCGCTAATGGCTCAATCTATATCGTTAATTTCTCCTATTCAAAATTAAAAAGTGAAGTTATGATGAATGGGTTAAATCAAGCAAAGATTGCGGTAAGTGCCCAAAGTACTTGTCATAGTAAGGCAAGTGAGATATCACATGTCTATAAAGCTTTAAAGCTGCCAGATCATATCGCTGAAAGTGCAATCCGTATTGGTTTATCACATTTGGTCAGTAGAAAAGATATTGATCGTTTTATTTCAGAATTGAAGGGAATCATTAAAAGTTATGGATAAGATCATATATGATTATATTTTAGTTAGATACGGTGAATTATCTACCAAAGGTAAAAACCGTAATGAATTTATTAGAAAATTAGCCGCTAATGTTAAGCATACCTTGAAGGGTTTTCCTGCTTTAAGCTATGATCGCACTTATGATCGCATGTTTATCAGATTAAACGGTGAAGACGCCGAAGCGGTAAGTGTTCAATTACAGAAGTGTTTTGGTATTAGTACTTTTTCACTGGCAATTAGAGTAAATAGTGAGATTGAAGAGATCAATAAGATGTGTTTGCACTTAGCGACGGGGTTAAATGGAACATTTAAGATTGAGACGAAGCGTCATGATAAATTGTTTGCGAAAAGAAGTGATGAAGTCAATCGTTATCTTGCTGGTACAATCTTAAAAAACACCTTATTAAAAGTAGATGTTCATCAGCCCGATCATCGTTTTGTGGTTGAAATAAGGAAAGACTTTACTTATATTATGGCTAAGGCAATTCAGGGGGGAAAAGGATATCCGGTAGGCATTGGTGGTAAAGCACTATTAATGTTATCTGGTGGTATTGATTCACCAGTTGCTGGTTATATGACGATGAAAAGGGGAGTTGCATTAGAGTGTATCCATTACGCTTCTCAGCCATATACTAGTGCTAGTGCACTTGATAAAGTAATTCGACTAGCTGAAAGATTAAGTGAATATCAGGGCTTTGTTAAGGTCCATGTAGTTAATTTCACTAAACTGCAATTAGCGATCTATGAACATTGTGATGAAAGTTATGCGATTACGATCATGCGCAGAATGATGTATCGGATCGCTGAACAAATCGCGATCAAAAATAAATGTTTAGCGTTAATAAGTGGTGAAAGTATTGGACAGGTGGCATCACAGACCTTAGAGAGTATCGCGGTCATCAATGAACCGATCAAGATGCCAGTACTTAGACCGTTGATTGGTTTTGATAAATTAGAGATCATTGATACCGCTATTAAGATCAACACTTATGATATCAGTATTGAACCACATGAAGATTGTTGTACGATCTTTACACCTAATAAGCCTGTAATCAAACCAAAATTGCCTAAAGCTGAATTTCAAGAGAGTAGATTTGATTTTGAATCCTTACTTAATGAATGTGTTGGAACAGTCGAGACTCAACAGGTAAGTATTGATCACTTAGAAGATGAACTATTTTAAAGAAAGGGTGATATTATGGCTTTTGAAAATCTAACATCAAAAATTAATCAAGCAATGCGCAATATTATTGGAAAAGGAAAACTTTCTGAGCGCAATATGGATGATATGTTACAAGAGATCCGTTTAGCTTTATTGGAGGCGGATGTCAACTATCAAGTAGTAAGTACTTTTTTAAATGACATTAAAGAAAAAGCCATAGGCATGCAGGTTTATCAAGCTGTTGATCCATCAGAGATGGTCGTTAAGATCGTTCATGATGGAATGGTCAATCTTTTAGGAGAAAAAGAAGCGACAGTTGATTTTAAATTAAACGCTATTACCAAGATCATGATCGTTGGTCTTCAAGGAACTGGTAAAACTACTAATTTAGCTAAGATCGCTAAATCGATAAAAGAGAAAAATAAACGTAAACCGTTGATCATCGCCGCTGATATTGTTCGGCCAGCCGCGATCGAACAATTAGTTACTTTAGGTAAAGCGATCGATGTTGAAGTCTTTACATTAGGTAGTGATACTTCAACTTTAAAAACAGTCAAAGCCGGTATGGATTATGCTCGACAAAACGGATATGATACAGTCTTAGTAGATACTGCTGGTCGTCTTCATATTGATGAAGAGCTTATGCAAGAATTAGTAGATATCAAAAAAGAGATCAAACCTGATGAAATTCTCTTAACAGTTGATGCCATGACGGGTCAAGACATCATTAATGTCGCTGATAGTTTCAATAAAAAATTAAATATAACAGGTCTTGTTGTAACTAAGTTTGATGGTGATGCTCGCGGTGGTGGAATTCTGTCTGTTAGAAGTGTCACTGGTGTACCTGTCAAATTTGTTGGTACAGGTGAAAAATTAGATGATTTTGAACTATTTTATCCTGAAAGAGTCGCTGATCGCATTCTGGGAATGGGTGATATTGTCAGTTTAGTTGAAAAAGCTCAAGAAAAGTTAGATATGGAAGTTCAGATGAGAGCTGCTACACGAATGATGGAAGGCAAGTTCGATCTAAATGATATGGTAGTTCAATTAAAACAGGTGAATAAATTGGGCTCGATCAAAGGACTTATTGGTATGATACCGGGAATGAATCAGTTCAGTGATCAAATAGATGAACAACAAGCTAATAAAGACATTAAAATAAATGTAGCGATCATTGAGAGTATGACTAAAGAAGAAAGAGAAAATCCTGAGCTGATCCGCATGTCAAGAAAACATCGAATAGCGGATGGAAGTGGCACAAGTGTGGCTCAAGTCAATAAACTATTATCACAATTTGAAAAGATGAAGTCACAAATGAAGATGATGTCGCGCCTTGGAAAAGGAAATGGTTGGAAGATGTAGTCTGTCAAGTAAAAATACTTGACAGGTTAAAATGATATGTTAAAATACAAGAGATAAATAAAGGAGATCTATATGGCAGTAAAAATTCGTTTAAAAAGAATGGGCGCAAAAAAAGCACCGTTTTATCGGATAGTAGCAGCGGATTCACGTTATCCTCGTGATGGTCGCTTCATCGAAAGTATTGGCTATTACAATCCAACTGTTAATCCGGTAGATGTTAAGATCAATACTGAATTGGCTTTAAAATGGTTACGTAATGGAGCTCAACCTTCTGATACAGTTAAAGGATTGCTTTCAAGTCAGGGTATACTAAAACAATACCATGATGAAAAACATCGCAAACAATAATGGAAGAGTTGACAAAAGTTTTATTTAATTTGGTTGAGCCAATGGTTGATGATCCATCAAGTGTATCAATTAAAGAATTACCATCTCTTGATGATCAAGAAATATTGCTTTATGTTTACGCAAAGTCTGATGACATTGCGCGCTTGATTGGCAGACAAGGTAGTATGGCTTCGGCATTACGTAAAATGATGTCAGTAGCTTCATATCTTAATGATCGTCGAATAACGATCAAATTTGAATCATACTAGGATGCTTGTGCATCCTTTTTTGGAGGAATTATGGAACTTATCAGAGTAGGTAATATCTTAAATACTTTTGGCATCAAAGGTGAACTTAAAGTACAGATCTTGACCGATTTTCCTATGGAAAGATTTCAAGTTGGAAATCTACTTTATGTTAATATCAATAATGAAATAAAAGATCTAAAGATCAAAGCTGTTCGTTATCATAAAAATAACGCGTTGATCTTATTTGATGAATATGAAGATATTAATTTGGTTGAGTTTTTAAAAGGTAAAGACCTTTTTGTCAATAAAGATGATGTTGAAGCACTAAGCAATGGTTTTTATAGTAACAGTCTATTAGGCTTAGATGTTTTTGATCAAGGTGAATTTATTGGGACGATTGCGAATGTTGAGTTTTATCCTGCCCATTCGATCTTAAGGGTTAAAAATGAAGACAAAGTAGTTTTGATCCCTTTCATTGATGCTTTTGTAAAAAAGGTCGATCTTGATGAAAAACGAGTTGATGTTGAACTGATCGAGGGTATGAGATGAAAATCAGTATCTTAACCTTATTTCCAGAAATGTTTGATGGTTTCATTAATACATCAATCATCAAGAAAGCTCGTTTAAAAGAGATTGTTGAGTATGATATCGTTGATATTCGCTCCTTTACTAAAGATAAACACAAACGAGTTGATGATTATCCATTTGGTGGTGGACAGGGGATGGTCATGTTTCCTCAACCAGTAATCGATGCTTTACGTTTTGTCAAAACTGATAAAAGCCATACCATTTTAATGAGCCCAGCAGCACCAACATTTGATCAAAACAAAGCTCGTACTTTGGTTAAATTTGAACATTTGATCATCATCTGTGCCCATTATGAGGGTTATGATGAGCGTATCTTGAATTATGTCGATGAAGTTATTTCTATTGGTGATTATATATTGACAGGTGGTGAACTAGCCGCCATGGTTGTAGCTGATGCGGTTACAAGACTTGTTGATGGAGTTATTAGTGAAGACAGTCATTTATTTGAGTCTTTTGAAGATGGATTGCTTGAGCATCCTCAATACACAAGACCCCTTGACTATGAAGGCTTTGTTGTACCTGAAATCTTATTATCAGGTCATCATGAAAATATCAGAAAATATCGTTTAAAAGAATCCCTTAGAAAGACTTATAGCTATCGTAAAGATCTTTTAGCTAATAAAGAATTCGATACAGAAACAAAAAGATTATTAGATGAAGTAATATGTGAAGAGAATAAAGATAATTAATGTATAACGATAAATTATTATTGCTTAATTATTAATATCTCAATATAATTAGGGTGTTGGAGGAAGTATCATGAATCAAAAGTCTTTGGCTAATTGGATCAAAGCTATTGTTATTGGGGTTGGATTAGGTGGTATCATGGTGTATTTTTGGCTTGATATGATCCTTGATCCAGCGACAATTGCCAATTTTGCAGGATATGAGGTTAGTACACTACCATGGAATATCTTAATCTTAATTACATTAATACCTTGTTATGGTGTTTTATTTTTTGTTTGGAAGATTGCTCATCAAGTTGAACTTGATAATTCATTTTCATTTCAAAATGTTGGTTATCTAAAATGGATAATGTTGTTATGTTTGAGCATCGCTGTTATCTTCTTTTGTGGCAATATCATTTTATTAATCACAAACTTGAATCATCCCTCTATTTTTATCTTGTCGATCTTCTTTTGTTTTGTGGCGATAGCGATTGGAATTATCGCCGCTGTTTTAGCTCATTTAGTTGAGAAAGCGGCAATCATCAAAGAAGAAAACGATGCGTTTGTTTAGGAGATTGATATGATAATCATTAATCTTGATGTAATGATGGCTAAAAGAAAGATGTCTTTAAAAGAGTTATCAGAGAGGGTAGGAATCACTAATGTTAACCTATCAATTCTTAAAACTGGTAAAGCTAGAGGTATTAAGCTAAGTACACTTAATGAGATATGCAAGGTACTAGATTGTCAACCTGGTGATATTCTTGAATATCGCAATGAAGGTGATAATACGTAATTATGGATTGCTTTGCTCATTATTTAAACTTGCAATATAGTTAGATATATGTTATTTTATTATGGCTGAAAAGCATTGCAGTTCCGCTGATCGATAGATGATATATGAGCTGACAATTATAAAAAGGAGCACGGAAATATGAATTTAAGTTTAGTTGATGAGATAACAAAATCTCAAATACGTACTGACATACCTGACTTTCGTCCTGGTTGTACAGTTCGTGTTGATGTAATGATTAAAGAAGGCGAAAAATCACGTATTCAGGCTTTCGAAGGTGTTGTAATAAGTCGTCGTGGAAAAGGTGTTGCGGAAACATTTACAGTTCGTAAGATGTCCTCACAAATTGGTGTTGAAAGAACGTTTCCTATCAATTCTCCACTAATCGATAGTATCACTGTTATCAAACGTGGTAAAGTTAGAAGAGCTAAATTATTCTATCTACGTGGATTGTCTGGTAAGGCTTCACGTATAGCAGAAATCAGAAAGTAAAGCCGGTACCCCGGTTTTTCTTTTGATAGTAAGCCTAAAAATGATATAATGAATAGAAGGTAACAAACATGGAAAAAAACAAGATCAAGAAAAAATCAGAATTTATGGAATTGGTACAGACGGCAATCTTCTCGTTTATCTTTGTGTTGATCTTGACCACCTTTTTTATTAAACCAGTTCGTGTTTATGGTAATAGTATGTATCCGACATTACACGATAAAGATACTGGCTTTTCAAGTATTATCAGTATCACGATTGGTGGTATCGATCGTTTTGATATCGTTGTGGCTGAAATCCCAGGTACTAGTGAATATCTTGTTAAAAGGGTCATTGCTTTACCAAATGAAGAGCTTTGTTACGAAAATGATAAACTATATATTGATGGACAACTTATCACTGAAGATTTCTTTGACAGTGATTATCTTAATAGTTATGAGGTTAGAAAAGCTTTTACCTCTAATGTTAGTTGTATGATCTTAGCTGATGATGAATATTTCTTGATGGGAGATAATCGACCATATTCAACAGATTCTCGTTACTATGGTGCCTTTACTCGTAAACAGATTGTCAGTAAAGGAGTCTTTGTTTTATGGCCATTTTCCGAATTTGGGGTTAAATAATGGTTATTCAATGGTTTCCAGGACACATGGCCAAAGCTCAAAGAGAGATGAGCGAAAAACTAAAAGCAGTTGATATGATCATTGAATTGCGTGATGCTCGGATACCTGATGCTAGTCGTAATCCTGTTTTAGATCAGATGGATAAAAGTAAACCACGGTTGATCATCTTAACTAAAAAAGATAAAGCTGATCAAAATGAAACAACATTGTGGTTAGAAAAATTGAATCTTACGCAAAAAGCATTAGCTTTTGATCTTAATACCGATCGTCTTATTAATCCGATTACTAACGCTTGTTTAGCGTTAATGAGTGAAAAACATGAGCGTTTAAAAAGAAGAGGAATAAATCCACGGGCGATCAGAGCGATGGTTGTTGGAATACCTAATGTTGGTAAATCAACTCTTATTAATCGTTTAACGAAGAAAAAAGTTGTCCAAACGGCTAATAGACCTGGAGTTACTCGCTCATTAAAGCTGATCATCGTTAATGATGATCTACAGCTGATCGATACCCCAGGTGTTCTTTGGCCTAAATTTGATGATAAAATGATCGGTCTTTATCTGGGATTAACAGGGGCGATCAGTGATGAGGTTATTCCAACAGATGAGATAGCTGTATTTGGCTTGACTAGGCTCTTAGAAGCCTATCCTGAGCGCTTAATCAAGCGCTATGATATAGAACTTGATGTTGATCCCTATGTTGTCTTACAACGCATAGCAGTTAAAAGAGGTTATCTATTGGCTAATAGTCCTGATCAAAAAAGAACGATCGATATGCTCATAAAAGAGATAAGGGATGATCAATTTGGTCCAATCACTTGGCAAATCTTTCATGAGTGATCTATTAAAGTTTGAAAGAGTATTTTGGGATAATGGTGAATTGGTAATAGGTATAGATGAAACCGGCAGAGGACCTTTAGCCGGTCCTTTAGTGGTGGCAGGGATTATCTTACCGATTGGTTATTATCATCCTGATATTAATGATTCCAAGAAATTAAGTATTAAAAAAAGAGATTATCTTTATGATGTTTTGATCCATGAAGCATTGGCATTTGTTGTTGAGATCGTTGATCGTCAAGTGATCGATGATACAAACATCTATCAAGCCACTAAAGAAGCGATGAGCTTTATTGCTAGTACTTTACCAGCAAAACAGGTTTTAACTGATGCAATGCCTTTATATATCGATAAGAATGTCCAATCAATTATCAAAGGTGATAGTAAAAGTATATCGATAGCAGCGGCTAGTATCTTAGCTAAAGTCACCAGAGATAAGATCATGGATGAATATGATGCGCTTTACCCTGAGTATCAATTTATTAAAAATAAAGGCTATCCAACAAGAGCCCATATTCAAGCGTTAGCCGATTTTGGTTATACGCCAATCCATCGTCTTAGTTATAGACCAGTCGCCATTAGTAAAAGAATAAAATACTAATAGGAATTATCACCTTTGATCAGTAATGATAGTTTGGTGATGATATGGAAGATTGGCAATTAGTGGCTTTAGCAGTAAAGTATGGTGGTAATTATCACAAGATTTATCAAGCAATAAAAGATCAAGAAGATATTAATCCATTATCGTATAAAGTAAATTATCTTACGCTTAACGATCCACTTTATCCTGAAGAGTTTAGGAAACTTCGTTTTCCCCCATTTGTCTTGTTTTATCAAGGTGATATAAGTTTATTGAGCAGAAGAAAGATAGCGATCGTTGGATCGCGCAGTTATAGTGAATACGGAGCGATGATCACTAAAAAGATCGTTAATAAACTTAACGATTCTTGGATAATCGTAAGTGGTATGGCGAAAGGGATTGATAAGATTGCTCACCAGCAAGCTAATCAATTTGGTAATTCAATCGGTGTTTTAGGTTGTGGCATTGATCGAGTTTATCCTAAAGAAAACAGTGAACTATTTAAAGATATGCGTAACGATCAATTATTGATAAGTGAATACCCGCGCGATATATTACCAATGCGTTATCATTTTCCGTTTCGCAATCGCTTGATAGCCGCATTGGGCGAGTGTTTGATCGTAACTGAAGCCGGAATGAAAAGTGGAACGATGTTAACTGTTAATGAAGCTATTGAGCTAAATAAAGAAGTCTATGTTGTTCCTCATCCTTTGACTGATCAAGAAAGTGGATGTAATTACTTGATAAAACAAGGAGCTAATGTGCTAACATGTATAGAAGATATTGAACAATTAGGTGATATGTTTGACAAATCAAAGAAAATTCACTATTAATAGATAGGATAGAGGTAATTAAATGCGAAAATTAGTAATTGTTGAATCCCCGTCAAAATCAAAGACGATCGAGAAATATTTAGGTGAGGGATATGAAGTTGTCTCTAGTAAGGGTCATATCCGTGATCTAGCGAAAAAAGGCAAAGGCGCTTTAGGTGTTGATGTTGAGGATGGGTTTAAGGCAACTTATGTCATAAGTCCTGATAAAAAAGATGTTGTTAAACAACTCAAACTAAAAGCTAAAAAAGCTGATCAAGTCTTTTTAGCAACTGACCCTGACCGTGAAGGGGAGGCTATCTCTTGGCATTTAGCGGAAGAATTAGATCTTGATATCAATGAAAAAAATAGAGTTATCTTTAATGAAATAACTAAGGATGCGGTCATTAAAGCTTTTGATGATCCAAGGACTGTTGATATGGATCTTGTTAGATCACAAGAAACACGTCGGATCCTTGATCGAATCATTGGATTTAAGCTTTCTTCTTTATTAAAATCAAAGATTCAAAGTAAGTCAGCTGGACGGGTTCAATCGGTAGCGTTAAAGTTAATCTGTGAAAAAGAGCGAGAGATCAATGCTTTCGTAAGTGAAGAATACTGGACGGTTCACGCTGATTTTGATAAAGATGATATGAAGGTTACGGCTGATCTATCTAAGATTGATGGTAAAAAACCAGAGTTGACCAATGGTGATGATGTTCAAAAGATAATTGATGCGTGTAATGGCGAATTTACAGTTAGTTCAGTAAAGACCAAGACTAATCAAAGACAACCAAAAATGCCATTTATTACATCAACATTACAACAAGAAGCTTCAACTAAGCTTAACTTCTCAGCTAAGAAGACAATGATGACTGCCCAAAGACTTTATGAGGGCGTTGAGATCAATGGTGAATTACAAGGTTTGATCACCTACATGCGTACTGATTCTACGCGTTTTAGTGAAACATTCATTAAAGCTACCCAAGCTAAGATCGTCGCTGATTTTGGTAAGGGATATTTGGGTTATTATAAGACTAAAAATGACGAGAAGGCCCAAGATGCCCATGAGGCGATCAGGCCTACAAGCATCAATAATGATCCTGAGAAGATCAAAGACTATTTGAGTGCTGATCAGTATAAATTGTATAAATTGATCTATATTCGGGCTATGGCTTCATTAATGGCTGCGGCTAAGTTTGAAACATTGAGTGTTATCTTTAGCCAATCACAATATGATTTCACAGCTAATGGCAGTGTTATGATCTTTGATGGTTATTTAAAGATCTATAAAGAATACGAAAGTAGTAAAAACGAGATTATTCCGACCTTTGTTGAACAAGAAAAGCTTCTACCAAGTAATCCAGTATATGGAAAACAACATTTTACTGAACCACCATTAAGATATAGTGAGGCTCGTTTGATCAAGGTATTAGAAGAACTTGGAATTGGTAGACCAAGTACATATGCCTTTATCATTGATACGATCATTAATCGTAAGTATGTTGATTTTGCTCGTAGTAGTGAAGGATCTAAGACTAAAGTATTCATTCCAACTGAGCAGGGAGTATTAACTGATGAGAAACTAAGTGAGTTCTTCAGTAGTATTATCAATGTGAAATACACAGCGGATATGGAAAATGATCTAGATCAGATCGCTGAAGGAAAATTAAGTAATTATGAAACACTAAAAGATTTTTATGACTGTTTTATTCCACTTGTTGATAATGCTTATCAAAAGATGGAAAAGAAAGAAGTAGAGAAAATTGGTGAAGCTTGTCCTGAGTGTGGAGGAGAGCTAGTTATCAGATTAGGTCGCTTTGGTAAGTTTATTTCTTGTAGTACTTATCCAAAATGCAAATACACAAGACCCTTGGTCAATAAAGTTAAAGAAGAACCAGTTAAATTGGGAATCATGTGTCCTGAATGTGGTAGTGAACTGATCAAAAGAAAGAGTCGCTATAACACCTATTTTGTTGGTTGTAGTGCTTTCCCCAAATGTCGCTATATTCAGCCTGATGAAAACGCTAAAAAGAAAAAACAAAAAAAAGTTGAAGATACACCAACTACTGATACAACTGCCAAAAAGCCAGCAGTAACAAAAAAGAAGAAAGCGACCACAACAAAAAAGAAGACAACTAAAGGAAAAGCCACAAAATGAAAAGAGTTACCGTTGTCGGAGCCGGATTAGCTGGTTGTGAAGCAACTTGGCAACTGGTAAACAAGGGGATTGGTGTTGATCTGATCGAGATGCGACCTCATACCTTAACGCCTGTACATAAAACAGGTGATTTTGCGGAGCTTGTTTGTTCTAATTCACTGCGTAGTAATGCTTTAACTAATGGTGTAGGTCTTTTAAAAGAAGAAATGAGAAACTTTGATTCTTTGATCATGAAAGTAGCGGATGAATATGCCTTGCCATCTGGTAGTGCTTTAGCTGTCGATCGCGATGGGTTTAGCCAGAAGATCACTAAAATGATCACTGATCATCCCTTAGTTAATGTCTATCATAAAGAGCTTACCGCTATTCCCGATGGCCCAACGATCATTGCTAGTGGACCATTGACCAGTCCTGCATTATCAGCGGCGATCGCTGATTTTGTAAATAAAGATTTCTTATATTTTTATGATGCGGTTGCGCCGATCATCATCAAAGACAGTATTGATTTTTCGGTTGCTTACTATAAATCACGATATGATAAGGGTGGAGATGACTATATTAATCTACCGATGGATCAAATCACGTTTTTGAATTTCTACAATGAGCTTATCAATGCTAATACGATAAAACTCCATGATTTTGAAGATGAAGTATTTTTTGAAGGGTGTATGCCCATCGAAGAGATGGCCAGAAGAGGGATGAAGACACTATTATTTGGACCCTTAAAACCAGTTGGTTTAAGTACTGATGAACATCGTAAGCCTTACGCAGTTGTTCAATTAAGACAAGATAATGCGATTGCCTCATTATATAACATGGTCGGCTTTCAAACGCATTTGACATATGGTGAACAACAACGAGTATTTAAGATGATCCCTGGTTTAGCTAATGCTGAATTTGCGCGATTAGGAGTAATGCATCGTAATACTTATTTAAACTCTCCTACCTGTCTTGAAAATACTTATCAAGCCAAAAATAGAAAAGATCTTTACTTTGCCGGCCAATTAACAGGTGTTGAAGGTTATGTTGAAAGTGCGGCGAGCGGGTTATTGGCGGGTATTAACATGGCTATGTTAATGCTTGATCAAGAATTAATGAGTTTACCAAATACCACGATGATCGGTGCTATGGCGAATTATATAACTAATGCAAATCCGGTTAACTTTCAACCAATGAACGCTAATTTTGGAATCATGCGCCTAATGGTTGATACTGATAAGAAGTCACGAAAGGAAGCGTATGGTCAACAATCACTCACGGTTTTAAAACCATATGTGAAACGATGGAAAGACATAGCCTAGATTTTATTAAGTTTTTGAGAACACAAAACACTGGATCAGAAAATACGATCAATAGTTATCGTCATGATATTGATAGTTTTATCAACTTTCTACGTAGTGAAGGGATAAATGAACTAAAGGATGTTGATCGGATGATCGTTGGCAACTATCTAAGATCTTTGCGTAATGATCCTAAACGTAAAAAAAGCTTAAGTAATCATACTATATCTCGCCATATATCAGCTCTAAGATCATTCTATCGATATCTGATCGAATTTTATGATCTAGACAACAATCCTTTTGAACACATCAAAACCGTAAAGACATTTCGTAGATTACCTGAGTTTTTGTTTTATGAGGAAATGGAACAGTTATTAACCTCGATTGATGTTAATGAGAAATTTGGTCTTCGCAATCGGGCTATGTTAGAGTTAATGTATGCTTGTGGATTACGGGTTAGTGAAGTAGTTAATTTAAGTATACGTGATATCGATTTTTATGAAATGATCGTTAGGATCGTCGGTAAGGGCAGTAAGGAACGGTTAATTCCTTTTTATCCTTTAGTCTCTGATTATCTACACGCCTATATCGATCAAGAAAGATCATTATTAATAGGTGATAAAAAACATGATATCGTTTTTGTGAACAAAGATGGCAATAGTTTAACTTCAAGAGGCATTCAATATCTTTTAAACAAACAAGTTGAAAAAGCTGGTTTAAAGATGAAGGTTCATCCACATATGTTTAGACATTCGTTTGCGACTCATTTATTGGATAATGGAGCTGATCTAAGAATGGTTCAGGAGTTATTAGGACATGAGTTTTTAACGACTACCCAAATTTATACCCATGTAAGCGCAGATCGCTTAAAAAATACTTATAACCAGGCTCATCCGCGAGCCCAGATGGATCAAGAAGATGTATAGACAAAGATGTCATTGGGTGGAAAACGCTAGCGAATTGTATCAAAGTTATCATGATGAAGAATGGGGTGTTCCACTTGTTGATGATCATAATTTGATTGAGACACTGATTTTGGAATCATTTCATACAGGATTATCTTGGTTGATCATTCTTAAGAAGAGACCGGCATTTCGTTTAGCTTTTGATAACTTTGATCTTGATAAGATAGCTAATTATAATGATGATAAGATCATGGAACTATTGCATAATAAAGATATCGTTCGTCATAAAGGAAAGATCTTAGCGACGATCGAAAACGCTAAAGCATTGCAAGCTATCCAAAAAGAGTTTCATAGTTTCTCAGCATATCTTTGGGGATTTACTGATAATAAGATAATCGTTAAAAGAGATGATCAGATGACAAAAGATGAGCTATCTGATATGATAGCGAAGGATATGAAAAAACGGGGAATAAAATTTATGGGTTCAGTAACGGTCTATTCATATCTTCAAGCTGTTGGCATTATTGATGCTCATCAAACTAAGTGCTTTAAAGCTCGGTAGTAATATTGACAGGTTTGTCTTTTAGTGATATCATATCAAAGCGACAGTTTAAATAGTAGAAAGCAGAAGCACTCTTCTCACCCGATGGCTAATGGTCATGGGTCAAAGCTATAACATATTTGTGTTATTTATGCGAGTGTTCTGTACTCGCTTTTTATATGTCAAATGGAGGTGGAGAATATTAGTAATAAAAGAAACGTAACTGAAGAGTTGGTCAATGAGAACATCCGGTTTAAAGAAGTATTGGTAATCGGTCCAGAGGGAGAGCAATTAGGTATTTTAATGCGGCGCGAAGCGCTCGCTAAAGCTTATGAATATGAGTTAGATCTATTCTGTGTCGCTCCAAATGGAACACCACCGGTATGTAAGATCCTTGATTATGGTCGTTACCGTTTTGAACTACAAAAGAAATCCAAAGAAGCTAAACGTAATCAACAAGTTACTGAGGTTAAACCTTTGCGATTATCACCAGTCATTGATGTACACGATTTCGAGACAAAACTAAAACAGGCTTATGGTTGGTTAGAATCTGGAATGAAAGTCAAAGTTGACATGCGTTTTAGAGGAAGATTGATCACTCGTTTAGAAGTTGGCCGAAAAGTCATGAATAATTTCATTGAAAGATTAAGTGAAATCTCAAGTGTTGAGAAAGCGCCCAAACTTGAAGGGAATACAATGTCAGTAGTCATATCACCAAAGAAGAAACAATAAATAGGAGGAATAGTATATGCCAAAGATGAAGACCAAAAGAGCTATGGCAAAAAGATGTAAAGTGACAGGTAGTGGCAAACTACTGAGACATCACGCCTATACATCACATCGTGCTCCCTATAAGTCACATAAGCAAAAAAGAAATTTGAGAAAGTCAACGTTGATTAGCAAGAGTGATTTCAAGCGTATCAAACTGTTGATCCAACGATAGGGAGGGATGTCAAATGCCAAGAGTTAAAAATAGTGTAGTATCTCGTGCCAGAAGAAAAAAAGTATTAAAACTGGCTAAAGGATATTTCGGAAGTAAGCATACCATTTATAGAACAGCTAATGAACAAGTTATGCGTTCTTTACGTTACTCATATATTGATCGTAAGAAATTAAAAAGAGAAATGCGTAAATTATGGATCGCTAGAATCAATGCGGCTGCGAGAATGAATGAACTAAGTTATTCACAATTGATGTTTGGACTAAAACTAAGTGGTATTGAAATGAATCGTAAGATGTTATCAGAGATTGCGATCCATGATCCTAAAGGTTTTACCGCCATCTGTAAAAACGCCAAGAAAGCACTAAAGAAATAGTGCTTTTTTATTAACTTTGAGGTGTGGTAGAATGAAATCATGAACATATTATTAACCACTTTAAATGCGAAATATATCCACAAGAATTTAGCGCTTCGATGGCTTTATGTCACAAAGCCTGATCATTTTCAGGTGGATATTAAAGAATATACGATCAATGATGACCTTGATCAGATCATCATTGATATGAATGTCACAAATTATGATGTTTTAGGGATTAGTGTTTATATTTGGAACGCTGAATTAACAAAGATCCTAATAGATAAGATCAAACATGTAAACCCTGTGATCCGGGTTATCTTAGGAGGACCTGAAGTTACTTATGAAAATGATGAGTGGTTTGATCAAGCTATTGAAGCTATCGTTGTTGGTGAGGGTGAGAAGGTATTTTGGGAGTATCTCCAGGATCAAGAATGTCATGGTGTAAAGTTAACTAGGTCACAAATAATAACGCCTGTAAAGGTTGATATCGACTGGCTTGAGGGTTTTGATAATCCGTACTTTCTAGATATCGATCAAGATACGATCAATAATCGTTATCTATACTTAGAATGTAGTCGAGGTTGTCCTTATAAGTGCCAATACTGTTTAAGTAGTGTTGATGATCAAGTGCGATTTTTCTCTTTACCTTATCTATTTAAGATCTTTGATCAGTTAACTCAATATAATATAAGACAAGTTAAATTCCTTGATCGGACATTTAATGTATATAATCAAAGAGCTCTTGTTTTGGTCAAATATCTTAATGAGTTACCAGTCAAAAGCAATTTCCATATGGAACTGGTCGCTGAATCACTTAGTGATGAATTGTTAGACTATCTTTTAAAAAAAGTAGATCCTTCACGATTCCGTTTTGAGATCGGTGTACAATCATTTAACACCAAAACCCTACAGAGCATCAGTCGTTATACTAATATTGAGCGACTTAATACTGTAGTCAAAAGCTTAGTAGCTCATCAAATAATTGTTCATACAGATCTTATTGCTGGATTGCCATATGAAGATCTAAGTTCATTTGCACAATCATATGATCAATTGTTTGCCTTGCATTCCCATGAGATTCAAGTAGGGATCCTTAAAATGTTAAAAGGAACACCATTAAGAAACAGAGCCACAGAATTAGGTATCAATTATCAAGAAAAAGCCCCATATGATATCATTGATAATCATTGGCTTTCAAGAGATGATCTTTCAATCATTCGTCTTGTTGATCTAGCAACTGATAAAACACTAAATAGCCAGAAAATAAACCATACGATCAATGAGTTAATCACATATCATAAAGCTTCACCATTTTGGTTAATGAGTATCATCGGTAAAGCAATTAAGAAACTAGGACGTCCATATCAAAATAGTGACTTGTTTATGGTTATCTATCATGAATTGATCGATCATTATGAAACAGAGTTGATCCAAAGATTATTATTGGTTGATTATTACTATCACAGTCGACAACGCCCTAAGATATTGTTTGATCTAGCATATGATAAGCATAAGATAGACCAGTTCATTAAAGATCATGATCTTATAAATGATCATATCAAAGATAACTATACGATCATCACCCCAGTTGTCTATCGTGATGAGTGGGTCTATCAGTTGGTTTTATACAATAATAAACAATTACCAGCAAAGACCTATATACTTGATCTAAATAAAGAAACGATAAAGGAGTTAGTATGAAAGAAATATTAATAGCGACAGCTAATCAACATAAGGTAGATGAATATCGCCTGATGTTAGAACCCTATGGCTATAAAGTTAAAAGTTTGTTAGATTTTCCACCGATGGAGATTGAAGAAACTGGTAGTACCTTCGCCGAAAATGCCCTGATCAAAGCGAGAGCTTTATATCATCTTTTACATATGCAAGTATTAGCTGATGATTCAGGTTTACAGATTAAAGCATTAAATGATGAACCGGGTATCTTTTCAGCTCGATATCTTGGTGAGAATACTCCATATCACATTAAAAATAAGATTATTATCGATAAATTAAAAGACCATACTGATCGTCGTGCTCGTTTTGTGTGTGCCATTGCCTTAATTGATGATAAGGAAGAAAAAGTATTTATGGGTGAGTTTGATGGTCAGATCGCTCATGAACCAAAAGGTAATAATGGTTTTGGTTATGATCCAATCTTTTATCTTGAAGAATATCAAATGACTGCTGGTGAACTTGATCCAGCTCTTAAGAATAAGATTAGTCATCGTGGTAAAGCACTGGCCTTAGTATTACCATATCTTTTACATAAGGATCAAGATAATGTCTAAGGTATTACGGTTTTTGATCAGTATTAGTTTTATCATATTGATCCTATTATCAAGTATCGATCTCTTTAGCTTTGATCGCTCGTTTTATCAAAAAGAGTATCAAAAATTAGGTGTACCTGAAGTCGTTAAGATTGATGTAAATGAACTGATGACAGTAACTGATGCCTTACTTGATTATACCGCTGGACAGCGTGATGACCTTATGATCAGAGCTACAATTGATGGTACTAATCGTCAAGTATTCAATGATAAAGAAATAACACATATGAAAGATGTAGCTGTACTGTATCAAAACGCCATGTTTGTGCGTAATAGCGCGCTTTTAGTTTTATTAGTTAGTATTATTATCGCTTATAAATCAAAGATCAAAGATTTTCGTTTAATGCTCGCTCATACTTATAATCAAGTATCGCTTGTCTTTACGCTGTTTGTTAGTGCGATATTGATGATCGCTCTAATTGATTTTACTTGGTTTTGGAACAACTTTCATCATGTATTCTTTAGTAATGATCTTTGGTTATTAAATCCCAAAACGGATATCTTGATCATGATGGTACCTGAACAGTTCTTCTTTGATCTAACATTTAGAATCATCATCGGCTTTTTAAGTGTATTTATCTTGAGTAATCTCTTTGCGTATTATCAATATCGTAAATTATTAAAGGAAGAAAGATCATGATCCATATCGTCTTATACCAACCTGAAATACCACAAAACACTGGTAATATCATGCGGACTTGTGTTGCGACTGGTTCAGTTTTACATCTTATCAAACCTTATGGATTCTTTTTAGATGAAAAACACTTAAAGCGTAGTGGGATGGATTATCGTAATGAATTGACTATGCATGAACATCAAGATTGGCAATCGTTTGTGAACGCATTTCCAAGCTCACATTATTATTACATCACAAGATATGGTCAAAAGACTTACTCTGGTATTGATTATCATGATGAGCAAGATGTTTTCTTAGTATTTGGAAAAGAGAGCACAGGCATCCCTAAAGAGATCTTACAGAAAGACCTTGAGCACTGTCTTAGGATACCAATGGTCGCTGATGCTAGAAGTTTAAATCTATCGAATTGTGTAGCCTTAGTTTTGTATGAAGTTTTAAGGCAACAGGAATTCGTTGGATTGAGTAAATATGAAGTACTAAAAGGAAAGGATTTCATCAAGCAATGAAGTGGTTAGATCGTTTCTTTGATACATATCTAAAAAGAATAGGGATAGTGATATCCCTGATCATGATTGTTTTGATCACAAATGAGATCAATAACTTTCTTTTAGGTAACTTTTTAAGTAAGATAAGATCAATTGAAGATATCTATTCTTTGATTGAATATCCAATCGTGTATAAGACCTTCATTGGTAGCTTATTGATCAATTACCTAGATACCTATGAAAATATCTTTTATGTATTTATCAAAAGCATTGGTATCTGGCGCTTTGGTTTGATTGTGATCAGTGGGTTAGTGCTTTTTACTGATCATCAAGATCCTTTTTTAAACAAGATCAAAAGAGTTTTAGGTTTATTGATGATCATTTTAATCGTACGCAATTTATCAATCTTGTTTGTGGGATTAAAGGTTTTAAACGCACAAGATACACTTATGGGAATATCTAATATCATGATTGTTGGCGATATTCTCAAATATAGTTCATTGATCCTCATAATTGGCTCATTGTCATCATTAATTTATATGATTTACTACTATGTCATAAAAAAATAAGAAGAAAAACTTCTTATTTTTTTATATTTAGTAAAGATCGACAACAACAAAAACATCACTAAACTATCTAATGATGAATGTTTATCATATTGATTGATAACTAAAAATGTCATTATTTGACTTATAAATAATGAAAAAGATGAAATGATATGACGTCAAAACTTCTTTATAATAAACAGGTATATTAATCTTGTTTATTGAAGGAGAGTTTATGAAGTCAGATAGTTTTGTTAGTAAATATCGATCATTTATCATGATCTTCTTGATCGCTTTTTTTGTGTATTGTTCAAATATGATGATCAATACCACGATCGCTAAATACGCTGATCATCTAGGCGCAACAAGTGCGATTGTTGGGACCGTATCAGGAAGCTTTGCGATGATGGCTTTGTTGATGAGACCCTTCTCTGGACAAGCGGTTGATAACTTAAACAAAAAACACTTACTTTCATTATCAATGGGGATAATCCTTCTTTCAACAATCGGTTTAAGCTTTGCCAATCAAGTATATCAATTGATCATATTTAGAGGCTTAAATGGCTTTGGTTGGGGTATAGGATCAACTTTATGTATGACGATCGCGACTAATTCTGTGCCACGTGAAAAGATGACAACTGGTATTGGCATTTATTCAATGGGACAAACCATTGCACAAGCAACAGCCCCAAGTATTGCTTTAGCTATCGTGGCAGCTAGTACTTATAATTACTTATATCAGATCAATGTAATCTTGATGCTCATCGCTTTAGTCTTATCTTTTTTCATTAAGATTGACAATAATATCTCAAATAAGCAATTTAAGTTTTCATTTGATCTAAAAAAGATGATCGCTATTCCTGCGATCATGCCCGCTACGCTTACCTTATGCAATAACTTAGCTCGCTCAGCGATAACCGCCTTTTTAGTTTTATACGCTGAATCGTTAGGGATAATTAATGTTGGTTTTTATTTTACGATTCAAGCATTGACACTACTATTAAGTCGACCACTTATCTCAGTATTAGCTGATAAATATGGTATCAATAAAGTCTTGATACCATGTGAGATATTACAAATGAGTGCTTTATTTATCCTATTTATCGCTAATGGACCAATTTATTTTATCATTGCGGCTTTTTTGATGGGCTTAGCGACAGCTGGTATTCAACCGACCTTAATGGGATTATGCGTTAATAGTGTCACACCTGATCAAAGAGGGATCGCTAGTAATACGAGTTATGTTGGTACGGATATTGGTGGGTTTTTAGGAGCTAATATGGCAGGGATCATCGTGGGTATCTTAGGATATCGAAAAATGTTTTTAGTCGCTATTGTGCCTGTCTTATTAAGTCTTATCGTTTATTTGTTTTATATTAAAAAACAACAAAAATTAGTTGGATAATGCTTTAAAATAGTAAAGAAAAGTTGATCTAGGATCAACTTTTTACTTATTCATCATCGTCTACTATTTGTTCATCTAGTTCTAAGATCTTATCAGTGTCCAAAGTGTTGATCTTATCGATATTCTTTAATCTTCTTTGGATAGCTCTTGTTCTAACACCTACAAGCTTATCTAATTCTTTATTGGCTTGATCGATCTTTTGTTGAGTACTGGCTAAGATAATACCAAACTTTTCAAACTCAGACTTAACAGCGCCTAATACTTGCCATACTTCACTACTGCGTTTTTCAATTGCCAGTGTTCTAAAGCCCATCTGGAGGCTGTTAAGTAGGGCAGCCATCGTACTAGGTCCCGCAATATTGACATGGTATTCACGTTGCAAAATCTCAACTAGTCCACGATTAACGATTTCAGCGTATAATCCTTCAAAAGGTAAGAAGATGATCGCAAAATCTGTGGTATAGGGTGGTTCAATATATTTATCATGGATATCTTTCGCTTCTTTTTTAATACGTGTTGCTAGAATGTTGTAAGCGGCTTGAATCGCTTCAGGGTTGCCTTCATCATAAGCGTTTTGAAGGTTCATGTATGTATCGGCCGGGAATTTTGCGTCTATTGGTAAATAAACGGGAAATTCATCATTACCTGGTAATTTGATGGCGTATTCAACGACATTTTTACTACCAGGAACAGTGGCGATATTAGTCTCATATTGCTCAGAGGTTAAGATCTCTTCAAGGATAGCTCCCAGCTGGATCTCACCAACGATACCGCGAGCTTTAACATTTGATAGTACTTTTTTAAGATCACCAACACCAGCAGCCAAGGTTTGCATCTCACCTAAACCTTTATAAACGGCTTCTAAACGATCATTTACAAGACGGAATGATTGCGTCATCTTTTCTTCAAGTGTTTTCTGAAGTTTTTCATCAACGACTTCACGCATAGCATCTAGTTTTTTATTGTTATCTTCTTGAATATAGGACAGTCTTTTTTCCATAGTAGTACGGATATTATCTAGTTTCTGTTCATTATTACTCTCTAATGTCTTAAACCGGTTTTCAAGTTGTGTGAGTTGGGTAAACAATTGAGTGTTTTGATAGGCTTGTCTTTCCGCTAATTGCCGATTGATGTCATCAAACTTCTTTGCTTGCATGTCGGTGTTTTCGCGTTGCGTTGAAAGCATCATATCACTTAAGAATTTAAAAGATGTTTGTGTTGAATTACTAAGTTCTTCGCGCATAAGGCGTTGTTGTTCATTATTATTTTGTTGGAAATCGGCTAATTCTTCATTGATATCATGTTCATTAAATTTATTTGTAGCTATCATTATTCGCCAAACCATAAATAGTAAGATACAGATCATGACAATGATCGCTATCAAGACATACAGTTCATTATTCATAAATTCACCTCTTTTTACATTATAAGCTAAATTGATCTTTTCGACTATGATAACTGTTATAAATTGTAATTGACTTAATAACCCCAGTTGTTTTATAGTATAATATCGTTATGAAGATATTAGTAGGACTTTCAGGTGGCGTTGATAGCGCTGTTGCCGCATATTTATTAAAGTCACAAGGACATGATGTTGCTTGTGCTTTTATGCGTAATTGGGATGCTTCATTGAATAATGATATCTTGGGTAATCCGACGATCACTGATGATATCTGTCCACAAGAGGCGGATTATAACGATGCCTTAGAAGTAGCTAATGCCTTAGGATTAACATTACATCGGGTTGATTTTATCAAAGAGTATTGGGATGATGTTTTCACAACATTTCTAAATGAATATGAAGCCGGAAGAACACCTAATCCGGATATTTTATGTAATAAATATATCAAATTTAATAGTTTTGTTAAATTCGCCGATAAACTTGGCTATCCTTATGTCGCAACGGGACACTATGCTAAGATCATTGAACATGATGGAAATCATTTTCTAGCTAAAGCAAGTGATCTAAATAAAGATCAAAGTTATTTTTTATGTCAAATACCCAAAGATGTCTTAAGTAGGGTAGTCTTTCCCTTAGCCGATATTGATAAACATCAGGTTAGAGAGATTGCTTTAAACTTAAAACTTATCATTGCTAAAAAGAAAGATTCAACGGGTATCTGTTTTATTGGTGAACGCAATTTTCGTCAATTCTTAATGAATTATCTACCAGCAAAAAAAGGTAAGATCATAAATATTGATAATAATAAAATACTGAAGGAACACGAAGGTGTTTTGTATTATACGATTGGCCAACGTAAAGGTTTAGATATTGGTGGACCAGGCGGTCCGTGGTTTGTGATCGGTAAAGATGTTAAGAAAAACATTCTTTATGTGGCTGAGAAAGAAGATAACCCATGGTTATTATCGGATAGTTGTAAAGTAGTAAAGATGAATTGGTTGAGTGATCAGCGTCCATCTGCTTGTCATGCTAAGTTTCGTTATCGTCAAAAGGATCATCCAGTCATGATTGAATACTTAACCGAGGATGAGATATTGATTAGGTATCCACAAATGATACCAGGGGTTACCCCAGGACAAGAAGCGGTATTATATATAGATGATATTTGTTTAGGTGGTGGGATCATCATGGATGTTTACCATCAATCATTATCATTAAGTGACAGAATAAAAGGAGCGCAGAATGTATCAATTTGAACATAACAGATCACCTTTAAAGATCAATCGCATGATCATGATCTTTATTACATATTTTGTTGGTTATTTTATCTTCTTTCCATTTATTATCGTTTTCTTGAGTGAAGAGGTATTTAACACCTATGATTATGTAATGCAGATGCAATTTGGATCTTATGTGATCGTTGCTTTAATCGTTTTTTTATTAGCTAAACCACTTTTTGTTGAAGCTAATCAAAACCGTTTTGAAAATCGTCGAGATAATTTTGCTCACGCGGTTAAAAGTATTGTCATCATGCATGGATTGATGTTTGTGATCAACATAACTTTGAATCTATTAACAAAACAAAGTAGTAGTATAAATCAAATGGACATCATTGATATGAGTAATAACTATCCTGTGATCACCTTTATGATGGCGGTCGTATTGGCTCCCATTATTGAAGAAATCGTCTTTAGAGGAGTTATCTTTCGCTCACTGCGTAATATAAATTATCCATTAGCGATCATTGTTAGTTCATTACTATTTGGATTATTACATGTTATCCAATCATTATTTACTGGTAACTATATTGATTTACTTTATGGATCAGTCTATGCGATGTTAGGATATTATTTAGGGCTTAATTATGAAAGATCAGGTAATATCTTAGTACCCATCGGCATGCACGTTACTTTAAATCTTGTATCAATGATAATATTGTTTTTGGCGAGATTGGCAGGTTAGTGATGGGTGAGCTAGAAAAGATCAAAGGTAAGTTTTTTCATGTCATTTATCAACAACCTCTGAATCATTTTACCGTTGCTCGCTTTAAGTTATATGATATTCAAGAGAAAAACATCATCGTTACGGGTTATATAAACGATGTTATTTTTGATACCTTGTTTAATCTACATGGTTATTATACCGAACACCCCAAATATGGGATGCAGTTTGTCATGGAATCAATGGAAAAGATCCTACCTACCGATGTTGAAAGTGTTCTTAATTATCTTTCTTCGCCGTTATTTCCAGGTATTGGTAAACGATACGCTGAAACGATCGTTGATACCTTGGGAAGTGATGCCTTGCTTAAGATCAAAGATGATCCTACTTTGATCGATACCTTACCAAAGATCAATCACAAGCGCAAACAAAGCTTGATTAACGGCATTTGTAATCAAGATGATCTTCAAGAAGCGATTCAGTTTTTCTCAACTCATGGCTTAGGTATTAGAAATATCATGCGCCTTGATCGCATCTATGGAAAAGATGCCCTGATCATGATCAAAGAAAATCCTTATCGCTTGGTTGAAGAAGTTGATGGGATTGGTTTTAAAACAGCTGATAAATTAGCTTTATCAATGGGATTTCCTTATGATCATCCCCAAAGAATTCAAGCAGCGATATTAGCGATCTTGTTGGAGAAATGTGTAGCAAAAGGTGATAGTTATTTGGATATCAATGATTTTCAAAATAGTGCTAATGAACGTTTATCTGATATAGATTATGATTTTGACCAAAGTATCAATGAGTTAGCTATTAGAAGACAGTTGATCATTGAAGATAATCGTGTCTATCATCATACTCAATATGATGCTGAAGAATATATTAGTGAGTTTCTAGCTAGTGCTTTAGAAACAACTGGTGATTTGATCACTGAAGGCGATCTTAGTGATCATATCGAACAATTTCAAAAAGAAATTGGTATTGAATATGATGATATGCAGATTAAGGCGATAAAGATGTTTTTTAAAGAAAAAGCGATGATCTTAACAGGTGGTCCTGGAACTGGTAAAACGACCGTTGTTAGAGCAATGGTGGAACTATTTAAAAGGATCTATCCTTATTTATCGATCGCCGTCTGTGCGCCAACTGGTAGAGCAGCTAAGCGCTTAAGTGAATTAACTAACACGCAAGCCACGACGATCCATCGCTTACTACAATGGGATTTAGAGACTAACACTTTTGGGACAAATGAAAGTAATCCATTAACTAAGGATCTATTGATCATTGATGAGTTTTCGATGGTTGATCAATGGTTGTTTTATAATCTATTAAAAGCTGGTACTAACATCAAAAAGATCTTGATCATAGGTGATGAAGACCAGTTACCATCAGTTGGTATTGGTCGGGTTTTAAAGGATGTCCTAGAAGCTGATATCTTTCCGTTGATCAGACTTAATAAGATCTTTCGTCAAGCTGAAGGAAGTGATGTCATTAAGTTGGCTCATCAAGTTAAAAACGGTGATTGTGATATTCTAGATGATGGTAAAGATGTTAAGTTTTATCCAGTTGATCAATATGAGGCAAAGCACTTGATCACTCAATTAGTCACAGAAGCACTTCGTAGAGGCTATAGTATAAATGAAATTCAATTATTATCTCCCAAATATAGTGGAGTTTGTGGTATTGATGCCCTAAATGTGACCCTTCAAAAAGTATGTAATCCGCCAGATGATCGCAAAAGAGAACTTAAAGTTGGATATCGAACATATCGTGAGTACGATAAGATATTACAACTTAAGAATCAACCAGATGATGATGTCTATAATGGTGATATCGGTACTTTAATCGAGATTATCTATGCACAGGAATCCGATGTCAAGATGAACACGATGATCGTTGATTTTGATGGGATATTTGTGGAATATACAACCGATAGTTTTATCAATATCACCCATGCTTATTGTGTTAGTATCCATAAAGCACAAGGAAGTGAGTATCCAATCGTCATCATGCCAATCTTAAAACAAGATACCAGGATGTTAAATAGACGGCTTATCTATACCGGTATTACGCGCGCTAGTCGCTCTTTGATCTTACTTGGTAGTGAAGATGTTTTTATCAAAGGGATCAATACGTTAGATCATTATGATCGAAATACAACACTGACTATGCGAATAAAAGATAAGACGATCATGGTTAAGACTTTAAAAGAAGATGACGATATGCTATAATGCATACGAAAAACGATGATAAAGAAGAGTAAATAGTATTAGTGATCTAGAGATAAAGTGGTTGGTGCAAACTTTACATTAAACTATTGAAGCTACTTAGGAGTGAAACTAAAAGTTTCCGTTAGCTGCGTTAAAGCATTGAGGTGCACCTTTTGGTGAACTAGGATGGTACCGCGTAATAACGTTCCTATGGGACGTTTTTTATTGTTTAAAAAGGAGTTAGATATGAAAAAATTAACAAGCTCAGCAATCAGACAGATGTTTTTAGATTATTTTCGTGACAAAGATCATATGATCGAACCAAGTGCTTCACTTGTACCAATCAATGATCCAACTTTGTTGTGGATCAATGCAGGAGTAGCGGCATTAAAGAAATACTTTGATGGTTCAATTAAACCAGAAAATCCTAGAATCGCCAATGCGCAAAAATCGATTAGAACAAATGATATTGAAAATGTTGGTAAAACAGCTCGTCATCATACTTTTTTTGAAATGTTAGGAAATTTCTCGATTGGCGATTATTTTAAAAAAGAAGCTATCTTATATGCTTGGGAGTTTTTAACTGATGATCGCTATATCGGGTTTGATAAAAAACGACTATACGTGACAGTGCATCCAGATGATACAGAAGCATATGAGATATGGACTACCATGACTGATCTTGACCCAGCCCACATATTGAAAACTAAAGAAAATTTTTGGGAAATAGGATCAGGACCTTGTGGTCCTGATACCGAGATCTTCTATGATCGTGGCAGTGCTTATGATCCTGATAATCTTGGTGAAAGAGCTTTTTTTGAAGAATTAGAAAATGATCGTTTTATTGAGATATGGAATGTTGTTTTCTCACAATATGAAGCTGTTGAAGGCATAGACAGAAGTGCATACAAAGAATTACCGCAAAAAAATATTGATACGGGGATGGGTTTAGAAAGACTTGTTTGTATTATCCAACAAGGAGATACAAACTACGATACCGATCTTTTCTTACCAATAATCAAAGCGACAGGGCTATTAGCCAAGTATCCTTATGATGGTGAGTATAAAATGGCGTATCGGGTTGTGGCTGATCATATTCGCACGGTAACGTTTGCCTTAAGTGATGGTGCTTTGTTTGCTAATGAAGGGCGTGGTTATGTATTAAGAAGAGTATTGCGTAGAGCCGTCCGTTTTGGTATAAAACTAGGAATCACTGAATCATTCATGTATAAGTTAGTTCAAGTTGTAGCGGACAATATGCAGTCATTTTACCCTTATCTGCAAGAAAAGGTTAGTTATGTAAGTAAGCTAGTAAAAGCAGAAGAAGAGCGTTTTCATCAAACGCTAGCTGCTGGTGAGAAACTACTGATGGATGTTATTGAAGCTAATCAGGATCAACAGTTAGCAGGTGATGTTGTCTTCAAGTTATATGATACTTTTGGCTTTCCATTTGAGTTAACGAAAGAGATCGTTCTTGAAAAAGGTTTAACGATCGATGAATTAGGCTTTAAACAAGCAATGCAACAACAAAAAGAGCGTGCTCGTAATGCTCGCTCTGAAATGGAATCAATGTCATCACAATCAGAAGATTTGATGAATTTTAAAACCGTAAGCATCTTTACAGGTTATGATACTTTAAGTAATGAAGCACAGGTTATTGGTTTATTTAAGTTTGGGAAAAAGGTTGATGAGATTATAGATGAGGGAGAAGTTATCTTTGATGTAACTCCATTTTACGCTGAAAGTGGTGGACAGATCGCTGATAGTGGTTTAATCACTTCAGAGTATGTTAAAGCAGCTGTTATTGATGTTAAAAAGGCTCCTAATAAGCAACATCTACATCATGTAAGGGTTGATGAGGGAACTTTGAGTGTTGGTGATCGTGTCATGCTTAATGTTGATCAAAGTCGAAGGAAAAATATTCGAAATAACCACTCAAGTGCTCACTTATTACAAGCTGCGTTAAAGAGTGTAATTGGAAAGCATATAACACAGGCTGGCTCTTATGTAAGTGATACCTATTTGCGTTTTGATTTCACCCACTATGAAAAAGTAGATCAGACTGAGCTACGTAAGATTGAAAAGCTTGTCAATAAATATATTACTGATCATCACAATGTCAAAACAGATATCATGAGTTTAGATCAAGCCAAAGAAAGTGGCGCTACCGCTTTGTTTGATGAGAAATATGAAAGCAAAGTAAGAGTTGTTAGTATGGGTGATGTTTCAAAAGAATTGTGTGGTGGAACCCATGTTGAAAATACTGGAGATATTAGTTTGTTTAAGATCATCAGCGAAGAAAGCATTGGTAGTGGTATTAGAAGAATAACCTCAATTAGTGGCTATCAAGCTTATCTTGAGTTTTTAGTCGAACAAGATCGCTTGTATGCGATCAGTCATTTATTAAAGACGGGTAATATAACAGGAGTTGTTGAAAAAGTTGAACAATTTATTCAAGAAAATCGTAGTTTAAATGAAGTTATCAGTGAACAAAACAATCGTTTAATGAGTTTAGAGGCTGATAATTTAAAAAATAAGGTACTAGAAGTTAATGAGCTAAAGGTCTTGATCGCTGAGGTTAAAAGAGCTGATAGCAACAATCTTAAGACAATTATCGATAATTTGAAAAACAATCTTAAAGATTCTGTGATATTCTTGTATAATATTAGTGACGACAAAGTCGTATATGTAGTTTATTGTTCTGATAAAGCGATAGCTAAAGGTTATAAAGCTGGAGACCTTGCCAAAGAAGCCGCTATTAAAAGTGGCGGAAACGGTGGTGGTAGAGCCGATATGGCTCAATCGGGTGGTAAAGATACTACTAATGTCAATCAAGTGATTAAACATATTAGTAATAAACTTGGGATAACGCTTTAAATTAACGACGTATTAGACTACAATAAAACCAGGAGGGATGACAATGGCAAAAAAAGTTACTGAAACAATGTCCTTTAAATCTGATGAACTAAGAAAAGATTCTATCAAACGCGTTTTAGCTTTGACCAAAGATGCTTTAGAGGAAAAAGGATATAACGCAGTCAATCAATTATCAGGCTATTTGATTTCCAATGATCCAGCTTATATTTCAAGTCATAAAAATGCTCGTAGTATCATTCAATCAGTTGAAAGATATGAAATCATTGAAGAGCTCGTTCGATCTTATTTGGAAGATAAATAGATGCGGTCGATTGGCCTAGATTTAGGTAGTAAGACCGTTGGTATCGCTGTTAGCGATGCTTTAGGTATGCTCGCACGACCAGTGAAAACAATTCGTTTTCCAGAAGATGATTATGAGACAGCATTAAAGATGGTAATAGATGAGATCAAAGAGAATGAAGCCGATAAAGTAATTCTTGGATTACCAAAACATATGAATGGTGACATTGGTATTCGTGGTGAGATATCTTTGATGTTTAAAGACATGTTGATGGAAAAAATCGATAATGAGATTATATTATGGGATGAAAGATTAACGACTAGATCAGCTGAGAGAATGTTGATCAACGCTAATATGCGTCGTGATAAAAGAAAAAAGGTAATCGATCAGGCTGCGGCCGTCGGTATCTTACAGGGCTATTTAGATAGCCAAAGAAACAAATGAGGTAAAAAAATGGACACAAATAAAATGTTTATCATCGATGAAGAAGGTAATGAAATAGAAGTTGATATCTTATTTACTTTTGATAGTGAACTATATGGCAAAAAATATGTTTTATATCAAAATCCCAATGGCGATCAAGAAGAGGTATTTGTATCATCATATGATGATGAAGGCAACTTAAATTCAGTTGAAGATGAAGAAGAGTTAGCCATGGTTGAAGAAGTATTGGGAGCGTTTATTGATGAAGAAGAAAAAGAAGCCTAAGCTTATTTGGTATTTGATTGGTGGATTCTTAGTTTTATTGGCGTCACTAATTCTCTTTGTGATGATCTCTTTAACTCCTATTCAATCGACGTCAGAAGAATATGTTTTGATCGTCGAAAGTGGAGATACTGCTAAATCAATTACGGAATACTTAAATAATGAAGAAGTAATAAGAAACGATACGATCGCTTATTTTTATGTTAGATACGCTGATCTAACAAACATCAAAACTGGTACATATCGCTTAGATAAAAGTTGGGACATCAAGACAATCTTTACGTTGTTAAATGATCCCAAAGGTTCCATTAACACTGATATTAAAGTGACCCTACCAGAGGGGTTATGGGCGAAGGAAATCGCCGCTAGAATTGAAGAGGCAACCAATGTATCAGCTGATGAATTACTGAGGCTTTGGAATGATAAGGATTATATTGAGGGTTTGATGGATAAATATCCGTTTATTACTGAAGAAGTATTAGATGATCGGTTGAAAGTCAAACTAGAAGGTTATCTATTCCCTGAAACATATTACTTTTATGAGAAATCAACGGCATCAGGGATAACCGAGAAATTATTAGATCAAACAAGTCGGGTATTTGATAAATATAAAGATAAATTCAATGATTCTGAGTATTCTATTCATCAATTATTTACACTAGCTTCGATAACGCAATTTGAATCTGGTAAAGATAGTGATAATCGGATCATCTCAAGTGTATGGTTTAATCGCTTAGATAGTGGGATGATGTTGCAATCATCGGTTACGGTTTGTTATGCCCTATATGATTATGATCATTGGCGAGAATGTGAGGTTAATCCCAACTTGGATTCTCCGTATAATACATATCGCTATAGTGGTATTCCAATTGGTCCGATAAATAATCCTGGTGAATCAGCGATCGCTTCGGTATTAGATCCTGCTGATACTGATTACTATTATTTCATTGCGGACGTTTATGGTGATGGAGCCGTCTATTATGCGGAGACATATGCGCAACATTTAGCAAATATCGATAAATATCTTAAACAATAGGGGGTCTATATGGAAAAATCAGTGATAATTGGCATAGCCGGAGGTAGTGCGAGCGGGAAGACAACAGTTGCTCAACGACTAAAGAAGAAATTTGAAGAAATGAACTCGGTTATTATTATCAGACAAGATGATTACTATAAAGATCAAAGTCATATGACGATGGAAGAGCGGATCAAGACTAATTATGACCACCCTTTAGCTTTTGATAACGATCTATTAGTTAAGCATTTAGATCAATTAGCCAGTGGATTACCAGTTGAAAAACCAGTTTATGATTTTGTGAATCACACCAGAGGGACAACAAAAGAATTTGTTGAGCCAGCTGATGTTATTGTCTTAGAGGGATTGTTTGTTTTGGAGAGTGAGTTTATTAGAAATCGTTTGGATATAAAGCTGTTTGTAGATACAGAAGCGGATATTCGATTCATAAGACGATTAGTCAGAGATGTAAACGAGCGTGGTAGAACTCTTGAACATGTTATCGATCAATATACAACAACGGTCAAGATCATGCATTCGTTATTTATTGAACCATCAAAACGCTATGCCGATCTTATTATTCCCGAAGGTGGAAGAAATGAAGTAGCGATTGATTTGTTGACAACTAAAATAAGTAGTATAATAAGGCATAATATGGTATAGTACATAAATGTTAGGAGTGTTAAAATGGCCAAAGAAAAAATATTAGTTACCCAAGAAGGATTAAATGAATTGATCAGAGAACGTGATCATCTTATACATGTTATTAGACCAGAGGTCAAAGAAGATCTTGTTGCGGCACGTGCTCAAGGAGATCTATCAGAAAATGCGGATTATGACGCAGCTAGAGAAAGACAAGGAAAGATCGAAGCTCGAATCATTGAGCTTGATAATATGTTAAGCAATTATGAGTTGATCGCTGAAAACAATGGCAGTAAACACCTTGTTAAACTAGGTTCAACCGTTACAATTCTTGATATGCAAGATAATACCGAAGAAACCTATACGATCGTTGGATCGGTTGAAGCTGATCCCTTAAATGGTAAGTTATCAAACGTAACGCCACTTGCTTCATCAATCTTAGAACACAAAGAAGGTGAAACAGTAACGATCGAAGTTAAGGAACCTTATAAAGTAAAAATATTAAAGATCAGCTAAAGCTGATTTTTTTTAGGAGTATCATTAATTGTTTTGTATATTTTAGTGGTGATCACATTGCTAAAAATGATAAGTCTTATAGTCTTATTTTTTGTATTATTGTTTTCAGATATAAGTTTAAAACCAATACCTATTGAAACACTAAAAGATACAGAGATTACCGTCTTTGTTAGAGGTGCTGTAGCTAATACCAAACCATATTCAATGCCTGCTTTTAGTAAGATAGAAGATCTTTTGAGTATGATCGAATTAGATGATGATGCCGATACTTCAGTCTTAAATCCTAATATCATCTTAAAAGATAATGATGTCATTGATATTCCAAGAAAAACGGAAGTAGCGTTAGTATCAATAAATACAGGAAGTCATGAACAACTGCTTACGCTCAAAGGAGTGGGTGATAAAACTGCTCAAGCGATTATTGATCACCGCCGTGAGCATGGACTATTTCAAACATTAGATGAACTTATGAATGTTAAAGGTATCGGTCCTAAGAAATATGCGGATATCCTACCTTACATTAAATTGTGAAAGATAAATTATTATATTTAGCGATAGGTATGATCTTTGTAATAATCATACCTCATCATCTTCGTCTTATCGCTATGATCGCACTTATCGTTTATTGGACTAACAGGTTTCATGACCTTTCATTTTTATATCTAATCCTGGTCTTTTTTATTTTGCTTATACCACGCGAAGTTGATCTACCATTAGAATCAGGTCTGGCGAAAGTTGTCAGTATTAGAAAAAACTATACAGTCTTAATGATCGATCATCAAAGATATATTTGTTATGATCTTGATGATATTGAATATGATGATGTGATCGCTTATACGGCAAAGTTTTCTTACTTAAATAGTGACCTTAGTAATCATGGATTTGATTATCAAAAATGGGCGTTTGGTAAAGATATCAAAGCTGAAATAAAGTTAAGTGATTATTCAATAATTAAAGAAGGACATAGTATTCGAACAAACCTTTTTAAAAAAGTTAATTTGATCGAAAATGAAGAACTTAAAGCCTTTGTCTTAAAATTGTTATTCCAGTATACAACAGATGATAGTTTGATCGATAATGATATAGTTGGCTTTTTATCAAGTACCCAAACCCATCTTTCCTCATCACTTTTTATCTTGGAAAAACTATTGAGTTTATTTTTATACCCACTCTTCATATCAATATGTAGTTGTTTTTTGCTAATTGGATTAGCTTTTTACTTTGAATTTAGCTTCGTTATTTATCAATTACTTTTTCAAAGAATACTTTTAGTCATTAAAAATAAATATGATCGCTTGGGTTTATTGATCATTATCTTATTACTGATAAATCCTTACTATATCTATAACATCCGTTTTCAATTAGTAATGCTAATGCGTTTTATAGGTTTATTTAAAAAAGATCAGCGCTTCTATGATCATCCTTTGATCGTGATGTGTGTGCAACTTTTAAACTTTTATAAAGCAAATATCGTCTCGACTTTCTTGTTTGGTTATTTACGCTATTACATCCTATTGATGTATTGGTTAGCTATAATCAGTGCATCGATAAATGAGTATCAATTAGTTAATACGTTATACTTACTTTTAAAGAGATATATCATAAGTGTTGATTTCTATATCAGTGGTAGACCATCAATCTTGATCGTAATAGTATATCTAATCTATCTAATCAGCTATTTTAAAAAACGCCGCTTTCAAACCTTTATGTTGTTAATGATGATCTTGATCATCAATCAACATCAGTTACTATTTTATCCATATGGTGAGGTAACCTTTATCAATGTGGGGCAAGGTGACAGTAGCTTGATTAGATTACCGTTTTCAAAAGACATAGTGCTGATCGATACCGGATCTACATATAACCAACGTAAACTTCAGAGTTATTTAGACGCTTTGGGTGTTAAATCGATCGAGGCTATCTTGATCACTCATGATGATAGTGATCATAGTGGTAACCTTGCTTGGTTGATTGATACTTATCACGTAAAGCATGTTTATGATCAAAAGCTATCTGAATTAACGATAAAAGGATTATCTTTTACAGGACTGCTTA
Source organism: uncultured Erysipelotrichaceae bacterium (assembly GCA_964501425.1). Taxonomy (GTDB): domain Bacteria; phylum Bacillota_I; class Bacilli_A; order Erysipelotrichales; family Erysipelotrichaceae; genus JAQUCI01. The sequence goes on from CAZCSQ010000004.1 coordinate 36,663, forward strand.
GTGAGCATATTTATGATGATAAAAATGATAACAGTCAGATATGGTTAACCTCTATAAATGAACTAACTTATCTATTCTTAGGTGATATATCAGCTGAGATCGAAAGAGAACTGATCAATCAATATCCCAATTTACAGGTAGATCTATTAAAGATTGCCCATCATGGTAGTAAAAGTAGTACATCAGACTATCTACTAAGATCACTTAACCCATATCTCAGTATCATAAGTGTTGGCAAAGATAATATCTATCATCATCCAAGTTATGAAGTATTAAATAGACTAGAGGCTTATCGAATACCTTATCTTCAAACTTCAACATCTGGTGATATTAGTATTTACTTTGGACATTTCTTCAATTTAGTACATACGAGCAACCATGAATTTGTTATAATAAATAAGGTGATCAAATGAATTATTTTATTTATGGCAGTGAAGGTTATCTGCTTAAAAAAGAATTGAATAAGGTTATTAAAAGCGATGACTTAAATGATCATCTTAATGCGGTCTATTATGATGGAATGGCATCAGATTTTAATATCGAGCAAATCATTGAAGATGCGAATACCATATCAATGTTTGCGGAAAAGAAAGTAATTATTGTTAATAATCCATCTTTTTTGTTTAATCAATCATTAAGTGATGAACAGTTGGCTGCTTTTGAGCAATATCTACATGATTCATCAGTGTTTACAACTTTAATCTTTTATGTTGAAACCAACGAACAAAACAGTATTGATCAAAGAAAAAAGATTTTTAAGATGCTTGTCAAAGAATGCCGTACGATTCATATTGGCTCATTAAATACTGATGAGTTTCGTAAGGTTGTGATAAATGATCTTAATAAGAACAAAATTGATATCGATAAAGATGCGATTGAAGAGTTAATCGCTAGATTACCGATTGATATTGCTAATTGGAAAACGGAACTAAGTAAATTGCAACTTTATGGTAATAGTCTGAATAAAGATGATATCAGGTTTTTGATCGCACGATCTTTAGATGATAATGTTTTTATTATGGTAAATGCCGTAATGCGTCACAATCTTAAGTTGGCGATTGAAGCATGGCGCGATTTGGCGGTCATGAAACATGATCCAATTGAACTAATAGCTATCTTAGCTTCACAGTTTCGCTTTATGTATCAATGTGGTATCTTAGCTCACAAATATGATAATAAACAAATTGCGGATATCTTAAATGCTAAAGTAGCGCGGGTTAATATCACAATGAATAACAGTCGTAATGTGTCAACAACACAGATCATGGCGTTACTTGCGAAACTTGCCGATCTTGATCAAAAGATCAAAATGGGTATCATTGATAAACAATTGGGATTTGAATTGTTTTTAATTGAGGCCACAAGATGATGGAGTCACTTAAAGAGCTGTACCGCATTGGTCAAGGTCCAAGCAGTTCTCATACTTTAGCTCCTCAAACGGCTTGTTTGACTTTTATGCAACATTATCCAGAGGCTGTCTTTTTTGAAGTGGTCTTATTTGGATCTTTAGCCTTGACCGGTAAAGGTCATTCTACTAATGAGGTAATTCGTAAGACATTCGCACCTAAAACTTGTGCAATATTTTTTAAAGCTAATTATCCAGCGCGTTTACCCAATGGACTGGTCATAAGTGGATTTGATCCATTAGGTAATGAGATTAAGACATGGACGGTGTATTCCTTAGGTGGTGGTAGTATTGATATTGAGGAAGAAGATCTTCATTTACATGATTTTCTTTATCCCCATCAGACAATGACTGAAATAATGACGTATTGTGAAAATAAGAATATCAATTTAGCTGAGTATCCTTTTCATTTCGAAAGGGATATTGATAAATATTTGAATAAAGTGCTCAATCAAATGTTAAAGACAGTTCAAAATGGTTTAAATACCGTGGGAATCTTACCAGGGGCCTTAAAACTTCCACGAGTAGCTAAAGCCTTACACTTACAAGCATCATTGTGTGAAGATCGCTCAGAAAAGCAAAAACTACTTTTATCATCTTATGCTTATGCAGCATGTGAGGAAAACGCTGATGGTAAGTATTGTGTTGCGGCACCAACAATGGGGGCCAGTGGCATACTAGCGGCTTTGGTCTATCATTTTTATCATGATGTAGGCATAACACGACAAAAGTTGATCAAAGGACTAGCGCTAGCTGGTATCTTTGGTAATGTCGTTAAACATAATGCGACAATATCTGGAGCAGTAGGTGGATGTCAGGCTGAAGTCGGAACAGCTTGCGCTATGGGTAGTGCCATGGTGGCGTATTTTAATCAACAAAACGATAAGATCATCAACTACGCAGCAGAGATCGGGATGGAACATCATTTAGGTTTAACTTGTGATCCGATCGGTGGTTATGTAATGATCCCTTGTATTGAAAGAAATGTTGTTGGTACATTAAGAGCGATGGATAATGCTTTACTTGCTCAACATGTTGGTATTATTAAATTGAATCGTGTAAGTTTTGATGATGTTGTCAAGACCATGCAATATACAGGCACAAAGATTGCGATCGAGCTTAAAGAAACATCTCTTGGCGGGCTGGCTAAGGAAGTAATGTTTGTGGATGATGATGAGGAAACAGAAGATATCCAACCACCAAAACCAAAGTTAGATATCTTAGATCAATATCGTAATCTGGCGGATATAATTGATAAAGATGATGATCATGATCTTTAAAAGGAGGTTAATATGAAATCAGAAGCACTAAAGAAACATTACCAATGGCGTGGAAAGATTGGCATTCAATCACTCATACCACTCAAGACTAAAGAAGATCTCGCGTTAGCTTATACACCAGGGGTAGCTGATGCTTGTTTAGAAATCAAAGATGACATCGATAAATCATATGAACTTACTCGTCGATGGAACACAGTCGCAGTCATTACTGATGGAACAGCTGTCTTAGGGCTTGGCGATATCGGACCAGAAGCTTCGATGCCTGTTATGGAAGGTAAATGTCTACTATTTAAGGAATTTGCGGATATTGACGCTATTCCAATCAGCTTAAAGACGAAAGAGACAGAAGAACTGATCAAAACGATCTATTACATGTCTTCTAGTTTTGGTGGAATCAATCTTGAAGACATTGCTTCACCAAGATGTTTTGAGATTGAAAGAAGATTGATCGAAATGTGTGATATTCCTGTTTTTCATGATGATCAACATGGAACGGCGATCATTGTCTGTGCGGCCTTAAAGAATGCTTTAAAGCTCGCTAATAAAGAGCTACAAGACGTACGGATCGTTATTAATGGTGCCGGAGCCGCCGGCATGGCGATTGGTAAGATGTTATTAAGCCTTGAGGCACTTAATCTTACTTTTGTGGATAAACAGGGGATATTAAGTACTGATTCATCAGTGATAAATAGCGAACAACTTGCATTAGTCAATAAAACAGCCAATCCCAAGCAACAAGGACAGCTTAGTGATGCTATGGAACAAGCGGATGTATTTATTGGTGTAAGTACTGGTAATATATTAAATACCGAATTGATCAAAAAGATGAATGAAAAAGCGATCATCTTTGCGATGGCTAATCCTATACCGGAAGTAATGCCTGATATCGCTAAAGAAGCAGGTGTCTTTATCATGGGTACTGGTAGAAGTGATCATCCTAATCAAATAAACAATCTATTAGCGTTTCCTGGTGTGTTTAAAGGGGCTTTGATGAGTAGGGCATCTTGTATTAATGAAGAAATGAAAGTCGCTGCCATCAATGCATTAGCAGCGCTGATCAGTGATGATGAATTAAGTAATGAAAATATCATTCCATCAGTATTTGACAAGCGGGTTGTACCACAAGTAAGTCAAGCAGTAAGTGATGCTGCTTATGCCAGTAAAGTAGCTAAAAAATAAAAAAAAGGTCGATGACCTTTATTTTATACTGTTTACAGCTTTACTCAAACGGGCTTTCTGACGGCTTACATAGTTTTTATGATGAATGTTGCTAGTGATGGATTTATCCAATTTACTAGAAACTTCATTATATGTTGCCACAGCTTTTTCATTATCATTCGCTTCTACTGCTAGTAAGACATTTTTGATCAAAGACTTAAGCTCTGATTTCTGGGACTTAACAGCAGCATTGCGCTTTATATTGGTAATGGAACGTTTCTTTTGAGATTTAATGTTAGGCATTCTTTACCTCCTGCGATTGCTACCAATGAATTATAGCAAACGACTTCACAAAATGCAATAAAACAGAAATAAA
>CAZCSQ010000005.1:0-40550 GCA_964501425.1 uncultured Erysipelotrichaceae bacterium
CAAAAGAAAATTTTGTTTGATCATCATCTGATTCAACAAAACAATTACCTTCGTGTTGTTCAATGATGGATTTAACAATCGCTAACCCCAACCCACTACCAGCTAACGCTCTGATATGATGATCTTTACTACGATAATAGCGATCAAAAACATATGGCATATCATCAGGTTTTATCTTATGTCCTTTATTGATCACATCGATTCTTACTTTCTTATCTATCACATGTTGATTTATAATTATTCTTCTATCATTGATTGAATAGTTTAGCGCATTATTCAGCAAATTGTAGATCACCTGTGATATTTTGAGCTGATCAGCATTGATCATAACATCATCTAGATATTCAAATTCAAAATTATATTGATCTCGATATAATTTGTTATATCTATCACAAATATTAACAATATCTTGAGTAAGGTTATAAATGTTTCTTTGAATGATGTTTGTTTTTGTATGATACTTAGACAAAGCTAAAGCATCATCAACGATCTGGGATAACCTATTGGTTTCATTAATGATTATCTGTAAATTGTCTGGAGTTATCTCAGAGGGTATATCACGCATAACTTCACTATATCCACTTATCAATGTTAGTGGTGTCTTTAAGTCGTGAGAGATGTTGGCGATCAATTCATTTCTTAATTCATCAACTTTCTTTAGTTCTTCAACGGTATAGTTCATTGTGTTACTTAACTCATTTATCTCTTGATAACCATTCGCATCAAAGATAACTTCATAATCACCTTTAGCTAATAATTTTGCTGTATCATTTATCTTTATTAACGGTTTAGTTATCTTCTTAGATATAAACGTCGTAAAAGAAACAATAAGGATGATAAAGATCACTGATACAATATATATCTGTGATTTCAAGATATTAATAGTGGATTCAACCGGCGCGAGTTGAGCATATCCTAAAAACAGAAATTGGGCATTGCCTTGATATAGTATTTTCGAAAAGACTACATGATCATCAAATCCTGTTTGGTCATCCGGTACTGAACCGATAAATGCCTTACTATCATATTCATCATCATAAAATGTTGATTCTTCAATAATAAGTGTGTAAGTTCCATTATTATTTTTGGTTAAATTGAAGTAATTGTTAAGGTCAAAATGGTTAAGATTGCTTAAAAAGATACTGAATGCATTATTATCAATAGTTATGTTCAATGAATTATTATCCATTGATACTAATCTAATGCTTAGATTATTGTTAATAGCTAATCTCTTTATCAGTAAAGATATTTGATCATTGTCGATATTCTGTTCGATAACATCTGCCGTTTTTTCAATATTTCTGATCGTCATATACCGATAAAAGCTCCTTAGATTTACAATCTGAAATAACCAAAGTGCTGTTAAAATTATCAAAGAAAAAAACGTAAAGTATTTAAAGATCTTAACTTTGATACTATTACGATGTTCTATCAAATATTGTAAAACACTCTTGACCTTATATTTCCTCAAAACGATATCCGACCCCTCTAACAGTTACAATATGATCTTTATATGGACCCAAGTTTTTTCTGAGTAATTTTATATGGGTATCTAATGTTCGATCATCACCTTCATAATCATAACCCCAGATTTCAATTATTAGTTTCTCTCTTGATAAAGCAATGTTTTTATTCTGAACTAAATAGAAAAGCAGTTTATACTCTTTTGGTGATAGATTAATACGTCGCCCATCTATACTTACAGTTCTTGCTTTAAAGTCCATTACTAAGCCATTAAAGATAACAATACTATCCATAAATCGGTATGTTCGATTCATTACAGCATTAATTCTTTTCATCAATTCCTTGACTGAAAAAGGTTTTACTACATAATCATCAATACCAAGATCAAAACCTCTGATTTTATCATATTCTTCCGTTTTGGCTGTTAACATGATAATCGGAACTTTAGAAAACTCTCTGATTTGCTTAACTGCATCAAAACCATTAACTATGGGCATCATGACATCCATTATCACAAGATCAAATGATATGGTTTCTAGTATATCAATAGCTTGTTGGCCATTATGAACACATATTGACTCATGACCCTCATGATCAGTATATTTTTTGATTAAATTACATATGTTGACTTCATCATCGACGATCAATATCTTTGCCATATTTACCTCTTTTGTAATATAAGTTATAAATGTGAAGAAACTGTGAATTTAAAAGCACACATGACGATGTGTGCTAAATGATTAAGCTCTTCCTGAGTACTTTCCATCAGAAGTAGAAATAGAGACCATTTCACCTTGTTCAATGAATAAAGGGACCTTTATTTGCCAACCAGTTTCAAGTACAGCATTCTTTTGAGCACTTGTTGCAGTATCGCCTTTTACTGCTGGTTCGCATTCAACGATTTCAAGTGATACCTTATCCGGTAAAATTACTCCAAGAATCTCTTGTTCATAGGTCGTAATATTAACATTATCATTTGGTTTCATGAAATTCATTTCCCACTCTAATGTGTCTTTAGGTATTTCTACTTGATCATAAGTTGATGTATCCATAAAGACCAAAGCTTCACCATCATCATATAAATACTGCATTTCCTTTTTTTCAATATGAGCCGGTTCAACTTTATCTCCACCTGTGAAAGATATCTCAGTGATAGAGCCACTTCTTAGGTTTTTAACTTTCGTCTTTACGATCATCTGACGCATTGCCGTTTTATTTTGTTGAGTATCTACAACAATATAGATATTACCTTCATAAAGAAATGTTATTCCCGGTCTAAAATCATTTACTAAAATCATATATAATCCTCCCGTATATATTTTATAGCTTATCATATATTTGTCAATTAAGATAATTACTATTTACTAACAATCTTAATAACATTCGGATATATATTGATAATCATCAATTGTACCATAAGGGTCATTATAATAAAGACAGCTAGTAAATTCGTATCCATTAATTACAACAATCTTCGCAATTAGATCATTATACTCAACTACAACATGATTATCATTAATATCTAAATTAAAATCTTCATTGTCAAAGTCAAAGAATTCCTGGTTGATTCGTGAAATAATTGTATGTTCTAACTCTAAACGATCATAGACATAATGATAATCATTTAATACGGATATGTATCTTCCAGCAGTAGTATAAAACACAGTAAATATCGAGACAAAAAACAACATGAATACTAAAACGCCTAATAATATGAATCCTTTTTGATCACCCATATATTCTCCTGTGATAAATATTATCACCTCTTTGATAAGCGATCACTAATCCCAGATCATCTTCAATAAACTCAACGTGATCTATATTTATTAGTATAATGTTTGTGCCTGGTTGAATGATAAGCCGATTATTGGTCAAATTGATCGTAAAGTGATCTTCTTTGAAATCATAACCAATCTCATCAGTACTAATTTCAATATTTGAACCCAAATTAAGGGTTTGTTTGAGCTGCAATATACCATTAATATCTTGAAGATGCTGATCATAAAGATCGATGTAAGATAACATCTGGGTTATTTGATATATGCATAGAAAAACTAGACTACTGATCATAAGTGCGATCATTGTCTCTAATAATGTATAACCACTCTTCTTTAAATACATCTTTCTCATATGTATCAATCCTCTTTTCTGTTTGATACATGGCTAATAATAATATAGTTAATAGTGAAATGATCAATAAACAAAATAACGCTTCAATCAATAAGAAACCCTTATCATTTAATCTCAATACGACCTCCTCCTAAATATATGACCAAAGATCTTTCGCTAAATCTATTCTTGTATGTTATCGTTTGGCTTAAGTTTATATTCCCCTTTTCATTAAAAGTAATCGGATAATAATGATAAATATGGTCAACATGAAACGCTCTTTTTTCAATATGTTTTATCGCTAGAAACTGTTGATAAGCATAATCCGATATCATTTCATAGACTTCTAGGTCTTTTTGGTATAGATAAGGCGTTGAAAGTAATAACGTGCTTATGATCAATAAAACGATCATTGTTTCAAGTAAAGCAAAACCTTTAATTGACCTCAGCTTTGCCATCATTTATTTCTATATTTCTACCATCTTTGCATTCAGTCTGTTTTTCTGTCAGTAATTCTTCATAAATTAGATCTGATACTGAATTCGGCATTTCGTCATTAATGATCTGATACTCAATGATCGCAGTGTCAACTATCTTTAATTGATTTTCACAGCTTTCTTCATTAACCATACCTAATACTCTAGTAATGTTTGGTATCATCAATAAGAATATGGCCCCAATTACCATCAAAACAATAACCATTTCTAATAAAGTAAAACCTTTTTTCATATGATCTCCTTTCAAAAAGTTAAACTTTCCATCGGTAATAACAGTATTCGATATAGTGTAATCACAAAGATACCTATGATCACGTATATTACAAATTGAAGCGTTTTAACCCATTTCCCTAATTGTAAGAAGAATCTTTTATCAGCCAGATTAATATATTCATCAAGTAGTATTTGGGTTGTACCCGTTGTATATCCTGTTAATAAGAATTTCTTTAATGTTTTATCAAATGGTAACTGATTTATCGTAAATACCATATCTTCACCCTGTTGAAAGTTTTCAATACATTGTTTGGTAATTGATAATAGTATCTTATTATCTTTAATCTTCGATAGAAGTGTAAAACACTGTTTGGTATTGATCCCTTGCTTTAGTAAGATCAAATAGTAACTAGCAAATTGCATGGAATAGTGCTCGACGACCAATTTAAAATAACCTCTATTTAAAGCTTGTAAATAAAAGCTGTATGGTCTTTTCTTTATTCGATAAACTAACATCCAAAAACAAATCATGATCAAGACATAAACTATGATAATGAATCTTACAAAATAGCTAAAAAATGTGATCAGTTGTAGATTGTTGTTAAAGATAATCATGACATCAACCAATCCGGGAATGATATAAACATCAAATATGATTAAAAGAAAGAATAAGATCATAAGTAATATTAATGGATAGAGAATGAGCTTTATCGTTTTATCTTTGATGTTATTTTGATAAATATGTTTGGCTAAGATAAAACGATTCATCTTTAATTCACCAATCTCTAATTTCATTGATTGATATTCGTTTGTCAATAATGTAAAACGTTTATTTATACTTTGAAAATCTTGATCAAAAACTTCTTGAATCATTTGAACATTCATACCTGAACTAATCAATTGCGTATATAGAGAAAAATCTTCCCATAGATTAGATTTCTGTTTTAAAACTAATAAGCCGTTCTTGTTTAGCTTTTTGTAGATAATATTGTAAATTTTTAAAATCTTTTGGTAAAAGGTTGTTTGCTTGAACATATTTAATATCTTCATGATCCAACGTTTCATAGATAGCGGTTCTCTCTTTCAGATATAATCTTGGAATTAATCTTTGATTGACGATAAAGATAACTGATTGATAAAAGTCATACATATTTACATCAAGATCTTTCATTCTTTGGATAACTCCAAAACAATCTTTAGCATGAATCGTTGTTAAAACTAAATGCCCAGTTAAAGCACTCCTAACAGCCATTTTGGCTTCTGATTCATCTCTTATCTCGCCAATGTAAATAACATCGGGATCATGTCTCATTAACTGCTTGATCCCCGCTTCATAATCTAATCCTTGTCTTTTATTAACTTGTATTTGGATGATATCATCAATAAACATTTCTATTGGGTCTTCTATTGTGTAAATTCTTTTTGAGCGCATCTTTTTTAATAAAGCATAGCCTGTAGATGTCTTCCCACTTCCTGTTGGTCCTGATAATATGATCAAACCACTTTTTTGTTTAATAACATTATTAAATAAACGATCTTGATGTTTAAAATTGCTTATCTTCTCTTTGATCACTTTTTGATAGAGAATACGTAAGACACCACTCAATTGATTAGCGGATCTGATTATGGCAAATCTTAAAAAGATCAGTTCACTTAGATAATCGTATTGAAATGTCCCTGTTTGTGGACGATTAGCATCAGCCAGATCAAGATTAGCGATGTATTGGATATAATTAAACAGATCAATATCAAAATCAACACATGATATATCAGTGAAACCACTCATCGTTCTAAGTTCAACCCTTAATTTGTCGTTATCGTATTTCATATGAATATCCGTTGCTTGATGTTTAAAAGCGAGATAGAGCAATCTATTTAATTTATCATGTGGTATCATCATTTAATAATAGAAGAAAGAATCAATACTTCCTAAAAAAAAAGACCTATTTGGTCTTATCTTAAGAAAGGATTATTGATCAATTCTGTTTTCAAATAAGTACTTTCTTCGTGTCCTGGGTATATCTTAAGACCATCATCTAATGTCTTAAAGAGTTGAAGACTGTGTTTAAGTTGATTTGCACTACCTGTTGGTAGATCTGTTCTTCCTACACTGTTTTTAAATAAAGTGTCTCCTGTAAATAGGTAGTCCTTGATCTGATAGACTACAGAACCACTAGTATGTCCTGGCGTATGAAGTACATCAATAATAAAGTCACCAACAAATATCCTACCTTCATTGATCGTTATGACTTTTGAATTGGCTGTAATCTTATTATTTTTAGAACAATTCAATACCGGATCAGTTAACATCGCTACTTCATCAGTGTGACAATAAACAGGACAATGTTTAGCTTTAACTATTTCATCTACTGCCCCAATATGATCAAGATGTCCATGAGTTAATAAGATAGCATCAACACATAAATTTTCTATCTCAGCTAGGATCTTTGTGGCTCTTGATCCTGGATCAATCACGATCACATGATCATTTTCGATTACTAAGTAACAGTTTGTTCGATAAACTCCAACTTTAATTGTTTGAATTTTCATCATTGTATTATAAAAAAAGCCTAACGGCCTTTTCTATTTTTTCTCCTTGTGTTCTGTCATTTTATTACAACGTGGACAATATTTTTTAATAACCATTTTTTCCGGGTTTTTACGTTTATTACGAGATCCGAGATAGTTTTCTTCGCCACATGTTGAACACTTGAACATTAATTTTTCGCGCATAATAATCCTCCCAAGCGATATGATTATATCATGGTTGTATCAAAAATACCAATATTTTTACTTACAATTATTTACTAAAATAAGTATTAAATATCTCACTAGCTATCTTTTGACAGATATTTGTCTGTGTCTTGTCATTCCAAGCATTGACGGCAGCACAGGCAATAGCGATTTCAGGCTTATTTGAAGGTGCATAAGCAATCAATGTTGAGTTGGGTGATGCAATACTACTATTACCACTTACGGTGTTTTCAGCCGTACCAGTCTTTGCCGAAACAGCTACATCAACAGTACTGAGATAAGCTTTACATAGACCATCAGTTACACAAGCTCTAAAACCATCTTGAACTCGTTTGATAGCCTCAGAATTATCCAAAGTCGATAAGACTGTTACGCTGTTTTGATAAGCTATCGTTTCTGTTTGTGGGAAATAAGCTTCGATTAAGATCCTAGGCTTCATTAATGAACCGCCATTGGCTATCGTAGAGACATACTGAGCCATTTGGATGGGAGTATAAGTTGAAAACTGTCCAATAGCATAATCCAGTAGATGTCCTGCTAATACTGAATTACCCTGATAACCAACACCCTCATTTGGGACATCAATTCCCGTTACCACACCTAAACCAAACTGACTAAAGTAATTTCTCATAGTATCAAATGCAGTCGCATTAATATTCAATGGTTGATCATATTGATAATTTGCCTTACCTAAACGCATGGCGATATTAAACATATAAACATTACTTGATAATGATAAAGCTTGTAGATCATTGATCCGCCCTAAGTTTTTATATGATGATTTAAGAGGTGTATCCTTGATCTTTATGGGTTGATCAGTGATATACTCACCCTTTTTTATCACGCCAGTATCAAGTCCCATATATAAAGTGGCTCCTTTTACTGAAGAGCCAATAACAACACTTTCAGTATAAGTGGATACTGGATCACTATAATAACCATTATCTGTCTTTTTAATACCAACCAGTGATAATACATCTCCCGTATTTGGATCCATGACAACGACATACGTCGTATTCCAGTATTTACGATATTGATTTGTTTCATGTTCAGTAAACGTGTTAATCACAATTTCTTCAATCTTGGTCTGTAATTCGACATCGATGGCTAATCTTAGATCATAACCCCGTGTTCCACTCGATATTTCATCTAAAATAGCTAGACCATCTTCATTGTATGAAAGATTATATAAAGATCTTTCTCCACTTAAAAGATCTTCGTATTGTAATTCTAATCCAGATCTGCCAACCTTTTCATTTCGAGAATAATCTAGAGCTAAATAATAATTTAATCTTTCTGAGGGTAATCCCGTTTTAGTCGATGTGATCGAACCAAATAAATTTCTTAATGTACTACCATAGTTATATTCACGTTGCCAATCGATTGTGATGTCAAAACCTCTAAAGTCTTCATTGTGCTCTAAAAAATAAGAAGCTTCATCAAATGTGACATCACTTTTGACCACAGCGAATTGACTAACATTAGCTGATTTCATTAATGTATAAACACTCCAAATATCTCGTTTTTGGTTATCTAGACTATCAAGATCAGCTTGTGTTATCCGATTCAACTTAAGATAATATATGTTATTGTCACTAAGTTCACCATTATAGTATTTTTGCCACTCTTCATCTGTTATCTTAGCGGTTGCTTCACTAGCATTTAAAAAGATAAATAGATCCTTCAGATCACGAGTCGTTAAGCTATCACCACTTACTGAAAATGTCTTAGTAAATCGCTCAGCTAATTCCCATTCGGTATTAACAGTTGCGCCTTTTGCTGGATAATAGACAATATCAACGACTTGTCGATTAGTAACTAAAAGATTATTGTTACGATCAAGGATCTCTCCTCTTGGAGTTGTAACACTGCGATATCTACTTGTATAACTAGCCAATTTTAGGCTATAGCTTTCTTGGCTTAGTATTTGAATATAATATAGTCTGCCCAAAAGAATGCTCATTAAAGCTACGATAGCAACTCCAATCACTTTCATTCTTCTAGATATCGTTAATTCTGTTTCAAAGACAACATTATGATCTTGATCACTATGTTGCTTTATCTTGTTTCTTTTTTCAGTAGTTCTTTGACGGTTTATAAGTTTCATATCAATTTCCTAAGTTCAATTATAATATAATTTCATTGATATTTATATGAAAGAAGTAATCTATTTTTGTGATACAATAATTTAAAGAAGGAATGATAAAATGTACACAAGAACAAAAACCCGAGCTGTGAAAGTTAAAAACTTAATCATAGGTAATCAAAATAGAGTTGTCTTACAATCGATGCTCAATACCAAGACTAAAGATATTGATGCTTCTGTAAAACAGATCAATGATCTAGTAGAAGCTGGCTGTGAATTAGTCAGATTCGCTATATTTGATAGAGATGATGCTCTAGCTATTAAAGAACTTAAAAAAAGAGTGGTAGTTCCTTTAGTCGCCGATATTCATTTTGATCATCAATTAGCCCTTATGTCCATTGAAAATGGGATCGATAAGATACGATTGAATCCTGGTAATATAGGCTCACTAGATAAAGTTAAAGAAGTAGTAAGTGCTTGTAAGTATAATGGGGTTCCCATCCGTATCGGTATAAATACCGGTTCTTTGGAGAAAGAGTTGTTAAATAAGTATGGTGGACCCACACATGAAGCTATGATCGAAAGTGCTCAAAAACACATTGACCTACTCGAAGGTCTTAATTTTCAGGACATCATTATTTCTTACAAATCAAGTGATGTCATGTTAACGATCAAAACTTATGAATTAGCTGCTCAACGTTATGATTACCCTCTTCATTTAGGTGTTACAGAAGCTGGAACTTATGATATATCGGCGATAAAATCATCCGCTGCCTTAGGTGCTTTACTATCTCAAGGAATCGGTGATACTATTCGTATCAGTGCCAGTTGTGATCCAGTTGATGAGATGAAAATTGGTAAACAATTACTAAAATGCTTTGATTTGATCGATAAAGTACCAAATCTGATCAGTTGTCCAACCTGTGGTAGGATCCAATATGATATGTTGCCGATCGCTGCCAAAGTAGAGAAATATCTAAACAATATACATGCTGATATAACAGTAGCGATCATGGGTTGTGCTGTAAATGGACCACAAGAAGCATCACGAGCTGATATCGGCATTGCTGGTGGTAAAAATGAAGGACTTCTCTTTAAAAAAGGTAAAGTTATTAGAAAGATACCTCAAGATCAAATATACGATGAATTGATCAAAGAAATTGATCAATTAGTAAAAGAACAATCTTATTGATTGTTCTTTTCTATTTGCTTTTGTTTAGCTCTACCCTTTTTTTGTTCTTGAATGGATTTCTTAATGATCTCACGTTTCTTCTTTTGTTTTAATTTAGCTATTTCAGCTTCTTTTTTCTTTTTATAACCAGGCTTAACTTTCTCTTTACGATTAGCAACTTTTGCGATATCTTTATCAAGTTCTGTTTTTGGTCTTTGACGCTTAAATCCAAAAGGTTTTAGTTGTACCCATTGATTTTCTTTGTAAATCAAATGATCAAATTTAATGCCTTTTTCAATCAATAAACGGACATTTCTTTCATCATCTTCGCGATATAAAGCATAACACGTTCCTTCTCTTCCACTTCTTCCTGTTCTACCACTACGATGTACATAGAAACTTAGATCAGACGGGAAGCCTAATGATACAACATGGGTTATAGAGTCGATATCAAGGCCACGTGCAGCGATATCCGTTGCGACTACATATTGATACTCACGATTATTAAGACTGTTTAGAGCCTGTTTACGTGTTCTAGCAAGGAGATCACCATGTAATTCAAGCACGCGATACCCTTTCCCACGCATGATATCAGCTGTTTCCTTCGCTAAAACTCTTGTATTAGCAAAGATCAAACAAACAAATGGTTGGAAACCAGGCAGAATATTTAACAAAGTTTGTGAATACTCACGATGTTTACACGGAACAAGGACATGATTGATCTGTGGATCAAAATTGAGATCTTCACTAGCTCGAATCGTCTTAGGATTTTGCATATACTTCTTTAAAAATGGTCTTAATCCTTGCGGTATCGTTGCACTAAAGACTAACATCTGTAACCGATCACTCATTTTACCAGCTATAGCATCAATATCATCTAAAAAGCCATACTCTAAAGTCATATCTCCTTCATCAACGATCATGATCTTAGCGGTATTGACCAGTAATGATTCATCATTTAAAAATAAGTCTTTGATCCTACCTGGTGTACCGATCACGATATGTGGTTGAGTCTTTAACTGTTCATTTACTTTTTGGCGATCTGTTCCACCACTGATCAATTTGATATTAAGTAAAGGTTCAACCTCTTTCATCAATACAGCATTTTTATAGATCTGTGAAGCTAATTCTCTGGTAGGTGCCGTAATGACAGCTTGGATGTTTTCAACAGACACATCGATCATTTCAAGCAGTGGGATTAAAAAAGCATGCGTTTTCCCAGTACCGGTTGCCGAAACAGCTATGATATCATGCCCTTTTAAGATCAAAGGGATTGCCTTTTGCTGAATTTCGGTCAAAGTCTTGAAACGATTTATCTCTAAAAAACGTTTAGTTATATCATTGAAACCATTTGGTGTACTATTTTTCATATAATTCCTCCGTTAATATTATACAAATTAATATCTTGAAACACAAAATATATTATAATGGTATTGGTGATCAAATGAAAGTAATAAGTATAACGCCTCGCGGCTATTGTAAAGGTGTCATAAATGCGATCAATATCGCTAAGAAAACAAAAGAACAATATCCTGATAAAGATATCTATATATTAGGTCGTTTAGTACATAATCAACACGTTGTTAATGAACTATTTAAGATGGGCATAACCACTCTTGATGATCTTAATGCGACAAGACTCTCACTTTTAGATAAAATTGATACGGGTATTGTTATTTTTAGTGCTCACGGAGTAAGTGCTGCCGTCTACGCAAAAGCATTAGCTAAAGGACTACAAATCATCGACGCAACTTGTATCGATGTAAGACAAACCCAAGATATCATCAAGGAATTCGCCATAAATGGCTACGAGATCCTCTATATTGGTAAAAAAGGCCACCCTGAAGCTGAATCAGTACTTGATCTTAGTGATCGATTACATTTAATAACCAGTATCCAAGATATTGATCAATTAAACCTTACAAATAACAAGATCATGGTCATTAATCAAACAACCATGAGTATTATTGATATTATCATGTTACATGAACATATTCAATTAAGATATCCCAACGCCGAAATTTATGAAGAAATCTGTTCAGCTACCCGTGTTCGTCAAGAGGCTATCATTAATATGGAAGATACTGATCTTACTTATGTAGTCGGTGATCCTCATAGTAATAATACTCTAAACTTGGCTAAACTTGCTCAATTACACAGTAAGGAAGTTCGATTGATCGAATCCGTCAAACAGATTGATAAAAAGGATCTCATCCAAGTTGAAAGCGTTGCGGTTACCAGTGGTGCTAGTACCCCTACTGCTTTGACTAATCAGGTAATCAGCTTTCTAAAAAACTACACTCATCAACAAGCAATACCAGAGGTTATCGATAAGATCATTTAAAATAATCGATTAATAATTGGTCTTCGAAACTCATCTTCTTTTGGGGATGACTGTCGTAAAGTTGTTTTAGTTTTCGATACATATCATGATGATATTTGTTAAAAGTATCATCATTTTTTTCAAGTAGTCTTGGTCCAAAATAAATCTCTTTGTCACTATATTTAGCTTTTATTTGTGGATTGATGGCTAGTATTTGATAATATTTATATTCTTTTATCAAAAGTTCATCTTCGATTAAGAATTGTTTGTCGTTGACCCATTGTCGCATTAAAAAAACATTGTTATTGGGTTGAACAATAAGTTGTTTGATGTGCTTTAGTTTATCTAAGTGTTTATCTAAAATTTTGATGATCGTATCTACACCCATACCAGCAATAATTATGATATCGACATCCTGTGGTAGATCATCTAATCCATCGGAAAGATAAGTATTGATCTGATCATTTAACATTGCTTGCTCAATATTATTTCTAGCTTGATTAAGTGGTCCTTTTTTATTATCACTAGCGTATACTTTTAAAGCTAACTTATTTTCCATCAAATAAATAGGTAAAAAAGCATGGTCACTACCAATATCGGCGACAACCATGTCTTTTTTAACAAGTGATGCGATTGAGGATAATCTGTTAGATATCATTAGTTTTTATCTACAAAATCTCTTAATCTTTTTGATCTTGTAGGATGTTTAAGTTTACGAAGTGCTTTAGCTTCAATTTGTCTGATTCGCTCGCGAGTCACATTGAACTCTTTACCTACTTCTTCCAGCGTTCTAGTGCGACCATCATACAGACCAAAGCGTAATCTCAAGACTTTTTCTTCACGCTCAGTTAAACCCATTAAAACCATATTGATCTCATCTTTTAGTAATTGATTACTTGCATATTCATCAGGTGATAAAGCATCTTTGTCTTCGATAAAATCACCTAAGTGAGAATCATCTTCTTCACCAATTGGTGTTTCAAGTGATACAGGATCTAATGCGATCTTTTGGATTTCTCTTACTTTTTCAGGAGTAACGTTTTCCATTCTCGATGCTATTTCTTCTGCAGATGGGTCTCTACCTAATTCTTGAACTAATTGTCTTTGTATTCTTGTTAATTTATTGATCGTTTCGACCATATGAACAGGTATACGAATCGTTCTTGCTTGATCGGCTATAGCTCTTGTGATCGCTTGTCTGATCCACCATGTCGCATACGTTGAAAACTTAAAACCTTTGGTATAATCAAACTTCTCAACCGCTTTGATCAAACCCATATTACCTTCCTGGATCAAATCGAGAAACAACATGCCGCGTCCGACGTATTTTTTAGCGATTGAAACAACGAGTCTTAGATTAGCGGATATTAAACGATTTTTAGCTTCTTCATCGCCTTCTTGTGAACGCTTGGCAATATCTGGTTCTTCATCAGCAGTCAAAAGAGATACTCTGCCTATTTCTTTTAAGTACATCTTGACTGTATCATTTATCTTTGTGTAGCTAGAATTCGCAAAATCAGCTTCGATGTTCATCATCTTTACTGCTGTAATTTCATCATCACTATCTTCATCACTGTCATCTTCAAAGATTTCAAGATCTTCTTCAATATCATCGCTTAAGATCTTATCAACATCGACTTCATCATCAATCTCTTCAATATCCTCGTCTTCAGTGATCTTGATCTTTTCATCACTAAACCAATTATATAATTCGATCGAATCAGCATCTTCAAGATCTAAATGTTCAAGAGCTTCCATTATATCTTTTTGATATATCCTACCATTTTTCTTATAATCCTTTTTAAACTGTTCCTTTATTTCTTCTAGGGTTTTAAATAATTTCATACTTCCTCCTTCATAAGGCTATCTTGAATACTATTACGCTCTTTTTTCAGTCTTAAGATTTCATTAGTTATCTTTCTTTTATCATCCATAGCTGTCTTTAGATTCTGTTGTCTTTTCAGATCTAATACTTGCTCGTCGATCAAACTAATCTTAATCTTATTATAGGCATCAAATAGAGCGTTCTTGTTAAAATCTTTAGGTAGATATTCCCAATCGATCAAATTTAAAGTAAGGTCTTTTAGTTCATCATTATCGATATAACTGATAAAATCCGCTACTTCAATCTTCTCATTTCTTCTAACATACTCCAAGATCAACATTGCTAGTTGATTGTTTATGTCTGTTGGTAAAAAGCCAATTTGCTCAATAAAGAAATTACAAGCTTCCATACTATTAAGTAATTGCGAGAGTATTTCATATTCGGCACGTAACCGCCCGTTTATCATTTTTTTATGAACAGGATATTGTGGTCTTTCTTTCACAATAGCAACCGTTTTAGTTTCACCTTTGACCATATCGCTCAACAGACTTTGATCAAATTCAGTTAATGTGGCAAGTTTTTTGAGAAAAGTCTCTTGATCAAAACGATCTTTTAGTTTTGATATCTCTTTGATGATCTCTAAAGCATAAGCCTTCTTCTGCGAATAATTATGCAAGTCATAATTGATACTAAGATGATCCATCACAAATTCGATCCAGTTATATCTTTTAGCTAGGATCGCTTTTAATCTATCGACTCCTTCGTCGCGAATGATGTCATCAGGATCTTTTTGGGTATCGTTGGCGATGATCGAAACATTCAGTCCAACTTCACTTAGTAATTTACCATTTTTGTAATTGGCTGCTTGTCCAGCCTTATCACCATCATAACATAAAACGACATTTAGAGTTAACTGTTTGATCAATTGAATCTGTTGTTTAGACATCGCTGTACCAAGGGTAGCGATAACATTGCTAAATCCCGCTTTAAACAACGCGATTACATCTGTAACCCCTTCAACGACAAATACTAAATGCTCTTTTCGAGCTGTATTTAAGGCTTTGTGATAGTTATAAAGTACATTACTTTTAGTATATAACTTAGTTTCGGTACTGTTAATATATTTTGGTTCAAAACCAGCTACAGTTGTACGGGCTGTAAAAGCGATCGGACTACCAAAACGATCAAAGATTGGAAATGTGATGCGATCAGCGAATACATCAGTTAAATGATCATCATCAAGACGTGAAAGGTTTAGGGCAACTAAGTCTTTATCAATGTAACCTTTGGCTTTAAGAAATTTAGTTAAGTTATCTTTTGATGGATTATAACCAATCATAAACTCTTTAATGATCGATTCATCATACCCACGCTTTTTAAGATAAGCCAGAATATCTTTACCTTGTTCTGAGTTTAGTTGATATTGTTGAAAAGCAATAGCTTCATTTAAGATCTTAAAGTAATTCCGCGTTTGTTCATCATACCGATCTGATTCAAGATCATTACTTTTTATTCCTAGATCGATATGATAATGCTCAGCGACTTTGATAACAGCATCAATAAACGATGTCTTTTCAAAGTTTTGTACAAAAGTAAATACATTACCACCATTACCACAAACAAAACATTTATAGATCTGTTTATCAGATGAAATGGATAAAGATGGGTTATGATCATCATGAAACGGACAAACAGCTGTCAGGCTTTTGCCTTTTTTGATCAGCGGTATATAATGTCCGATTATCTCACTTATATCCGCTTTATTCCTAACATCATTGATCACTTTATCGCTTAAGCGAACCATCTAATCTCCTTAATACTGTAAATAGTCTTGAATATATGTTTTTACATCACTTATCGGTATTCTTACTTGTTCCATCGTATCACGATGACGAATGGTTACGGCATTATCTTCTAATGAATCAAAATCAAAGGTGATACAAAATGGTGTTCCGATCGCATCATTTCGACGATATCTTTTACCAATACTTCCTGTATCATCATATTCACAAGGAAAATGTTTGGCTAACTCCATATATATTTCTTTGGCTTGTTCGTTTAATTGCTTGCTTAACGGTAAGATCGCAGCCTTTATCGGAGCGAGTTGCGGATGTAATCTTAACACGACTCTGATATCACCCTCATTAACGACTTCTTCATCATAAGCATCACTGATAAAAGCTAAAAACAATCTTTCTACCCCTACTGCTGGTTCAATACAATAAGGTAAATACCTTTCATTAGTCACATTATCAAAATATTCTAAACTTTGTTTGCTTTCATTTTGATGACAGGCTAAATCATAATCTGTCCGATCAGCTATTCCCCAGATTTCTCCCCAACCAAAAGAGAAAGCATATTCGATATCACTAGTACCTTTTGAATAATGAGAAAGTTCTTCTTTAGTGTGTTCTCTTAATCTTAAATGTTCATCCTTGATTCCAAGGTTTAACAGCCAATCAAGACAAAACTTCTTCCAATATTGATACCACTCAAGATCCTCATTTGGTTTACAGAAAAACTCAAGTTCCATCTGTTCAAACTCACGAGTCCTAAAAATAAAATTACCAGGAGTTATTTCATTACGGAAAGACTTACCAATTTGACCAATCCCAAATGGAATCTTCTTTCGAGAAGAACGTTGAACATTCTTAAAATTGACAAACATACCCTGAGCCGTCTCTGGTCTTAGATATAAAGAGCTTTTCGAATCTTCGATAACACCTTGATATGTCTTAAACATAAGATTGAATTGTCTAATATCGGTAAAATCATGAGCCCCACAATCAGGACAAGCAACGTTATTGTCTTTGATGTACTGCATCATCGCTTGATTAGACCAGCCTGTTGGATTTACGGTATTGCCACTGACATTTTCAATCAATTGATCTGCGCGATGGCGGGTATTACATTTACGACAATCCATTAATGGATCCGCAAAGGTCTTTAAATGACCGCTAGCTACCCACACTTGTGGGTTCATCAAGATCGCTGATTGAATTTCAACATTATATGGATTTGTTTGAATAAAATGATAACGCCAAGCTTCTTTAATATTATTCTTAAAAGTAATACCTAAAGGACCAAAATCCCAAGTATTGGATAAGCCCCCATATATCTCTGATCCTTGATAAACGAAACCATTATTACGTAAGTGATTTACTATTTTTTCAAAACTGAATTTATCGTTTACTGACATGCCTATCTCCCTTTATCTTACTATATTTATCACTATGCTAATCATTTGTCAAATCAATAATCATTAATTCTTGATCATGATCTCATTTAAAAATTTCCAACTAGCTAAATGCATATCTGCATACTCTTCTAAAAAACGATATAAGATCTCTACAAGTGAGAAATCAAATGGTTCATAGTCTTCTAATATCTTTAAATTCTCTGGCTTTGCTTTATTTAACAAACGAAATTTCTTAAGATGATCAATATCATATTTAGGTTGATCCCCACCACAGTTTTGGCATACAAACCCACCACTTGAAAGTGAAATACTAACTACCTTGGGACTCATACAGTTACAACATCCATCAACTTGAGGACTAATACCCATTACATCTAAGACATTACTGATAAATACACCCAAGACGATATTATGATGATTGTGATCATTTAAGTACAATAAGGAACCCTTCAATAGATCATAGATGATCTGCGTTATCTGTAGATCTCCATCCGTTTCTTTGGTGATATCATTGATGATATCGACCATAAGATTAGCGATGGCAATCTTTTCAAGATCGTTCCTGATGTTTTTATAAGTATTAACAACAGTCACGTTTTTAAGAAGACTTAGTGATGCCTCTTTAAGATCAAATATGAAATCAGCTAGCGTTAATGGTGAACAAGCGTAACTATTTTTACTATTGTTTTTTTTAGCACCTCTTGCGATCAATCTGATCGAACCATGATCTGGAGTAATGATCGTTAAGAGATAATCATTATCTTTAAAATCACTCTGCTTAAGAACTATCCCTTCACTTTTGTCATTCATTAATTCTTCTCCATGATATAACCAAGTTCTGCTAATTGTTTAATCTTATTACGCCAATCTTTCTCAACACGCACAAATATCTCTAAATATACTTTACAACCAAAGCGATATTCGAAATCTTGACGAGCTAAAGTACTAACTCTTTTGATCATAGAACCATTTTTCCCAATAATGATCGCCTTTTGGCTATCACGTTCAACATAGATAACCGCATTAATGATCATAACATCATTTTTATACGCTATCTTTTCCACAATTACCGCTACACTATGTGGTATTTCTTCATTAGTTGATGTTAATATCTTTTCCCTTATTATCTCAGTGATCAAGAATTCTTCTGGATAATCATGGGTTTGTTCTTTAGGATAATACATCACTCCATCATTTAGATATTTTAATGTTACGTTAAAAAGATTATCGATGTTTTTTTGTTTTAATGCTGATATCGGTATGATCTCCGCAAATTCATCGAATTTTTCCCATTCTAATAAACTATCATATCTTTGACTCTCATTTAATAGATCCAATTTATTAACGATCAAAAAGACAGGTACATTAGCGTTTTTTATCGCTCTCAATATTTTCTTATCGGCGCTATTAACCTTTTTAGTACCATCAACGATGTAATAGATAAGATCAACTCCACTGATCGTACTATACGCTTGTTTATTCATCTGACGACCCAATTCATGTTTTGGATCATGAATCCCTGGTGTATCAACGAAGATAATCTGATAATCATCAGTAGTTTTGATCGCCCTGATCGTATTTCTGGTAGTTTGTGCCTTATGGGTAGTAATAGCCACCTTAGCATCCATTATCGTATTTAACAAAGTGGATTTACCAGCATTAGGTTTACCTATTATTCCAACAAAACCGGATTTAAATGTCATTTTAAATCTTCTTTACCAAATGAATACGGCAATAACTCTTTGATTGTCATGATTTGGGTTTGATCTTTGAGCGCTAAAACGATCGGTGTATCTTCATTTAATAATTCTGATAGTACTTGGCGACAAATACCACATGGTCCAGCAATCCGCTTACCATCACTGACAATAGCGATCGCTTCAATATCCCCTTGACGATACCCGCAAGAATACGCCGCAAAGATGGCACTTCTTTCGCCACAGTTAGTAGCGCCATAACTTGCATTTTCAATATTGGCACCATAAAATAGTCTTCCATCTTTACATTTTACACAAGCCCCTACATGAAAGTTTGAATATGGGGCATAAGCATTATCCATTGCTTTAAAAGCTTCTTCGATCAAATTTTTGTAATCCATATTATCCTCCTGTTAAACGTTTTCCTTACCTACTTATTATACCATCTAATACATCATCTTGCAGTTTAAACATCTGTATCTCTTCGCTTATTTCGGTGTGGTCATAGCCTAATAGATGTAGTAAGCCATGAGTGAATAGAAAGCTTGCTTCACGCGTAGTAGAATGACCATAATCTAATGCCTGTCTTTTGATGGCCGCAACGGAAATAAAGATATCACCAAGTTCGATTTCTTCTTGTGTTAACTCAAATGGTAAGGCTTCATCTAAAGACGCAAAGCTAATAACATCGGTGATCTTATCAATATTACGATATTCCTTATTGATCTCTTTGATCTTTTTATCGCTCACAAATATGACACTAAAACTATAATTCTTATCCAACACAAGAAGCTGTTTGATCTTAGTACATATTTCATGGAAATATTGACTGTATTGATCGATCGATTCCTTAGTTAAGTTTACGATTGAATATTCCATTGTTAAATCCTTCCAAAAGCTTCGATGATCTTTTGCACTAATGGGTGACGAACCACATCACTACTATTAAGTTCAATAAAGCTTATATCCTTGATATCAGCTAAGATCGATCTAGCTTTGATCAATCCTGATTGACCATCTTTAAGATCAATTTGAGTGATATCACCATTAATGATCATCTTTGATTTAAAACCAAGACGAGTCAGAAACATCTTCATCTGTAATAAAGTTGTGTTTTGGGCCTCATCAAGAATGATCAAGGCATCATCTAGAGTACGTCCACGCATATAAGCAAGTGGTGCGACTTCAATCACTTCTTTTTCCATTAATTTAGCTACCTGCTCAACTCCCAAACAGTCATTTAAAGCATCATAGATTGGTCTTAAATATGGATCAACCTTCTCTTTTAGATCACCAGGTAAAAAGCCCAGGCTCTCACCAGCTTCAACAGCAGGTCTTGTTAAAATGATCTTGTTGATTTCATTGTTTTTTAACAAGGTACAAGCATAGACAACCGAAAGATATGTCTTACCCGTACCAGCCGGTCCTATCACAAAGGTTATATCATAATCATGAAATGATTTAACGAGTCTTGTTTGTCCAATTGTTTTAGGATAGATCAATCTACCATTGTTTGTTCTACCAATTGGTTTGTGTTTGATCTTTTGATCGATATCAACCAGATTTACTTTATGATCGATCAGATAACGGATATCTCTTTCATCAATTTCTTTACCTAATCGAATCTCTTCAAGCAAAGACTTAAATAATTGGATAACTTTTTCTGTTTTTTCTACTGAACTATTGATAACGATCAACTTATTATCTCTAAAAGTTAGATCGACACCACAAAGTTCTTCACAAAGCCTTAGATGTTTATCATTTGGACCAAATAATTGTAGTTCCTCTAAAACTGAAAGATCATGTATTTCCCACTCTTTTGTAAGCTTCAATCTATATCCTCCTTGTTTTGTTTATGCCCAATGACGATTGGGTTTAGGACATCTTTGACTTTATATCTAATATAATCAAGATCCAGATTATTATTGAATAATTGAAGGAACTTGATCTCTTTACTGTTCATGTCAACTTTATCAAAGGACTTTTTAAGATATGCTAGTCCTGGTTGTTCATCAAACTCCATCTTTATTATATCATCAATAAATTTTATTTTTATCAGTCTTATATTAGGGAATTCGGTGAAGTAGACCCATATCTTAAGTACTATATTATCATCTTCATCATAAGCAAATTGGGCTGTGGTCACAATTTGATAAACATCTCCATGATATTTAATCTCTTGCTTAACCTGTCTTGATAAGCTCAATCGCAAATTAAAGATAGCGTTGTGTTCAACGATATTCATCACTAACATATCATCACTTTTTTCAAAACTAACACTTTTTAAGCCCATCGTATGATTGTTTAAGATACCTCTTAATAATAAAGGCACAAAACTGATACCCCTATTCTCCTCTTGATCGATACGATAAGAGCGTTGATCGATCAAATTAACCGAATCATTAATATCTGTTTTTGGTAATAAATGAAAGAACTTAAATATTTTCTCAGTCAATAGTGGCTTTGTCTTTTCAAAAGGATACTTAGCAAGTTCATTACGAGTTTGGTTCAACATATCATAAGCCTCTTGCTCAAGTTTCTTATTTTTAGTGATCAAAATTTCTGAATTAAAGTATTTATCAACAAGCTTAAAGAAAATGTTAGTTTGAAAGTTATCCGAATTACCTGCCGTAGTAACGATGATCGTTTTTAATTCAGGTAAGACTACCACATTTTGACCAAACATCCCATTTAATAAATAGGTATTTGCATTTCTTTTAACCCATACATGATATCCATAATCATAATCACCAAAACGATCAGACACACTTATGTGGTATTTAGTCACCGTATCAATCCAATTCTGTGATACAAGCTGTACATCATTCCATTTACCCTTATTTAAATACAACAAGCCAATCTTAGCCATATCTATTGGGCTTAAATAAAGCCCCCAGCCACCTTTTTCTATTCCTTTAGGACATTTATCCCAATGGACATTTTTAATGTCTAAGGGCTTCCATAAACGCTCATACAGATAATCCATCATATTATAGCCAGTGACCTTTTTGATGATAGCTGCTAACATATAAGAATTCATACTATTATAATCAAATTGACTCCCAACAAAAAACTTAAAACTTGACGTTACATAAGCTTTTACCCAATCATCATAAGCGATACCACCCAATTCACTAAAAGTAACACCGGTACTCATCGTTAATAAGTGTTCAATTGTAATGTCTTTAAAACGTAATCGATAAAAAGTTGGCATATCATCCGCGAAATACTTGATCAAAGCGTCATTTAGATCAAGTTTCTTCTCATCTATTAACATCCCGATCGCTAAACAAGTGATCGATTTTGACATCGAAAAGGTATAATTCCATGTATTAAGGTCATAAGGAAAAAAAGGTATATCAAATATAAGCTTATTATCCTTGATGATCATGATCGTATGAAGCTTTGTGGAGTGATCATTAACCAATTCATTGATGAATCGATTCAAGATTTCACTACTAATACCTACCTGTTCTGGTTTAGCTTTGTCAAATGGGATATCTTTAACAAAATCAGGTACAATTGGCTTTTGAATAACAAAAGGAAGAATTGGCTTTACATAAGTCCTTCTGTCTAATAAAGAATCCACCATTGATAAGGTATTTTTATGTACTCTTAAATCCACACATATCTCCTTGATCTTCTGATCTATATCTTTCAAATATTATAACATACATCAAACAAAAAACCCTTATCAGGGTTTCTTATCTTTTCTTTTTGCGACTAGCTTTTCTAGCGGCTTCTGACTTCAATTTACGAGCAACGCCAGGTTTGACGTAATATTCTCTTTTACGCGCTTCGGCAAGGGTTCCGTTACGGGATACTTGACGTTTGAATCGACGCAAAGCATCATCCAAGACTTCATTTTCCTTTAATACTATTCTCGGCACATACAACCCTCCCTTCCGAACTTAGCAATGACATTATAGCGAAATGTGATCAGAAATGCAACTAGCTATCACACATTTTTCCATAATCTCTTCACTCACTTTTCACATTGTACTATGTTTATAAAAGTAAATCAAGATAATAAAAGTGATCAGTGATCACTTTTAGAAAGATTAATAAGCTTTGTTAGTAGTTTGTCCTTGAATTAGCGAAACACCACTTGATGTACCAATCCTTGACGCTCCAGCTTCGATCATGGCCATCATGTCATCTAAGCTACGTACTCCACCAGATGCTTTGACTTCAAGTTTATCTTGAACAACACTTTTCATTAATTTTACATCTTCAATGGTCGCTCCACCGGTAGAAAAACCAGTTGATGTTTTCACAAAACTAGCTTTAGCGCTCATAGCGGCTTTACAGGCAAGCGTTTTTTCATCATCAGTAAGTAAACACGTTTCAATAATTACCTTAACGATACGCCCCTCAGCGGCTTTAACGACCATACTGATATCATCTACAACCTGCATCGTATTACGATCTTTTAATGCACCGATGTTAATGACCATATCAAGCTCATCAGCCCCATCAGTTACTGCTTGTAGTGCTTCTTGGTATTTACTATTAGATGAACTAGCACCAAGTGGAAAGCCAATAACAGTACATACTTTAACATCTGTTTCTTTCAATAATTCACTACAATAACTAACCCAATATGGATTAATACACACGGATGCGAAATCATATTGCTTGGCTTGTAAGCATAGCTCTTCGATTTCCGCTTTAGTCGCTATTGGTTTCAATAATGTGTGATCAATATACTTATTCAATGGTTTCATCATTTTCCTCCTGATTGTTGTATTTCCTTAAGATATCCCGTGCTGCTTTATCATCACCCATCCAAGGATCATTACCAAATTCGCGGGCGAGGTAATCTTCATCCCCTTTACCCAATATTAATATTGTATCATTGGTATTAGCCATTTCAATCGCTTGTCTGATCGCATCATAACGATTTTCAATGATAACATAACGATCTTCTATCTCACTGGCGATTTCGCGACAGATATCAATTACACTTTCACTACGGGGGTCTTCCTCTGTCAAGATGATAATATCACAATAATCATGACTTATCTTTCCCAGTTTTGGACGTTTCTTAGTATCTCTTTTCCCAGCACTGCCAAAGACCGTTATGATCTTATTATCCTTTTTAGTTATGGCTTTAGCGTATTCATAGATTTTCATAAAGCCATCTGGTGTATGAGCGTAATCAACGATCACATCAAAAGCTTGTCCTTCATCAACGATCTCTACTCTGCCTTCAATCTGTTCAATTCGTTTGACACTTTCAATGATAGCCGTCATTTCTAAGCCGGATTCATATAAGGCGGCGATGATCGCTAAAAGGTTGTAGATATTAAACTTAGCTACTAAATTTGTGGAGATCGCATAATCTTCATTAGCGTGTCTTAAAGTAAAGGAAGTATTTTTAGAGTCCAATTTGATATCAAGTGCCTGATAAGTCGCTGGATTATCAATTCCATAAGTAACTACCCGAGCATCCGTCATATTAACAAGGCGTTTACCATAATCATCATCGACGTTGATGATCGCACATTTTGAACTATCAAGTTCAGTAAATAATCGTGCTTTCGCTTCAAAATAGTTTTCCATAGTTCCATGATAATCAAGATGCTCGTGAGTAAGATTTGTAAAAATCGCGTAATCAAATTCAATACCATCAATTCGTCTTTGATCCAACCCGTGACTTGAAACTTCGATCGTAACCGCTTTTACATTGTCTTTATTCATATCGCTTAGTGTTTTTGACATATATAAGATATCTGGTGTTGTCTTACCAGTACTCATATGGATGTTATTGTATTCAATACCCATCGTTCCAATATAACCACATGTTAAATATTTGTTTAAGATGCTTTTGATCGTGATAGCGATGGATGTTTTGCCATTGGTACCGGTAACTCCAAAAAGCTTTAGTTTTGATGATACATGATCATAGAATTTATCAGCTACTTTCACTAATATATCTTGTACGTCTACTACTTTTATATACACGATATCATCAACATAATCTTCAAGATCATCAGAATGAACAATGCAAACAGCACCATTTGCGATCGCTTCTGATACGAAACGATGTCCATCGTTGATCATCCCTTTTATACAAAAAAACATTCCCCTATTTACTTTTAAACGTGAATCAGTAAATAAGTTTTCAATCTTTATCTTTGGAGCTTTGTCTATCAATTTATTCAGTAACATTTTCTAAACCTCCACTATCTTTCCCAATAAATGTAAGTTTTCATATGACGTTATACTAACATTATAAACTTTATTACGATAGAGTTCATCACTATCTATCTCAATAGGTAGGTAATGACTTGAGTGTCCCATCCATTTTCCGTCTTTTTCAGCTTCCATTATGATATCAACTTCTTTAGCTAGAAAAGTCTTTTGGTAAGTCTCATACAGTTTATCTGATAAGCTTATTAACTGTGTGACACGTGATCTTTTAACATCTTTACTTATTTGATCTGCCATCTGCGCAGCGACTGTACCACTCTTCTTAGAATATGGAAAGACATGTAAGAATGAAAAATTTACTTCTTTGATAAAGGAGAGTGTTTTCATAAAATCCTCTTCACTTTCACCTGGAAAACCGACAATGACATCAGTACTTATTGAAATATCTGGTATCATCTTTTGAATATAACGAATACGATCAAGAAAGTAAGCAGTATCATAGGGTCTTTTCATTAAAGTCAGCGTTTTGTCACAACCAGACTGTAGTGGTATATGCAAGTGTTTCGCTAATCGATCATCTTCTTTGATCAATAAGATCATTTCATCTGTAATCTCGGTTATTTCAATAGATGAAATACGTAGACGATAAATACTAGTTGTCAGTAACTGTTTGATCAAAGCAGTTAAATCTGTATGATGTTCTTTACCATAGCGACCAGTATGAATTCCCGATAAAACAATCTCTTTATGACCATTGGTCAATAGCTTTTTTGCTTGTTCTATGACCTTATCTGGTGCAAGTGAACGCTCTTTTCCTCTGGCGTAGGGAATTATACAATATGCACAAAACTGATCACATCCATCTTGAATCTTCAAAAAAGCTCGCGTATGATGAGTGAAATTACTAACGTATAATTCATCAAAATTACTGTTTTGTCTAACATCATCGACTATTCGATATTTTTCATTTTCACTCAATGCTTTGTTTATTAATGAAACTAATTGATCTTTATGTGCTGAGCCAATCATAATGTCAATATCATCAATCTGATCAAGCTTTTCATCACCTATTTGAACCAAACAACCAACAGCACAGATTATTGCTTTTGGATTTTGTTTTCGTGCTTGATTGATCTTTTGTCTGCTTTTAGATGAAGCAGTATTTGTGACAGTACAAGTATTGATGATATAGATATCAGCTTGTTCATTAAAGGCTACTTCAATATATCCTGCTTCTTTTAAAGATTGAACATAATTTTCACTTTCATAAAGATTAACCTTACAACCTAGTGTTAAAATCGCAAACTTTATCATGATCAACCTCTTTTTAACAAAGATCGTTGATAACGTGTAAGCTTTGCGTCAATTGAAGGTGAACATAATTGGCTTGCTTGTAGTTTATCAATCACATTTAAGGGATCTTTACTTAAGATTGCCTGACTTATTGGTAATAACCGATCGATCGTAAAGTGTTCATCATTTTTATGACGATCAAATTGGAATTTGAGATAATTCACATTGTCGATCATGTAATATAGACTCTTGGTATATTTGTTAAATATAACATAACTATTAATATTCTCACTAAGAAAGATACAAGAGCTAAATCCTGCTTTAAAAGGTTCTGCTTTATATTCATTAACGTCCATCATTCTCGTATTAAATTTCTTCTCTAGCTTAAAATATTGCGGAAGATCAAAAATGATCATTTCATTTTCATATAGTGAATTTAATAGTTCATCAAAGAAAGCAATCCTGATAATTTTACCGTTGGTGCTATAAAATTTCTTGGTTTGGTCTTTAACTATTAACATCTCTTTATCGATACATTTTTTTCTTTCCTGGTATTCAAAATGTTCCCAGATATCAAAAAGATCATTCTTTAATTTTTCGTAGTGTTTTTCAAAAGCTTCCTTGTTTAAAATACTTGTATAGATGATTTCCATCTTGAAAAAATCACGATCATTAGCAATTTTATGATCGATACCATATTGAACATATTTCTTCTTCATCATTTTATAGTCTTCTTTAAAAGAGTTTACACTATTGAACGTTGAAGTACCTGTTGTATCAAGAATCTTTACTATTTTTTCCATATGATCTTATCACTTCCTAAACCAATTATGCTTAATGCGTAAAGCGCTGCTGTTTCAGCTCTTAAGATACGAGCTCCGAGTGAACACGTTTGATAACCCATCTTCACAAGGGTATTTATCTCATTATCACTAAAGCCCCCTTCAGGTCCGATAATGATATTAACATCCTTATCAATCTGCATATTACCGATATGATTAGCTTCTTCATTTTCATAAGCGATAATATTTAGTTTATCTTTTTCAAAGGGAATATCAGTTAATTTGACTGGTTCAGAAATGATAACTCTTTTAATACGATGTGCTTGTTCACAAGCTTCTTGAGCAATCTTATGCCATCTATCAAGTTTTTTGGTGATGTTATCATTCAACTTAACAATTGTGCGGGTTGTAATGACCGGTATGACCTTGCAAACACCTAGTTCGCTAGCTTTTTGAAGCACAAATTCCCATTTGTCCGTTTTGATCAAAGCCATATATAAGTTGATCTTAAATAAATGTTCACTATTATGATCATAAATCTTATAAGCAACAGCCGTAGTCTGTTTCTGGGAAAATCTTAATGAACAATAATAGATCGCATTTTCATCACTGATCAAGATATCATCATTTTCAACCATTCTCATTACATTACTAATATGATGAACTTGTTCATTTGATAGTATGATCGGTTGGTTCAATGTTATCGTTTTATCTGTAAAATACTGTTGCATGATTACTTCCCTTGATTAGCTAGTTCTCTTAATGTGACCACTTCATACGGTTTCAATTTACGTGATTGTCCAACGGCTAGGTCTTTGATCGTTAATGACCCCAATTGTTTTCTGTTTAATCGCGTTACCTCATATCCAAAATGTTCAAACATATTTTTAACTTGATGATTACGTCCTTCACTGATCCTGATATCAAGAGTAGTTTGTTTCTTAAAGAAATCTTTATTTGTGATCTTTATCTTAGATGGTAAAGTCATTTTACCATCAAGTTCTATTCCTTTTTCTAAAGCTTTGATATGCTCAGTAGTTAGTATTCCTTTGATATCTGCTTCATATACCTTAGGTATATGAAAACGAGGATGAGTCATTTCATTCGCAAAATCACCATCATTTGTTAAGATCAACAGTCCCGTTGTATCATAATCAAGACGTCCTACAGGAAAAATACGTTCTTCACATTCGATCAAATCGGTAACGATTGGACGATCATGTTCATCCGCATTTGAACAGATATATTTCTTTGGTTTATTAAGGATATAATAAACTTTATTTTCTCTTTGAATGGGTTTACCATTGACTAAGATCTTGGCTCCCTTTTTCACTTGAAAACCCATTTCTTGGATAACAACACCATCTACTTTAACCAAGCCTTTAGCTATCATTTCTTCAGCTTTTCTTCTTGATGTAATACCACTTTCGGCTATAACTTTTTGCAATCTTACCATATAAATCCTCCATTAATTCAGAAAGCGTCATTAAGACGCTTTGTATGATCAGTCAAATAAATTTTCACTATCAGAAAGACT
Organism: uncultured Erysipelotrichaceae bacterium; assembly: GCA_964501425.1. Classification (GTDB taxonomy): domain Bacteria; phylum Bacillota_I; class Bacilli_A; order Erysipelotrichales; family Erysipelotrichaceae; genus JAQUCI01. The sequence continues at coordinate 29,107 of CAZCSQ010000005.1, forward strand.
ATCATAATTCGGTAGATCAGGCAACTCCTTCAAACTTACCAATTTAAAGACATCAAGAAACTCTTTGGTAACACCATACAGTATCGGTCTGCCAGGAGCTTCAGATCTTCCTAATTCTTTGATCAAGTTACGCATTTGTAGTTTTCGCAACATTAAATCGCATCCAACCCCACGAATCTCTTCAATTTCTACTCTTGTGATTGGTTCTTTGTAAGCAATGATCGCTAAAGTCTCAATCGCTGCCGATGATAATGAGTTGTTTCTATTCATCTTAAATAGTTTTTCAACATATGGATGAATACTAGTCTTTGATACAAATCGATATACTTCAGCGTAGTCAACGATTTCAAAGCCATGATCATTACTTTGATATTCTTCTTTCAACTCTTGAATATATAGATCAATCTCTAAAGGAAGGACATCAATAACCGCACATAGCTGTTCTTTCGTAATACCTTCTTCACCTACTACATATAATAAGCCTTCAATGATCGCTTTTATCTTTTCATTATGCATAACTATTACTCCATTTCAACCAAATCTTATCTGAATCATTAATATGATAGACCAACTGTTGGATCTTTATCAACTCTAAGATAGCTAAGAACGAAATGATCACTTCATTGAGATCATAACACTTCTTTATTAACTCATCTAAAGAAAATCCCTTATGGTGTTGGCCAAAATTAGCTCTAATGATCTCAACTACCTGCTCTACTGTCATTTCGGTAACCGTACTACGAGTTTGCAAGGGCTGTGATAGCGCTAAGTGTCTTAAACACCTATTCATAGCTTTCATAAGATCATAAGGATTACCTTTAAGTTCACTTAGATCATTATCTTGGATAATATCATCAAATTCAAAAGATAAAGCTTTTGATAATTGCTTATTTCTTTCGTCAAATCGTTCATTTAATAAACTAGAAATATCTTTAAATCGTTGATATTCAATTAGTCTTCTAACTAGCTTCTCTTTTGGATCTTCTTCTTCATCAACATACTTATCTTTGATATTTGGTAATAGTGCTCTACTTTTGTATTCTAATAAACCAGCGAGCTCAGACAAATATTCACCAGCAATCTCTAAATGAAACTGATCCATCGCTTTAAGAAATTCAATGTATTGGTCAACCAAGACATCCATGTCAAGATCAAAAAGATCTAATTCTTTCTCCTTAATTAAATGGAGCATCAGATCTAAAGGCCCAGCAAATTTGTCAATAGATACTAAAAATGTCACTTTATCACCTAGCTAATTATAACATGAAGTTAAAGCTTGATGATACAGCAACATTAATTTATAAATATGGTTATTGGTGAAGATCGATCATCTGTTGAATACGATCTTTTATCTCTTGAGCTAATTGCGTAGTAGACCAATCTTGATACTCTTCATAATGAATTGGTTGACAATAGACTACTTTTACGGTTTTACGCTTTAGATTACTATTAACTGGAATAAAAGCATTTATAAGCGCAAAAGGTACAACTGGAGCTTTAGCCTTAACAGCACCCTTCAATGAACCAGCCCTAAATTCACCCATTGTTTGTGAGAAAGAACGAGTCCCTTCAGGGAATATAATGACATTACGTCCTCTTGTAAGATAATCGCTTAATTGATTAGACATTCTGACAGCGTCTTTTAAGCTTTCTCGCTTGAAAAAGATCACTTCCATGGCTTTATACCAATTAGATAGAAATGGTATCTTAGCGCCTTCTGCTTTACTTACAGCTGTAATTGGAACATCACAAGCTGTAATAAAGATAAACGCATCAGCAGTACCTTGATGGTTACCTACAAAAAGAAAGCCTTCTTTAAGAGGAATATTACCTTTACCAATAACTTCAATCTTGATCTTCATCGTCTTTACAACACGGGCAGCGGCTTTTTTAAGCATGGGATATCTTTGATCATAAGGTAATTTCTCAGCCTTTTTAGCTGAGAAATAAAGCCAAGGTAAATATGGAATGATCTTTAACCAAAATAGTAATAGTCGCATGACAATTAAGCCTTCTTTTGGTATTCAATGACTTTAAAGTCAGTGTATTGTGTTGTTGATAAGATTTCAAAGTCGTTTGGATCATATTGAGAAAGCCAGGTATCAGCAGGCCAATCACCATCAACAAGTGAAATATATAGTTTTTGACAATAAGGTAGTGCTTGAGCATAGATTGATGCCCCACCACAGATGAATATTTCTTCTTCTGTATCAGCGTTATCGATCAAGAATTGCTTGAAGTCATGACAATAACTAACGTTATCATCAACTAAAGTTGCCTCATTTGGATAACTAACAATAATGGTGTGTCGATCAGCGAGTGGCTTTTTAAGCGTTTTAAAGGTTGTTAAGCCCATAACGATCTTATGTCCTTGTGTTCTAGCTTTAAACTGTTGTAGATCTTCCTTTAAGCGCCATGGCATCCATCCTTGATAACCAATCGCATAGTTTTTATCATGTGCTACGATCAATGATAACATTAGACACTCACCTTCCCTTTGATAAGTGGATATGGATCATATCCTACTAGTTCGATATCTTCATATCTAAAATCAAATATATTCTTGATATTAGGATTCAATTTAAGCGTTGGCAAGGGCTTTGGTGTTCTACTTAGTTGTTCGTCTACTTGGGTTAAATGATTCATATAAATATGTACATCACCAAAGGTATGAATAAACTCATAAGGTTGAAGATCGCAAACCTGAGCAACCATCGCCAATAACAAAGCGTATGAGGCGATGTTAAATGGAACCCCTAAGAATACATCAGCGCTACGTTGGTATAATTGACATGATAGTTTTTTACCATCTGAACTAACATAGAACTGAAAGAAAGCGTGACATGGTGGTAAAGCCATATTCTCAACTTGTGATGGGTTATAAGCAACTACTAAATGCCTTCTTGAAAAAGGATTCTTTTTGATGTTTTTGATCAATTCAGTGATTTGATCAACACCTGAGAAATCTCGCCATTGCTTACCATATACTGGACCTAATTCTCCATATTTAGCAGCGAATGCTTGATCACTTTTAATTTTCTCAACAAATTCTTCAATTGTTTCATTTTGATAATCGATTGATTTTTGGAATTTAGCGTATGGCCAATCATTCCAAATTCGAACATTTTGATCGACTAATGGCTTAATATTGGTAGACCCACTCAAAAACCATAATAATTCAACGAGCACTGATTTAAAATGTACCTTTTTCGTTGTTAATAAAGGAAAACCTTCTTCAAGATTGATCCTTAATTGATAACCAAAGGTTGAAATAGTTCCCGTATTAGTTCGATCTAGTCTTTCACTACCATTAGCTAAGACATGTTTACATAATTCCAAATATTGTTTCATTTTATCACCATTACTATTATACACAAATAACTAATCAAATATAACCGCTAAGCTTTTAATCTTTTAGAATTGATATCTTTTCGGCAATGACATCACAACTGTAGAATTTATTCTTCTCTTTTGTGATGAAATTATTGGCTTGTAAACGACCTTTGATACCAATGATCGTCCCAACTTTACATAATTCTAAGTATGATTGCATAGTATTTTTCCACATGATTACTTGAAATAGATCGTTGACCATTTCTTGATTATTCAAAGATCTTTCAACTTCAATCAATAATACTGCCATTTGGTTGTTATTACCAAACTCTTTTACAACTGCCTCTTCTAAAACCTTACCTACTAAAACAACTTGATTTAACATAGTAAATCCTCCTTTTGTTCATATTATGAAAAAAAGGAGGCTCATGCAAAAGATAAAAATGGTATTATTCTGGGAGTTTGTCTTGTTTAATAACTTAAATTCAACAATTCAAGTGCATTAATACAATAACGAGCTCTTTGTTCTTACTTAACTGTCCATCCAAGCATTTGTAAGACAAAAGCGATCAACAGAACAATGAAGGCTAGTCCATATAGAATTTTGACTACATCAAATGTCTTTTTGCGATAGACAAAGAAGTCTTCTGTACATTCAGCGATGATCGTTTCAAAGGCATGATCGATTATCTCTTTAATACGTTCATCACTAATATCATCTCCAAGTTTTTCTTTGATCGTTTCACTATAAAGTAATGAAAACATCTCATATGCTTGTGGTGTTCTTTCTGTTTTTTCAATTTCAGTGCCACCAGTGTAACGCAAAGACGCAGAGACCTTTGTTTTTACACCATACTGTGCATTTTCAACTATAGTCTGAATGATTTCTTGTTCTACCTCAGAAAAGGAGTTTGTTTCCATGTTTATACCTCTATGTTTCTAATTTCGATCAACGAATGATTATCAAGATCTAGTCTAGGTAATGTATCTTTAATTATAGAGAAATCTATCTCATTAATCAATTCGATACTTTGAAAGATATCAAGCTCATCAAATATACTTCTTACATATGTTATCCCTATTTCGTTTATATTATTGAATAAACGAACAGAGCGACCATAGTATCTTTTCTTTAATTGATCTAATAAGTTAACAGAGATCATTTTTGTTTTAATGATTTGCATTTGTTCTTCGACAATATTTTTAAACGTGTTGACATCTTCAGTTTCATTATAAAACATCAATATGGCATAGTCTTTCGCCAGGTCAACATCATACCCAAAATAATCAGTTATGATACCATTATCTAACCAATCTTGATAATCAGGATTTAGCCCTGTGAAATAGGCTTCTAATAAAAAACGGAGAGCCCATTCCGCTTTTGAGCGTTCAAAACTATTTTCTTTTACGACTTTTAACTTGTATGCGATACAAACCTTGGTTTTATTGACATCCATAGGAATGATTTTGTGATTAACAACACATGATTCTGGTTCATCATACCTTACCCGCTTTAGTGGGTGTTGCTCAGTGAACACTTTTTTAGCTTGGTTTTCTCTAACTAATTGAAAGATCTTATCTGGGTCTTCTCCTGAAACGATTACTAATCGCATGTTTTTAGGAGAGTAATTTCTTAAATAGCATTCAGTTAAGCTAGTCAATGAAATATCCTTGATCGATTCTTCACTACCAACGATATCGTATTTAAGAGGAAACTCATGATACAAAGCTTTAAGAGCTTCCATCATTAAACGATGATCCGGTATTTGTTTGTACATCAATAATTCTTGGGTTATGATCCCCTTTTCTTTTTCTACTGATTCTTCATCGATATTTAACTGTTGAACAAAATCAAGTAGTAATGATAATGGTTCACTTATATCTTTATTACCAGTATTGAAATAGTAAACTGTTTCATTATAAGAGGTAAAAGCATTTACATTAGCACCCATTGCTGAAAAAGCCGACATTACATCTTGATCTTTGTCTTCAAACATCTTATGTTCAAGAAAATGAGCTGCGCCACATGGAACTGATACAATCTCATCAGCGTCTTGTTGTTGAAAATCTAAAGAACCATATGGGACGGCAAACAAAGCACTAGATGAGACAAATGCTGGTTTATAGATAAGTGTTACCTGTAGTCCATTTGGTAATACTTCTTCAAATAAGACTTCATTGAATTTTTCATTAACGATTTTATGCATCTTGATCACCTTTTTTCTTGAGGATGAATGTCGTATTCAAGCTTAGACTATTAAACGCTTGTTGTATTTCTTCTTTTGTGATCATTTCAATCTTTTTAATGGTTTGTTCATAAGATTGATCATTGTTTGCTAAATGATTTAAGTAAGCAAAATTCAAGATCGCATTAGCATTATCAATAACACTTCTAACGCTATTGATCAATAATTGTTTAGCTGATTCAAGCAACTCATCACCATATGTATTGTCTTGAATACTAGCAATCTGTTGTTTGATCAATGTTTCAGTTTGTTCGATGTTTTTATAATCCATACCCGTATTGATGATCATTACTCCATCAAAACTTAATAGAGAAGAAGAAATGTTATAACACAAGCTTCTTTTTTCCCGTATTTCCATAAACAAAAGCGAAATAGGTAATTGTCCTAACATCGCTGTTGCCAACTTTAATGGCCAATACAAATGATCATTAATCGTGATATCAGAATTATAGATCATCATCAAAACTGTTTGTTCGATGTTCTTCTCAACTACATTATGTTTTGCTTTATCGGATTTAAAAGTGTAATAGCTTTTACTAATTGTAGATCTTTTATTAAAAGGAAGATATGTCATACAAAGCCTTTTGGCTATTTCAGTTGTGATATTGCCAACAATGCCTATGGTTATTTGATCGTTATCGATCATATTTTGATACTCTTTTTTGATATCATCCAAAGTGATCGTTTTTAATACTTCAAGATCCCCATTAATGTCGATGGCTAAAGGTTGTCCTTTGCCCGCAATATTTAAGGCAAGCTTAGAGGCGTATTCTCGAGGTTCGTCTTCAATTCTTAATAATTCGTTTGTTAATGATTCTTTAGCTTCTTTAAAAACCTTTTCATTTAATAATGGTTTAAAGATTATCTCATTAACAAAAGCAAATTGTTGTGTTAGTAGATCTTCATCACTAAATTTGTTATCGATTACTCGTAAACCAAATCTAATCATTGCCCCTTTGCCATATCCCGTACAGCGAATTGACAAATAAGCTCCATATAAGTCATCTAAGGCATTATTCATCTTTAGCTTTGAATCATACTTAAGACTGCGATCTTGCATCATTAGTGTTAATAATGATCTTGTCGTCGCATTCTTTTCGTTTACTTCAGCAAGAAACCTAACTTCTAAACTTAAATCTTTAAATTTATCCGTATTGACAACATATAGATCGATGTTGTCATTAATTATTGTATGTTCCATATAACCTCCGACTGAAATTGATTATATCATAACTAATAAAAAGTTCCTATTAAGGAACTTTAATCTATTCTTTCAATAAAGACATCTCTAGGTTTACTTCCTTGAGATGGGCCAATCATACCCCGTTGTTCTAAAACATCGATCAAACGAGCAGCGCGGTTATAACCTATACCAAATTTTCTTTGAAGTAATGATGTTGAAGCTTTTTGTGCGTCTTTAATGTATTCAACGACTTCATCATAAAGAGGATCAGCCGAAAATGAATTAGAGAAACCATCTTGATCATTATCCAATTCTTCTAATCTAATAAAAGCATCATCAAATTTAGGTTTCATTTGTTTAGAAGTAAATTCAGCGATCTTACTAACTTCATCATCACTAACATAAACACCTTGTAAACGAATACTTGTTGGTTCACCAATTGGCCAATATAACATATCACCATTACCAAGTAAACGTTCTGCCCCAACCGTATCAATGATCGTTCGTGAATCAATGCCACTACTTACCGCAAAAGCGATTCGACTGGGAATATTAGCTTTGATAATGCCAGTAATAACATCAGTACTCGGTCTTTGAGTGGCCACGATAAGATGGATACCAGCAGCTCTTGCAAGTTGTGTGATCCTTTGAATACTCTGTTCAACATCTTTACCAACTGTTGACATAAGATCGGCTAATTCATCAATAATGACAACGATTCGAGGCATCGGGCTCAGCTTTTCTTCAGGATGAACTTGTAGATACTCGTTGTAGGTTGTGATATTTCTTACTCCTACTTTGGAAAAGACTTCATAACGATTTTCCATGTATTCAACGATCACCTTTAAAGCGCGTGAGGCATCATTACTATCATTGATCACTGGTCCAATCAAATGTGGGATATTGTGATATTGAGTAAACTCAACTTTCTTAGGATCAATCAATAATAACTTAACTTCATCAGGTGTTGTTCTAAGCAATAAAGTACAGATCAAGGCATTGATACAGACCGATTTACCACTACCAGTTGCTCCAGCGATCAATAAGTGAGGCATTTTATCTAAATGACAATAAACTGGTTTTCCCATTAAGTCTTTGCCTAACACAAACATGATCTTACGATTTTGTAATTCTTCGGGAATAGTACTCATTAATTCATACATTCTTACCGGAATCATTTCCACATTTGGAATTTCAACACCAACAGCGTTACGCCCTGGAATAGGAGCTTCAATTCTAATGCTTTTAGCCGCTAATTCCATTTTGATATTATCTTGAATCGATACTATCTTACTGATCTTAACATTAGAGTCTGGTTTTATCTCAATCTTAGTGACCGAAGGTCCAACATTATTACCGATCAGATCGGCATTAATACCAAATTCTCTTAGTATCTCAAGAAGTCGTTTTGATTTTTGATCAGCTGCTTTATTATTAACAACTGAACTTTTCTTGTTAGTAATATTATCTAAAAGACTATTATTAGGTAAAGTATAGTTTGGATTTATACTGCTAGTAGCGGCTGATGTTGTCTTAACGCTTTCATTATTAAGATTATCATTAAGTTTTGATTTAGGTCGATCGGCTTCAATGAAGACTGTCTTTTTTGGTTTAGGTTCATTGATGAAGTCAAAAGCCGATTTAGACTGAAAGTCATCATTAGAAATAATCTTATGTTCTTCTTTTCTTTTGAATTTTTCTTTAAGTTTACTAAAGTCTAACAAAAAGACAAAACTCAATAAGACTAAAGCAGCCAAGATCACATAAGTGCCATTTTTATCAACTAAAAGTGATGTAATAGAGTATAAAAACGCTCCTATCAAACCACCATAAGTGTTTATCGATGCACTGAATACTTCTTTACTCTTCGATAGATATTCTTGGATAACATTGAAACCGATTAGATCGTTAGCTCCTAATATAGCTTGCCATAGGGCGAAAGCAAAATAAACGATCATTACAGAAATTGCTATCTTAGATATCTTGATATTTTTCTTTCTCAAAAACAGTAAATAGATCGAAATAGCTAACATCACCCCATAAATGATAAAATCATGATTACCAAAAATGAATTTTATCAAGTTTGTTAAGAAAATGCCGATCAAGCCATATCGTTGAAAGCCAATAATGGTAAAGGCTGCTAAAAAGACAGCACCTATCGTAATGTATATTTCGCTTTCAATTTTTTTGGTTGGGGCTTTCTTTTTCTTCGACATCTTGACCTCCAATTACTCAGTTATATTAATCTCGACGATCGTTGGTAAGATCATTGGTCTTTTACCAGTTTCTTTTAATAGATAACGTGTTATCCGATCTTTGGCTTCCATTCGAACAGCCATATTCTCAAAACGATTAGCCGCGACAGCTTCCTTGATCGTATCTTCTAGTATTATACCTACTTCTTTGACAATATAGTCAGCGTCTTTTAGGTAAATTAAGCCTCTTGATTGAACATCTGGACCACCGATTACTTCTTTGGTATTGAAGTTGATCAAGATACCAACAATAATGGCTCCATCTTGTGATAATACTTCGCGATCTTTTAAGACAAAACTACTGATATTAGAATTATCATTACCGTCGATCATCACATCATTAAGATCGATCAGATCAGAGGTAGTCTTCAAGAATCCGTTTTCAAAAGTAGCGATCTGTCCATTATCTAAGACAATGATATGATCAGCACGATACCCCATGTCCAAAGCAATATTAGCATTATCGACTAAATGACGATACTCACCTTTTACTGGTACATAGTATTTAGGTTTAAACAAGTAGATCATCATCTTAAGATCTTCACTTGCCGCATGGATTGAATACACTTTGTGGCTATCTAATGCGACAACCTTAACGTTTTCCTTATAGAGTTCATTAACTGTGTTACTAGCCTCCACTTCTAGTGTATCTCCACTTGGAGAGCCGATGATGACAGTATCTCTTTGATCTAAAGTCACTATTTCATCTTCACCCATAGCGATCTTCATCATGATCCTAAAGACATTTGGACCATTACCCGTTATTAAGACGATGATATCATCAAGATCATTATTAAATTTGCTTTTTGGTAAATCAATTCTTGATGGTATCTTATAGTATCCCAGTTTTTCAACTAAAGCTAATAAGCTTCTTAGACCATCATCATAGATAAAGATGCGTTTATGATATTTATTGGCTAATTCAAGGATTTCGATGATTCGATATAAATTCTGTTCATAAGCTGTGATAATGATGCGTCCGGAGGCATTTTCAATATGCGATTCAACTAAATCCGTAATACGATGATTAGGAGCGGTATAGCCCTTATTATCAGCTGAATTTGATTCACATAGTAATGCGAAAACACCTTGTTTACCAATCTCAGCAAATTCTGATACATCACTAGCAAAGGATGCCAGTTTAACATCAGAATCAATGATAAATTCACCACAATATACGATATGACCATGACTTGTAGCGATCGCTAAACCAAAACCATCCATGATCGAAGTTGTGATACCGAATGTACGGACATCAATTTTACCGATTTTGATATTATCGGATCTTTTAATGACTCTTATATCATATTTATCAACACCCATTTTTTTCATTTCGTATTCTATGACTGCGGCAGTAAGTGGTGCCGTATATATGGGAATCTTGATCTGCTTAATGAGATAAGCAAGTGATCCTAATACATCATCATGGGCATGTGTGATAAAGATAGCTCTTATTCTATCTTTGTTTTTTTGTAAATAACTAAAATCCGGAATGATCATTTCAACACCAAGTTGCTCATTTTCCGGATATTTTAATCCAGCTTCTATTAAAATTATGTCGTTATTGATTTCGACGACGTAAAGATTCTTTCCATCCTCGTCTAAACCACCTAACGCAAAAAGGCGGATATTGTCCATTTTAACCTCCATTTTCTTTCTTATATTATACTCGTTTTACAACTTGTATTCAATTAAAGCGTTATACACGTCTTCCGTTTAAAGACCATGTTTTAGCCTCGGTAATCAAAACATCAACTATTGTACCAATTTCAACCTGATCAGCTGTAAAATTGACTAACTTATTAGTATCAGTGTAACCACTGTAGACTTCTTTATTTTTTTTACTAAAACCATTAACTAATACTTTGACAGTCTTATTTAAATACGCTTCGTTCTTTATTCTAGCATAATAATCTACTTTTTCATTCAATATGCTCAATCTTCTTTGTTTTTCTTTATGATCAACATTATCTTCCATCTTAGCAGCGGGAGTGCCTGAACGGGCTGAATAGATAAAAGTATAAGCATTATCAAACTGACAATAATCATAAAGAGCTAAAGTATCTTCAAACTGTTGATCTGTTTCATTAGGAAAACCAACAATGATATCAGTAGAGAATGAACAATTAGGCATTAACATCTTTAATCGATCATAAATTTCTTTATATCTTTGTATAGTATATCTGCGACCCATTATCTTTAACATTTCATCATTACCTGATTGAACAGGTAAATGTAAGAAAGGCATGATATTGGGATATCTAGCCATGATATCAATCGTTTTATCAGTAAAATCCATTGGATGACTTGTTGTAAAGCGAACACGTGGGATGTTTGTCTTCGCTACTTCTTCTAATAAATGACTAAATCCATCGTCATAATCTAAATCTTTACCATAAGCATTAACATTTTGTCCTAATAAAGTAA
>CAZCSQ010000006.1:0-31626 GCA_964501425.1 uncultured Erysipelotrichaceae bacterium
TCTCCTTTTGTTCATTATTATCATAACTTACTGATCATTGTTTAACAATAATCTATGCCTGTGATATACTTTATTTGGTGATTAAATGAATCAAAATGGACTTGATTACTTACCAAATACATCATTACACTTATTACAAAGTGATGATATGTTCAAACTCAATACTGATACCATGTTGTTAGGTAGTTTTATAACTATGAAATCAGCTTTACGTGTTTTAGATATTGGTTGTAATAATGGAGCACTATTGTTATATTGTTCACAGTTTAAACCAAGTCTTTTAGTTGGAGTTGATATTGTAGAGCAAGCTTGTGAATTAGCCAAACAAAATCTCAAACTCAATAATATTGAAAATTGGTCAATCATTAATACTGATGTTGAAGAATTAAAGCAAGATCAGTTTGATGTCATAGTATCAAACCCTCCATTTGATGATCAAAATGCAAGTTTAGTTCGTAATAGTACATATCACAACTTAGCTCGATTTACTGATGAGCTTTCACTTGATAAGTTAATAGATCAAGTTAGGATTAGACTAAAAGACAATGGACACTTCTTCATGATTCATCGTGCTACACGAATTAATGATATTATCTTCTTGTTACGTAAGAACAAGATGAGTGTCGATAGAATGGAATTTGTATATCATCGCAGGGATACTTTTGCCCAAAAAGTGCTTATTTCAGCTGTAAAAAGAGTAAATAGCGATTGTAAGGTGTATCATAGAAATATAGGGGATTAGCATGTTAGGAACTATTGTCAATGCACTGGCTGTTATCATTGGTTGTGTGATTGGTCTTATCTTTAAAAAGATGATCAGCAAAAAGATAAGTGATACTGTATTTATTGGATTAGCTTTGTGTACATTATACATAGGTATAAGTGGTGCAATCAAAGGTCAAAACACAATGATAATTATCATTAGCATGGTCTTTGGTGGTATTGTCGGTGAGGTTTTAGATCTTGATAATTTTATCTTGAATATTGGAAAGCGTTTTGAAGACAAATTTAGTAAGAATGGTGAAAAAGGAAATTTTGTACAAGGATTTGTTAGCGCTAGTCTCTTGTTTTGTGTTGGAGCCATGACAATCTTAGGATCTTTACAAAGTGGATTAACGAATAATCATGAGATCTTGTTTGCGAAATCTGCTTTAGACTTTGTAGCAGCTATCATATATAGCTCTACCCTTGGTATTGGTGTAGGATTCTCTGCTATATTTATTTTAGTCTATCAAGGAAGTTTAACTTTGATGGCTCAATATATTTCGCCGTTTTTAAGTACAACAGTGATCAATGAAATGAACGCTGTTGGATCGATCATTTTAATTGGTTTAGCATTAACGATGCTTAAAGTAACAAAGATTAAGGTGGCTAATTTTATTCCGGCTATCTTTATCCCAATACTGATATACATCTTTATTTAGGAGGACAAAATGAAATTAGGTTATGCAGAAGCTAATATTACTCCTGTAACTCCCGTTAATCTAGCAGGATATGGAGTAACAAGAACAAGTAATGACGTACATGATCCATTAATACTTAGAACATTGGTATTTAATGATGATCATAAAGATACTGTTCTAATTCAAACTGATTTGGTGGGCGTTGATGCTTGTTTGATCGACATGTTGGCAGATAGACTAGGAATATCCAAAGATCAGATAATGATCTGTTGTTCACATACTCATTCTGGTCCAACAGGAACAATCGATCTCAAAGGCTTAGAAAGTATTTTTGGCGAATTTGATCAAGATTACGTCGATTTTTGGCTAGAGAGCGCTGTTAAGTGTTATAAACAAGCTAAAGAAGATTTATCAATCACTAAAGTTGGTTATAGACTTATCAATGTTACAGGTATTGGTACTGATCGACATGATGGGACACAAGGTGATGATCGACTTGGATTGTGGTATTTTATAACCAACAATGATAAGAAGATATTATTATACAATTTTGCCTGTCATCCAACCATTATGAATAGTGAGAATCTAATGATTACAGCTGATCTACCATATGGCGTCATTACTGAATTAGGTAATGAGTTTGATGGCATCATGTTTTTAAATGGAAGCGCTGGTGATATTAGTACTCGATATACAAGAAATGAGAGTAACTTCGAAGAAGTTTATAATAAGGGTAGATTAATTGGCCAAGCGATCAAATCAGGCTTAAGTGATATCGAAATGGTGGATCTGGTTAATATACAGATCAATAAGATAGATATTGATATCAAATTAAAAGATATACCAGACGTTAAAAAGATAAGGACCAAACTTGTTAAGCAAGAAAAACTAGTCAATAAAGCTAAAAAAGAAGGTAAATCCGTTACGGATATTCGTGTACTATACTCAGTTGTCGAAGGTTATAATGCACAACTAGAAGGCATTGATGTATTAACACAACTTCAACATTTAAAATTGAATGTTACATATTTACAAATAAACGACAAGGTATTAATTGGCCTACCAGTTGAATTGTTTTCAAAATTATCTGATCCATATAAAGAACAGGACTCAAGATTACATTTTGTTTCGTACTGTAACGGTTACTACATGTATCTAACAAATGAAATCGCCTTTACCAAGAATTACTATGAAGCAGGAACGACTATATTTGCCAAAGGCGAAGGTGAAAGGATAATGCATAACATCTATCAAAATCTACCAAAAATAGACGACTAAGGAGGAATTATGCAGGAACATATTATCCATAATTGGGATGAATTACAATCGATCATCTTTAGAAATGTTTGGCAAGATGATATCAAAAGGTATCGAGCGAATTTCATTTATCGTGGAGTAGGGGATAGAAGTTTTGAACTATTACCCAAATTAAATAGAGTGTGCGCTCATAATTTAGAATTAGAAGATTCTCTTCTTCGTAATTTTAAGAAGTATGCTTACGCTGATATTGCTGAGTACCAAAGTTTTTGGCAAATATTGACTCTAGCTCAACATCATGGACTTCCAACAAGATTACTTGATTGGAGCTATTCTCCTTTAGTTGCGGCTCATTTTGCGACTGAAGAAGTAGAACACTATGATAAGGATGGTCTAATATGGTGTATAGATTATGAAGCGATCATTCAACAATTACCTAAGGAACTAAAAGGCTATCTTGATCGGTCACATTCAAAGCTATTCTCTTTAGATATGTTAGAGAAAATTGCTCATAACTTTGAAGATCTCAAGAAATATAGTGATGAACCGTTTGTCTTCTTTTTTGAACCATCATCTATTCATAATCGTATAATTAACCAATATGCCTTGTTTTCCGTAATGAGTGATACAAGTACACCATTAAATGAAATACTTGATCGCTATAAAGAATACAGTTGTAAGATAATCATACCAAAAGAAATTAAGTTAGAAATAAGAGATAAACTGGATTATATCAATATATCAGAAAGAATGATCTATCCAGGTCTTGATGGTATCTGTAAGTGGATTACACGTAAATTTTCCGATCTTGGTCCAAAATATAATGATCTAAAATAATCCTTTGTGTTGTGACTTGTTTTTATGTCTTAATGAGGAAGTACCACCTATTGGTGTTACTAATAAAGTTCTTAAGAACAAGGAGGAAAAAGATGAAGAGATTGTTTAAAGTTTTAGCAGTCTTACTTCTGTCGATGACGATGTTTGGTTGTAGTAAGCCAGCGGAAACACCGGTTGAAGAGGTCGAAATCGTTATTTGGCATACTTTTACCGATGCACAAAATGCTGAGTTGCAGAAGATCGCTGCTGATTTCTCAGCTGCTCACGAAAACATAAACGTTGTTGTTGAACAACAACCTTATGCCGATTTTGATTCAAAAGTAGCGAATTCAGTACGAAGTGGTGTTGGTCCTAGTTTGATAGTTCATTATTCAACTCTTGCTGCCACATACGCAGCTGAAGATCTATTAGTAGATTTCTTGCCTTATATTACTGAAGATGTTGGAGTTGATGCATTTCAAAGTGGTGTAATAGACAGTGCTTTCAATGATGCGACCCAATTTGAAGGTGGCACAAAAATGTTTGTTTATCCTTTAAATGTTACAGCTAATCTTCTATATTACAACAAGACTTTATTTGATGAATTAGATATCGAAGTTCCAACAACATGGGACGAGTTGACATTGGCTAGTCAAAAGATATTTAGATTTAAAGGAATTCCGGGATTTGGAATGGATTCATTAACAGATAATTTCATTTTATGGTTAAATCAAAATGGTATTCCTTATATTGATGCTGAAACCAAGACTGTTGGTTTTAAAGCGGAAGGAACTCTTGATTTGATAAATTGGTTCGCAACAAACGTAACTGAAGGCTATTTTAGTATCGCTCCAACTGGTAACTACTATTCTGAAGATATTGGTGCTCAAACAGTAGCTGCCTATATTGGATCATGCGCTGGTGCTAGTTATGTTGAAGCCGCTGTCGGTGATAAATTTGATTGGGCTATGGCTTTAGTTCCTCAAATTGATGGAACAGATAAAGTTACCACTGCTTTTTTAAGAGGGATCATTGGCTTTACGAAAAATGAAGCTCATGATGAAGCCTTGTATGAGTTCATTAAGTACTGGACATCACCTGAAGTGCACGCTTCGTGGTGCGCTGCGTTTAATGCATTATCACCATATATGGCGACAACAGAAACAACTACATATATTGATTATCTAGCTAACAATGAATCAATGGCTATTGCCCAAGAAGGTGTGGAATTTGGACATTCTTCAGCATCATTGCCAGGATCAGCAACAGTTAGAACTGAAATAGATTCAATGTTAAAGAAAGTAGCACTAGGTGAGTTAACGGCTGAAGAGGCTCTACGAATCGCTGTTGACAATAGTAATGCGGCTTTAGCTGAGTAAGATCGTTTATCAAAGATTAGTGAGGCCTCCTCACTAATCTTTATTTCATTATTTAATATAGCTTATCAAGACATGATATAAATAGATAAATAGGACGAAATTATGGAAATAAGATTGCAAAATGTCACAAAAAGATTTGATGATGTGATCGCTGTAAATGATTTCTCGATCGTTATCGAAGAAGGGAAACTTAGCGCTTTACTTGGTCCATCTGGCTGTGGTAAGAGTACATTATTGTATGTTTTATCAGGTATTACCCAAGTTACATCTGGTAAGATATTTTTTGATGATGTTGATGTTACTGATCTTGAACCCGAAAAAAGAGGAATAGGGCTTGTTTTTCAAAACTATGCTTTGTATCCCCATCTAACCGTTAAGCAAAACATTAGTTTTCCACTACAAATTCAAAAGATGGCAAAAGATGAAATAGATAAAAGAGTTAATGAAATGGCCAGTCTTGTTCATATCAGTGAACTATTAGATCGTAAACCATCTCAACTATCTGGTGGTCAACAACAAAGAGTTGCTATTGCAAGAGCTATGGTCAAAAAACCAAAGTTACTATTATTAGATGAACCATTAAGTAATCTTGATGCCCGTTTACGTTTAGAAATGCGCGAAGAAATCAGAAGAATTCAACAAGAAACAAAAGTAACAACCATCTTTGTTACCCATGATCAAGAAGAGGCGATGAGTATATCTGATCAAATCATCTTAATGAAAAACGGTTTTAAACAACAAGTAGCCTTACCACAGGTTATGTATGAAGATCCTGAAAATGTATTTGTTGCTGATTTTTTAGGTAATCCACCAATCAATAAGATGCTTGGTTTTATCAAAGATGGTAAGTTTATAATCAGTGATCAAAGTGCTGAAGCTAAAGATAAGCGTTTTGTTACGTTATCTGATCAAAATATCACATTGTCAATCAGACCTGAAAGCCTCGATAAAGCTCAAGATAATGAACCTGTTGCCTTTGTTGGAAAGGTTAATGATATCTATCTTATGGGTAAAGAAAGATTGGTTTATCTAACTTTTGGAACAGTAAATCTAGGAGCATATATTGATATCGATCATGATGTAAATATCAATGATGAACTACCAATAAGGTTTAAAGATAAAGGGGTCTTTATTTTTAATACAGAAAGTGGAGAAAGAATCAGATAATGAGCAAGGTCATCGAAAAAAGAAGGATAAAAGGACGTAAGTTCTTTAATATAGTCGAACCGTACTTGTACTTAACTCCTTTTTTCATTGGTATTCTAATATTTACTTTGTACCCAGTTGGTTATGTGTTTTTAACATCTTTTAAAGAAGGCTTTAAGTACATAAGTGGCGCATTTGATCAATTTGGTCTAGCGAACTATCAATATGTCATTAATGATTCCAATTTTATTAGTTCGTTAAAGAACACAATATTTTATGTATTGACTGTTGTACCAATCTCAACGATATTAGCTATCTTGATCGCTAATCTGTTGAATAAAAAAGTTAGATTTATTGGATTATTTCAAACCGCTTATTTCTTACCATTAGTAACTTCGATTACGGCAGTAGGCTTAGCATGGAAATTCATGTTTAATCAAAACTATGGTGTGATTAATTATTTTTTATCATTATTTGGCGTTGATCCAATCAATTGGTTACTTATTCCTAAAAATAATATATACGCTTTGATCATATTTGGGATATGGAATATCTTACCTTTTACGATAATATTGCTGTTATCAGGCCTACAAAATATCAATGAAATGTATTATACTGCTGCCAAAGTTGATGGAGCAAGTAGTTTTCAGATATTTTATCGTATCACGATACCTCTTTTAGCTCCGACGATTGGTCTTGTTTTAATAATTAATATGATCTCTACTTTCAAAGTGTTTACAGAGCTTTTCCCTTTATTTAATGGTAGCCCTGGCATTGCTTATAACCTTTATACTGTCGTTTATTATATATTTGATCAATTCTATATCAAATGGAGGTTTGGTAGGGCTTGTGCTGCGGCGTTGATCTTGTTTTTGGTGATCTTTGTCTTAACAAGATTACAATTGTTCATTCAAAGAAAATGGCAACATTACTAGGAGGCAAGATGAAAAAACGCAATTTTGATAAAATCGTCACATATGTATTACTATTCATTGGAGCAGCAGTAATGATTTTTCCGTTTTTTTGGATGTTTAGCTCGGCTGTTAAAACTGCTGCTGAAACCGCCACATTTCCACCAACATGGTTACCAAGTAAGCCACAATTTAGTAATTTTACCAAAGCATTGAGCTACGCTCCATTTATTCAATATTTCATTAATTCGTTGATCGTCACAATTACAAATGTTACATTAACAGTATTTTCGACTGTTTTAGCTGCTTTTGCTTTTTCAAGACTAAAATGGACAGGCAGAGACACCGTCTTTACCTTAATGTTAGCCCTAATGATGGTTCCGTTTGAAATGCTTGTCATTACAAATTTTCAAACGATAGCTAATTGGGGACTTAGTGACAAATTGATCGCATTGATCATCCCATTTACTTCTAGTATTTTTTATACATTTATTTTGCGTAACTTCTTTTTATCAATACCTGATGCGTTGTACTATTCAGCAAGAATTGATGGAGCTACCAATTGGCAATATTTATGGAAAGTCATGGTACCGATCGCTAAGCCATCATTGGTAACGATTATTTTGTTAAACACGATCGTATCATGGAATTCTTTTATGTGGCCTTTACTTGTCATCAACTCCAGAGCTAATCGAACTCTTCCTTTAGGACTATATGCGTTTATAACTGAAGCAGGAACTCATTTTGAATTATTAATGGCTGCGAGTACAATGATCGTTGTACCTGTGATCATCCTGTTTTTAGTTACAAGAAAAAGTATTATCAATGGTGTAGCCCGAGGTGGGTTGAAAGGATAGCACTCCTTATTAGTAATAAAACTTTACGTAATGAACTAATTATCTAAGGAATAAGCAGAATTAACATATATCATTTTCGATAATTGAATTTGTTATGTTATAGTATATTTACAAACATCAATCAATGATTATTATAGGATTTGAGTGTTCACAATGAACTGTTTTTTCGATGAAATGAGTGAGTGATTATTGATTGACGGATATTTGTTAGTATGGTAATATAATGACGTTGCACTGATAAGCGCAACCGCTCTGTCATGGTTTAAGTACGAAAGTCACCAATACAGGCGAGTCTAGTATGAAGAAGGAGGTGCAATATGTACGCAATTATTGAAACCGGTGGAAAACAATTAAAAGTCGAAGTTGGCCAGTCTATTTATATAGAAAAGTTGCCAGTTGAAGTTGATGATGAAATAGTTTTCGAACAGGTACTATTAGTAAGCGATCGTACAGCTAAGGTTGGTAGCCCATATGTAAAAGGGGCAACTGTTGTGGCTAAAGTAGAAAAACAAGGCAAGGAAAAGAAGATTACGATCTTCAAATACAAGTCTAAAAAGGGTTCTACAAGACGTAAACAAGGCCATCGTCAACCTTACACAAAATTGATCATTGAATCAATAAACGTTTAAATGATTAAGGTTAGTATCGACTATGATCATCAACTGGTAAGTCACGTTAAGATTACGGGTCATGCTGGTTATGATGAAAAGGGTAAAGATTTGGTTTGTGCAGCTGTAAGCAGTATTACCATTGGTACCTTAAATGCCTTAGATGAACTAGCCAATAATGATTGTAAACTAGTGTTAGCTGATAATTTGATCAAGATAGAAGTAATAAGAATTCATGAAAGATCACAACTGATCATTGAAACAATGATCATTCAATTAAAAACGTTATATGAACAATACAAGGATTTCATAGAAATCAAACAAACGGAGGTGTTAAAATGAAGTTTGTCCTGAATATTCAATTATTCGCGTCTAAAAAAGGCGTCGGATCGACCAGAAACGGTCGTGATTCACACTCAAAACGCTTAGGTGCTAAAAAAGCAGACGGAGAGTTCGCTTTAGCCGGTAATATTATTTATCGTCAAAGAGGAACGCGTATCTATCCTGGTGTCAATGTGGGCATCGGTGGTGATGACACATTATTTGCTAAAGCAAGTGGTATCGTTAAATACGAACGTGTCGGAAAAGATAAGAAAAAAGTTTCTGTATATCCTCAAGCATAATATCTCCGTTTTACGGAGATTTTTAAATTAGGAGAATTAATTAAACTATGTTTATAGATAAAGTAAAGTTGTCTGTCAAAGCCGGTAAAGGTGGAGATGGGATCGTCGCTTATCGACGTGAGAAATATATTCCACTAGGTGGACCGGCTGGTGGTGATGGTGGTGATGGTGGAAACATCATTTTTCAAGTTGACACTAATAAATCAACCTTGTTGGATCTTCGTTATAATAGACTAATCGTTTCAGAAGACGGTGAACGAGGAAAACCTAAGAAGATGCATGGGGCTAATGGTAATGATTTTATTGTTAAGGTACCATTAGGCACGATAGTTAAAGATCTCAACACTGATAGTGTTATCGCTGATCTTACACATATCGATCAACAAGCTATCATTGCTAAAGGTGGTAAGGGTGGTAAAGGTAATTATCGCTTTATGACTAGTCGTGATAGTGCACCTGATTATTGTGAATCGGGACTATTGGGTGAAGATAAAGAGATCGTTGTTGAGCTCAAATTACTAGCTGATGCTGGATTAGTTGGTTTTCCATCTGTTGGTAAATCCACTTTTCTATCAGTTGTTAGTGCTGCTCGCCCTGAGATAGCCGCTTATCCTTTTACGACCATCGTTCCCAATCTTGGTGTCGTTAAAGTACCTGATGGACGTTCTTTTGTCTTGGCAGATCTACCCGGATTAATCGAAGGAGCCCATTTAGGAAAAGGATTAGGCCATCAATTTTTGAAACACATCGAAAGATGTCGTGTCATCGTTCATATTATTGATATGGGTGCTGAGGATGGAAGAGATCCGATCGAAGATTACAATATCATCAATAATGAACTTAAAGAATATCAATTCCGTTTATCTGAAAGACCACAGATCGTTATCGCTAATAAGATGGATCTAACACCAGCAGAAGATAACTTGAAACGTTTTAGGGAAACCTTTCCTGATATCCTTGTTTATCCCACAATTGCGCTTATTGATGAAGGGACTCAGGCTGTATTGTATAAGATAATGGATCTAATCGAAACTACACCATTCTTCCCAATGGAAGAAAGTAAGGAAGAAAGCGTTATGTATCGCTATGTTAAACCAGAAGACGAGATCAAAGTCTTTAATTTGGGTAACGGTAAATGGCGTGTTAGCGGTGGAAAAGTTCAGAGTATCATGATGCGTTCTAAAACAGACACAGAAAGTGATGTCTTTAGGCTTGGTAATAATCTAAGAAAAATTGGTGTAGATAAGGTTTTGCGTGAAGCAGGTGCTGTAGATGGTGATCAAATCTTCATTCTTGATTTTTCGTTTGAATTTGTTGAATAATCTTTCTCTTTAAACCTATTAATAGGTTATAATTGAATAGGTGATAATATGATAGCTTTTATACAGGGTAAAGTGCATTCATATGGTTTAGACCATGTGATAATTGAAAACAATGGAGTCGGTTATCGAATCTATTTTGGTCATCCAGAAGTTTTAACATTAAACAAAGAGATCATGATCTTTACTTACCAACATGTTCGAGAAGATGAGATAAGTCTTTTTGGTTTCATTAGTGATGATGAATATGCTCTATTTATGAAGTTGATCGCTGTAAAAGGATTAGGTCCTAAGACAGCTTTAAATATCTTAAGTTTTATTGGGGCGGAAGAATTGATCAAAGCAATCGAAAAGGAAGATATTGCACAGTTAAAAAGATTACCGGGTATTGGAACTAAGACGGCTTCTCAGATCATTTTGGATCTTAAAGGAAAATTAGTTGATCAAAATAAGGATAATGAAACTATTTCTGATGATATCAATGATACGATGATAGCCTTAAAAACTCTTGGTTATAAAGCATCTGAATTACAATCGTTACCTTCAGAGTTGATGAAACATCCAAATTTAAAAACTGAGGAGTACATAAAGATGGCTCTTCAGATCTTACATGGCAGAAAGGGTGGTTAAATGTCTGAATCTTATGAAACATTAAATAAATTTGAAGAAGATGAAATATCCTTAAGGCCTCAGAGTTTAAAAGAATATGTTGGTCAAGAAGATCTAAAAGCTAATCTTAGTGTCTTTATTGAAGCAGCAATCGCACGAAATGAAGCTTTAGATCATGTATTACTCTATGGATCTCCAGGCTTGGGTAAGACAACATTAGCATTTATCATAGCTAATGAATTGCATGGTAATATTCGCTTAACAACAGGTCCTAGCATCGAAAGAACTGGTGATCTTGCGGCTATCTTATCCACACTTCAAGCTGGTGACATCTTATTTATTGATGAAATTCATCGATTACCAAAAGCAGTTGAAGAAGTACTATATCCAGCAATGGAGGATTATGCGATCGATATTGTTGTTGGTAAAGACGCTTCTGTAAGATCAGTTAGGCTTGATCTACCACCTTTTACTTTAGTAGGTGCTACAACAAGAGCAGGCGACCTTACCGCTCCTTTAAGGGATCGCTTTGGGATTATCGGTAAACTTAATTATTACTCACTAGAGGATCTTAAAAAGATTGTATCTCGTACATCAAGAGTACTTAATACCGAAATAAAAGAAGATGCGATCGTTGAGATCGCAAAAAGAAGTAGAGGCACACCAAGAATCGCTAATCGGCTATTTCGTCGAGTTAGAGATTTTGCTCAAGTATTAAATAAAGGGGTTATTAGTTATGACATCGCTGTTAATGCCCTTGATCGTTTAAAAGTTGATCAATTGGGTTTAGATGAAGTAGATATTCGCTATTTGAAAGGAATCATCGAACGCTTTAAAGGCGGTCCTGTTGGCTTGGAGGCTATTGCTAGTAGTATTTCAGAAGAACCAATGACTCTTGAAGATGTATATGAACCATATCTATTACAGATAGGCTTTATCAATCGTACACCACGAGGTCGCACAGTAACGACTAAAGCTTATGAACATCTCAAGATAAACCACAATACGGATCTATTCAATAAAGCCCTCTAGGGCTTTTCTTTAGGTTGTAAAATAGTTTTAGACTGTTTATACTTTAATTAAATGACGGAGGAATTATGAAACAATATTATCGAAGTAAAGAGATATATACCGAAAACGGGATAGTTGATGGATACTTAGTCGTTGAAGATGGTGTGATCACCAATATAGAAGATAAAAACTTTGTTATAGATGAGTTTGTAGATTATCAAAACTACAAGATATTACCAGGAATCTTTGATACACATAACCATGGAACTAATGGTTGGTCTTTATTAAGTGATTTTGCCAGTGGTGACCGCTATCTTGAGATCAAGGGATATCTAAAAGCTTTATTATCACAAGGTGTAACATCAGTACTACCAACTGCTCATACTAGTTTCTTTAGTGAATTAGCTAAGATCAAAACAGAAAATAACATCGACGAAGCTGATATTATCGGTATTCATAGTGAAGGACCTTGGCTTAATCGAGTAGGGGAAAAAGGGAAAAAATCAGAAAATCCTTATCCACCTGTTTTACTAGAAACAGCTCAAAAAATGGTAAAAGAAGCCAATGGGCAATTAGTAATGGTTGGCTTAGCTCCTGAAATTGAAGGCATTGATGAAATAATGGATTATTTTCTTGATAATAATGTCAAATTAGCTGTAGCTCATACTGATGGAAACTTTGTAACAACAAAGAAAGCGATTGATCGTGGAATAACCGTCGCTACTCATATGTGTAATGTAATGACAGGTATTCATCATCGTGATTTTGGTTGTTTAGGTGCTTGTATGACTGATGATAGAGTATGGGCTGAACTTATTTGTGATGGATTGCATGTTTGTAATGAAATGCTAGATTTTGTCTACAAATCTAAAGGAAAAGATAAAATCATGATGATCTCTGATTGTACTGGATTGTCAGGTTTAAAACCTGGTCTTTATAATAGTCCAGCCTTAGGAGGCGTCATTAATGTAACAGAAGATGGTTATGTTCTTGATGAAAATGGACGCTTACGTGGAAGCAGTATGCCAGTTATCTATGGTATGGCAAACTTAGTTAATAATTTATCTATCCCTTTAACTGATGTAGTAAAAATGGCTAGTTATAATCCAGCTTTGTGTCATGGTTGTTTAGATAACAAAGGTAGTTTAACAAGCGGTAAAGACGCTGATTTTATCATCGTTGATAATGATATTACTTTGCATAAGACTTATCTTAGTGGGAAACTCGTTTTTGAAAAACAGCTTGAACATGACTATTTTAGTCCTTATGCGAAAAAACTACTGTTTTCGGATGTGAGTGAAAAATAATGAGGATCTTGATCGCAACAGGAGGCACTGGAGGACATATTTATCCAGCTATCTCTTTGGCTGAAGCCATTAAAGACTTAAATGAAAATGCTGAAATGCTTTTTATTGGAACTAGTGATCATATGGAAGCGACAATGATACCTAATGCTGGATTTAGCTTTAAGAGTATTAAAGCTTCTGGATTAAAAGGCAACATGTTTATGCAGGTTGCGGCAGCTTTCAAATTATATTCAGCTGTAAGTGAATGTACGATGATCATCAAAGAATTCAAACCAGATATCGTCATTGGTTTTGGTGGATATGTAAGTGTTCCGGTAATAATAGCTGCCTCAAAACTAAAGATACCAACTATTTTACACGAACAAAATGCTTATGCTGGAAGGGCTAATCTTTTCTTAGAAAAATACGCTACGGCTATTGTAGTTTCTTATGAGGAAGCTTATCGTCAATTTAGTAAAAAGCCGGCCTTTCTACTTGGTAATCCGCGAGTCTATCAAGTTAAAAAACAAGAAACCACTGATGTTATAAATGAATATGGATTAAACAAAGAGAAACCAATTGTTATGTTTGTTATGGGCTCTCAAGGCTCTAATAGTGTTAATAATATTATGTTAAATGTATTACAAAACTTAAGAAATAAACCTTATCAAGTATTATATGTGACAGGTAATTATTATTATGAATCTTTTATCGAAAGATTTAGGACAAACGATAATATCGTTGTTGTGCCATTTGTCAAACAAACAGAGATGTTGCAACATGTAAGTTTGATCGTTACACGAGGTGGAGCAACCACAGCTACTGAAATCTGTGCTTTTAATGTTCCAAGCATTATCATACCAAGTCCTTATGTTCCAAATAATCATCAAGAGATAAATGCTCAAGCCCTAGTTAATCGCAAAGCTGCCTTTATGATCAGAGAGAATGAATTAACTACTGATAAGTTGATCGATCAGATTGATAAGATCATGGAAGAACCATCTTTACTGCATTCAATGAGTCAAAACGCTAAGGCTCTTTGTTTTATCAACGCTGCTGAAGATATCATCAAACTGATGGAAAAGGTGGTAAACAAGGTTGATCTCAAGTAAAAAAGATGGGGTAGAACTGATCTTAGAGAAACAAAAACAACTTAAAAAGATCAAATTACATAAGAAAAGAAAGAGAGTGTTGACGATAACGATAAGTATAGTCACACTTATCTTTATTATCTATCTTTATATCGCATCACCAATATCCCATTTAAATCATATTAACATCACTGGGATAAACTATTTTACTCGTAATGAGATTATGGAACAGAGCGGAATAGAAGATAATGATTTTTATCTTTTGACATTTACATCTTTGATCAAAACAAAGCTTGTAAAAAATGAGATGATCAGTGAAGTCATCGTCGCAAAAGATCGTGATCGTAACTTAAACATCAAAATTACGGAAAAAAGATTGTTAGGATATCTTTATTCAGACAAGCCTTATTTATTAGTTGAAAATGGCGAGTTGATCGAATTAACTAAGGAAAAGCAGGGTATTATTACACAAATACCCTTGATAATTGATTTCAATGATGAGTTTTTAGGTGAATTAGCTAATGCACTTATCGATTTATCGGTTGATATAGTTAGTAACATTACAGAAATACATCACTATTCAAGTACATATGATGAAAATATGTTGAAAATTATCATGATCGATGGTAATAAGGTGTTTACCTCTTTAGATTCCATAACTACCGTAAATAACTATTTTGCGATCGTAAAATCATTAAAGATCAGTAATTCATGTATCTTTATTGATGAATCCAGTAAAACGGCATATTCTAGTCAATGTCCTGAAAGTGAATAAGTTAAAAAGGATTTAATTATTTTACAAAATATGATTATTTGTTTATAATACCGAGAGTAAGGAGGAATATCATGCCTATCGAAAGAAATACTAACCTTGGTAATATCAATATATCAGAAGATGCTATCGCAACACTTGCTGGAGGTATCGTAGCTGAATGTTATGGTGTTGTCGGAATGGCAAGCCAAAAAATATTGAAAGATGGTTTAGCCGAACTCTTAAAAAGAGATAACTATAGTAAAGGTATTGTTGTTCGCAAATTAGAAGATAAATATGAATTGGATCTTTTCATTGTCATCAGTTTTGGAGTTAAGATCTCAGAAGTAGTTACAGAAGTTCAAAAGAAAGTGAAATATGAACTAGAAAGATCTCTTGACATTACATTTAACGCCGTAAATGTATATGTGCAAGGAATCAAGATAAACGAGTAATATATTATGGATAGATTAAATAGTAAACTATTTAGAACAATGTTAGAGAACGGTTCTAATAATTTAGCTAACAGACGCTTTGAGGTGGATGCATTGAATGTGTTCCCAGTACCGGATGGCGATACGGGTACTAATATGCATCTGACTTTTAGTAGTGGTGTCAAAGAAACACATAATACTTTAGTTGATGATGTATCAAGCATCGCGAAAGTTCTATCTAAAGGATTACTAATGGGCGCTCGTGGAAACTCTGGTGTTATCCTATCTCAGATATTTCGTGGCTTTAGTATGGGGATTGAGAATTGTACAGATGTAGATACACTAACTTTAGCCGAAGCGTTTGTAAAGGGCTCTCAGATTGCTTATAAAGCCGTTATGAAACCAGTAGAAGGTACAATATTAACAGTTATTAGAGAAGCTTCAACCGCTGCTTTAGCCTACGTGAAGAAAAACCCAGATTGTTCTATCGATACTTATCTAGATGTCTTGTTAAAAGAAGCTAATAAATCATTAGAGCATACTCCTGAACTACTACCAATCTTAAAAGAAGTAGGGGTTATTGATAGTGGTGGTTATGGTCTTATCACAATATTGGAAGGCTTTATGGCTGCTATACAAAATAAGAAGATTGAATTGTCAAATGATGTAAATACAGCTGAAGCTGTTCAAGCAAAACTAGCTAATGAAGAGTTTGGTTATTGTACTGAGTTTATCATTCGTTTATCTGATAATGGCAAAATGTTATTTGAAGAAGATAAACTTAAACGAAACTTATCACGAATTGGTGATTCATTAGTCGTTGTTCAAGATGAGGATCTAGTAAAAGTTCATGTCCACACGATGATGCCCGGTGATGCTTTGAACATGGCGCAACGTTATGGCGAATTTGTTAAACTAAAGATAGAAAATATGCAAGAACAACATGAACATTTGATCGAAATGGCAGCGCCTTTTAAAAAATACGGTCTAATTAGTGTAGCTGCTGGTGATGGATTAGTTAATCTATTTAAGGATCTAAGGGTTGATGTGATCATCAATGGAGGACAAACCATGAATCCATCAACTGAGGACTTTGTTGAGGCAGTTAAATCATTAAATGTTGAACATGTTATTATTCTGCCAAACAATAGTAATATCATCTTAGCCGCTCAACAAGTTAAGGATATTTTTGTGGATCGTCAAATTTCGGTTATTCCCACTTCAACAATACCTCAAGGTCTTTCAGCTTGTATGATGTTTAATCCTGAAGTCTCAATTGAAGAAAATGTTTCAGAAATGGATGAGGCTCTTAAAAAAGTTGTAACTGGCCAGATCACTTATGCGATCAAAGATACTAATTTTGAAGGTATCAAGATCAAAAAGGATGATTTTATTGGAATCAAAGATAAAGACATCGTTGTGACCAATAAAGACAAGATGACAGCTACCAAAGAATTGATCAAACAGATCATGTTTGATGATGCTGAAATCGCCACGATCATAGCTGGTGAAAATGTAACAGAAGCTGAAATAGATGAAATCAAAGAGTTTATCACAACAAATTATGATGTTGAAGCTGATGTATATTTAGGACAACAACCAGTTTATAGTTTTATTTTTGGAATCGAATAAGGGCTAGGCCCTTTTTCTATAGGTTATGAATCAAGATATATTTACCAAAACAGAAAAAGAGATACTAAACAAAATGGATATTACGGATATCGAACAGCTGATAACGCATTATCCTTTTCGTTATGAAAAGATAGTCAAGACCCCTTATCAAACATGGAAGATTGATGAAAGAGTATATTTGGAAGGAAAAGTGATCACGACAATCAAAAGCATTAGACGTGGTAATTTGACCATATCACGCTTTGATATTATCAATGAGGATGATGTTTTTCATATCACAATATTTAATCGACCATGGTTAAATAATTTGAAACTTAATACTCAAGTCACTATTTATGGAAAATATGATGGTCAACAAAAGATTACCGCGATCAAATATAATCTTAAACCATTAGACGAACAATTAGGGATTGTTCCTGTTTATAATCTTAAAAACAAAATAAATCAAAATAGCTTCATAAAGCTAATTAAGAAAGTATTAACAAAATATGATTTTAATAATGTTGTTCCATTGGTTTATCGCCAAAAATATCGACTTATTGATCGAAAGCTAGCTCTTTTAAAGATCCATTGTCCAAATAATGACCAAGATATCCATCATGCTCAAAGACATTTGAAATATGAAGAGTTCTTGAAATTCCAAATGATCATAGCAGCTCGTAGAAGTGAGCTATTGATTAATGATCAAAGATATAAGAAAGAATTCGATGTTGATGAAATATTTGGTTTAGCAAATAATCTAGGTTTTATCTTAACTAACGATCAACTGAAAGCAGTTAATGATATCGTGGCGGATCTTGCTAGTAATAAACCCATGTACCGATTGATCCAAGGAGATGTTGGTTGTGGTAAGACAGTGGTTGCTGCTTTAGGAATGTACGGATGTTATCTTGCTGGTTATCAATCAGCTTTTATGGCACCGACTGAAGTCTTAGCGAAGCAACAATATGAAGAATTTAAGAAGTTATTTAAGTATACTAAGATGAATATTGAAGTACTTTACTCTTCTTTACCTCAAACAGAGAAAGCATCCGTCATTGAGCGTTTACGGTCAAATGAAATTGATCTTATTGTTGGAACCCACTCGCTTATTCAAGACACTGTTATCTTTTATAACTTAGGGATGATCGTTACCGATGAACAACATCGATTTGGAGTTGGCCAAAGACGTAAACTGATCGAAAAGGGTAATTTTGTGGATATCTTGATCATGAGTGCTACACCGATTCCCAGAACTCTAACGAATGTATTATATGGTGATATGGATGTAAGTAATATCTTTACTCTACCAAAAGGGCGAAAGCCGGTCATTACGAAAATGATCAAAGAAAACACGATGATCAATATTTTGGATGAGGTATTGGCGAAAATAGATGCTGGAAGCTTATGTTATATTGTCTGTCCAGCGATTGAAGATGATAATGATCTTGGTGTTCGGAATACGACAGCTATCTATAAAGCTTTGAAAAAAGAACTAAATGATAGGTATGATATTGGCATGTTACATGGTAAAATGGATAGTAGTATTAAAGATAAGACATTAAAGATGTTTAAAGAAAAGAAGATCCAAATTTTGGTAACGACCACTGTCGTTGAAGTAGGAGTAAATATCAAAGAGGCTAATATAATGGTTATCTATGATGCCAATCGCTTTGGACTATCACAATTACATCAATTAAGAGGACGAATCAAGCGTTCTGATACTCAAGGATATTGTTACTTATTGACTGGTTCTGAAGATGAATCTAGTATCCAAAGATTACAAGTTTTAGTTGATAGTGATGATGGGTTTAAGATAGCTGAAGAAGATTTACGATTAAGAGGTCCTGGCGATCTATTTGGGACAAGACAGAGCGGGTTGCCAAGTTTGATATTAGGGAATCTAATAACAGACGCAAATATTATCAAGGTGGCGAAAGAAGATGCTGAAGAGATAATTCAAACACCAAATGATGATAATAAAGCAATTAGAGATTATGCTCAAACTTTTTTACAAAACAATGATTTCATTGACTAGGAGGAAATATGAGAATCGCAATTGATGCTATGGGAAATGATAATGGAAGTCAAGTATTTGTTGATGCGATCAAAACGTTTTTAGGTGATCATGATGACACCGAGATAGTTGTGTTTGGTGATTGTAATTATTTCAAAGATTTTAAGGATGATGCAAGAGTAGAAGTGATTCATTGTGAAGAAACAATCAATATGGATGATGGTCTATTAGCGATCAGACGTAAAAAAGATGCTAGCATGAACAAGATGTTTGATCAGTTAGCTAAGCAAAAAGTGGATGGTGGAATAACAGCTGGGTCTACTGCAGGGCTATTAACAATATCAATATTAAAGATCAACACAATTGAAGGAATTGAACGTCCATGTTTTATCGCAACGGTTCCTGCTAAAGGAAATAGACTATTTCAATACTTGGACATGGGAGCTAATAGTGATAATACACCTATGCATTTATACCAATTTGCTTTGATGGGTAAACTTTACGCTCAAATCGTCTTTAATATTGCTGATCCAAAGATTCAATTATTAAATATTGGGGCTGAAAAAAACAAAGGAGATAAATTACATAAAGAAGCTTATCAATTATTAGCTAATAGTAATGAATTATCTTTTATCGGTAATGTCGAGGGTCGCGATATGTTTAATGGTGATGCGGATGTAATCGTAACTGATGGTCTTAGTGGTAATATGACATTGAAAGCGGTTGAAGGAACAGCTAGTTTTGCTTTTGGTGAACTAAAAAATATCATTTATGGTTCTTTTATCAATAAACTAGCGGGAATGATCCTAAAGAAGTCATTATCCAAACTAAAAGATGATCTTGATTATTCAAAATATGGTGGTGCTATATTGATCGGACTTGAAAAACCGGTTGTAAAGGCGCATGGTTCTAGTAACACAAGAGCTATCAATAGTGCCTTATTAAGACTACATACGATCATAAAAAATGATACGATTGAAAAAATGAAGAGGGAATTGAAATGACGATATTTGAATGGCTAAGTAAAAGAGATATAAGTGTTAAAAATAAGAAATTAGTTGAACAATCCTTTATCCATTCTTCATATGTCAATGAGCATCGTAATATCTCTAAAGACAATGAACGATTAGAATTCATGGGAGATGCCGTCTTACAGATTTGGTCAAGTGTTCACTTATTTAGAGTAATGCCACCTCTTGATGAAGGAAAGATGACTACATACCGAGCTTCATTGGTTTGCGAAAAAGCACTGGCAGAATATGGGATGAAACTTGGGCTTAATAAATATTTGAAACTTGGTTTTGGCGAAGAGAAAACGGGTGGTAGAACTCGAGATTCAATCGTTGCCAACATGTTTGAAGCGTTTATTGGAGCTTTATATTGTGATGGTGGAATGGATGGAATTGAAAGGATCATGCAAGAGGTAGTTGATTTTGATAATATCGTTGATCTAGATAATTCGATTACTGATTATAAGACAAAACTACAAGAATATGTCCAATCAGATGTCAGAAAGACTGTTACATATGATGTTGTTAGTGTTTCTGGTCCTAGCAATAAGCCGCTATTTAAGATCAATGTTGTCTTAGATGATATTATATTGGGCACGGGTGAGGGAAACAGTAAAAAGAAAGCAGAACAAGAAGCTGCGAAAAATGCTTTTGATAAAATGGTTAAGTAAAGTATATGAATTTAACTAAACTGCTTAATGAACCAAGCCTTTTACATCAGGCTTTAAATAAAGTATATGTTAATGGATCATCACAATATGACCGATATCATCATAGCTTACTTCAGTTTAAAAAGATCTTCGATCAAGATGATGTTTTAATATGTTCAACACCAGGGCGCGTCGAGTTGTGTGGTAATCATACAGATCATCAACTAGGTAAGATCCTGGCAGCCTCTATTGATATTGATTCATTGGCGATTACTAGCAAGGCTGATTCAATACGTATTTATTCTGAAGGATTTGAAATGATCGAATTAGATGTAGATGATGATCTTTATCTTGAATCAGAAAGATATACAACAAAAGCCTTAGTTAAAGGAGTTATCAAACGATTTAAGGAACTTAATCTATATATTGGTGGTTTTAATGCTTATATAACATCTGATGTCTTACCAGGCTCAGGAATGTCTAGTAGTGCCAATTTTGAGGTGTTATTAGCTACAATTCTTAATCATCTCTTTAATGATGGCAAGATTGATGCGATAAAGATCGCGCAGATAGCACAATATGCTGAAGTACACTATTTCGGTAAGCCTTGTGGATTAATGGATCAATTAGCATGTGTCTATGGGGGAATCATTTATGTAGATTTTGAAGATGAAAACAACCCAAAAGTTATAAAGTTAGATGATATCTTTCATAAACACGGTCTTGTGCTATCGCTTGTTGATACAAGATCGACCCATGATGATCTAAGTGATGAGTATGCGATGATCGTAGATGAAATGAAAGAGGTTGCGAAGTATTTTTCAAAACCTGTTCTTTCAAAACTTGACGTTGATCATTTTTACAATAGTGTATCAAAATTGAGTCATCTTGATAATGATAGAGCAATTCTTAGAAGTCATCATTACTTTAGTGAGATCAAACGTGTTACTAAGCTCTTTGATGCAATCGCAAATGATGACATCAGTTTAATCTTAGAGTTGATCAAACAATCAGGATATTCATCATTTATGTATCTTCAAAATATTTATTTAAGTCACAAACCCAATGAGCAAAAATTAGCTATTGTATTAGCAATGGTTGAAAGGTATTTGAGCGACTCTTTATCCGCTTTTAGAATACATGGTGGTGGTTTTGGTGGAACGATATTAGCTATAACCAATGAAAAGACCAATGAAAAATTTAAAGAATTCATTGGCGATCTTATTGATATTGACGCCTGTAAGACGACAAATATCAGAAACAATGGTAGTATTTGCATATTGAAGTAAGGAGTGAGCTAGTGGAACTATTAGATAAATTACCAATAGAGAAATTCAGTGAAGAAGAACTTTCTTGGTTAACAGATTCCTATATTGATCGACCAGTTCATGTTAAAGGCAAACAACTGGTCGCTTTAGTGATCTATGTTAATCAAACTCTTCCACGGGATTTATATAAAAGATTATTAGACTATTTCATAGAGAAGATAAAATGTTCAATTGAACTAAAGATTGTCGCTAATGAATGTCTACTTGATCTTAATGAAGTACAAAATTATATTAATTATTTATCGGGGCTTTTTGAAGGGGGACGGATTTTTAATTATGTTTTGTCAACTCTTGATGATCAAACCTTAAATCTGATATTCGCTAATGATCATCAATTAGCTAAGGCTGAGCCCTTGTTTGATGAATTCAAACAAAGACTGCAAAATTGTGGAATAACATATGATGTTAAGTTATCAACCAAGAGTAATTATGAAAAACCTAAAAAGGTAATATATAAAAAAGACATTTACAGAAAAACTAAAATAAATGAACTAAAAGGACCAACTCATACAGTTGAGATGGATCTAATAATCTTTAAGATTGAAGAGAATACACAATTTCGTCAAAGAGAACAGTCACTATTAATAACTTATTATCTTAAAGATGATACAGGGTATATAATGGCTCGTCGTTTTATTGACATTGATCAGCGAGAGCAGATCATCAATGCTTTTTCTGTCGATGATCAAGTAACCATTCGTGGTGATGTTCGTTTATTACGTATTAATAATGAACTTGAATTGATGATAACAGAAATGTTTAAAAATCAACATACACCACCAAGCGTTGATGATGCTGAAGTAAAAAGAGTTGAATTGCATACTCATACCAAGTTCTCCGAAATGGATGCCGTTAGCGATTTAGAAAAATTGATCAAGAAAGCGTATGATTGGCAACATAAAGCGATCGCTATAACTGATCACTTAGTAGTTCAGGCTTATCCTAAAGCTCAAGAATATGTAAAAAAACTCTTAAAAAGTGATAAGGATCGGCAGTTTAAGCTAATTTATGGTATTGAAATGAATATGGTTGATCCAGATCTTAATATCGTAACCAATAGTGATAAAAGAAACTTACAAGGAGAGTATGTCGTTTTTGATCTTGAAACCAGTGGTTTATCAGCCCGTTATGACCAGATCATTGAATTTGGAGCCGTAAAGATCAAAAACGGAATAATCACGGATCGTTTACAATTCTTTGTTAATCCTCGTTTACAACTTACTGCCTTTACCAAGAATATGACAGGAATCACCCAAAATGACGTAGATAATGGTCTTTTATTGATCGAAGCCTTTCCTAAGATCTTGGCTTTCTTTGGTAGTAGTACATTAGTCGCACAAAATGCCTCTTTTGATGTTGGTTTTTTAAACGCTAAACTAATGGAATATAATCTTGGTAAGCTTAAAAATCCTATTATCGATACTCTAGATATGGCTAGAGCCTTAAATAAAGAGAAAAAACGCTATCGTTTAGGGAATATCGCTAAGATATACAAAGTTGATTATGATGAAAACGTTGCTCATCGAGCAGATTATGATGCCGAAGTAACTGCTTTAGTGTTTATGCAAATGTTGATTGATGCTCAAAATCAATTAGCTCAAGCAGGTATAAACACTAAGGAACAAACCTTAAATCACTTACAAGGTTTTAGTGATGAAGATTCATTTAAGAAAGTCATGAAAAAACATGTTAATCTGTTAGCTAAAAATCAAGAAGGGATTAAAGACATCTTTAAACTTGTGTCTGTATCACATACTGACTACTTGGTGTTCTCGGGTAAAGCTAATACCAAAAATGGTAATGACGAATATATGGCAGAGCCAAGAATCACGCGTAAAGTGATCAGTGATAATCGACAGAATTTACTAGTAGGTAGTTCTTGTTTTAATGGTGAGTTGTTTGAAATTGCGGCTAATCGTACACAAGAGGAATTAGAGCAAGCCATTAAATTTTATGATTACATCGAGATTCAACCTCCTGCTAACTATTACTACCTAATAAATGATAACCGTATCCCTGATACTGGAAGACTTTTTGCAATTCTCAATAATATTATCGATACAGCCGAAAAAGCTAATATTTTGGTAGTTGCTACAGGTGATGTTCATTATGTTGAACCACAAGACAAAATGTTGAGAGATATTTATATTCAGGCAAAAGGTATAGGTGGGACAGTCCATCCATTATATATCTATAATAGTGATCGACGTTTAAGCAGTGAAGCCCCAGATCAGCATTTCCGTAGTACTAACGAAATGCTTGAGTGTTTTACTTTTCTAGATAAAGAAAAAGCGAAGAAAATCGTTATTGATAATACTTTAGAGATTGCTAATATGGTTGAGGTTTGTTATCCCATCAAAGATAAGCTATATACACCAAGAATTGAAGGATCCGATGAAAATTTGCGCAATTTGTGTTATCAAACAGCTTATGAAACATATGGCAATCCTTTACCTAAGCTTATTGAAGAGCGGTTAGAAAAAGAATTAACATCCATTATCGAAAATGGTTATGGTGTTATTTACTATACGGCTTATCTTCTTGTCAAGAAATCTAATGAAGATGGTTACTTAGTAGGATCAAGAGGATCGGTTGGTTCAAGTTTTGTGGCAACGATGGCTAAGATAACTGAGGTCAATCCTTTACCTCCTCACTATCTATGTCCTCATTGTCACTTTAGTGATTTCAATGTACAAGCAGATAGTGGTTATGATCTTGTGGATAGCAAATGTCCAAAATGTGGAGAAATCATGCATGGTGAAGGGCAAGATATTCCTTTTGAAACATTTTTAGGGTTTGAAGGTGATAAAGTACCTGATATCGATCTTAATTTTTCAAGCGAATATCAAGATAAAGCACATGCTTATACCAAAGAGATCTTTGGTGAGGACAAAGTATTTAGAGCAGGAACTATTTCTACTGTTGCAGAGAAAACAGCGTATGGTTATTTAAAAGGATACATGGAATCGATGCAGCTTGAAACTGAGTTATCTTCAGCTGAAAGAACATATATTGCTTTAAGGTGTGAAAATGTAAAAAAGACAACTGGACAACATCCAGGAGGGATCATTGTTATTCCTCAGAATATGGACATTCATGATTTTACGCCTTATCAGTATCCGGCTAATAATCCATATAGTGAATGGCGAACCACTCATTTTGAGTTTAATGATATCCATGAGAATGTATTAAAACTGGATATATTAGGACATGTTGATCCAACAGCGATGCGCTTGTTAGAAAAGATCACTGGAGTTGATGTACTTTCGATACCCATGAATGATCCAGCAACGATCTCACTATTTCATACATCTAAAGCATTAAAATTTATAAATAAGGGTTTTAAAGAAAAAACTGGGGCGATGGGATTACCTGAATTTGGTACTAAATTTGTTAGAGGGATCTTAGAAGATGCTAAACCAAAGAATTTCTCTGATCTTTTGCGAATCTCTGGACTAAGCCACGGAACTGATGTTTGGTCAAATAATGCAAGAGACTTGATTCATAAAGGTATTTTACTAAATGATGTTATTGGTTGTCGTGATGATATCATGGTCTATTTGATCAGAAAAGGTTTGAAAGCACGAGAAGCATTTGAAATAATGGAATCAGTAAGAAAGGGTAAAGGACTTAAAAAGAATTGGATCGCTAACATGAAAGCAAACAATGTGCCAGGTTGGTATATTGAGTCATGTCAAAAGATCAAATATATGTTCCCCAAAGCACACGCTGTCGCTTATTGTATAATGGCAGTTAGAGTAGGGTGGTTTAAGATCAATTACCCATTGCATTATTACATTTCCTACTTTACACTTAGATGTAACGCTTATGATATTAAAGCGATGTGTGAAGGATTCGAAAGTGTTAGTTTGCGATATAACGAAATCTTGAAACGTACTTTGGATAGAGAAACAAAAAATCTAGTCACTAAGAAGGAAAATGAAGTATTAAGTACCCTTGAAGTCGTGCTTGAAATGATGGCCAGAGGTTATCGCTTCTCAAATATTTCACTTGAATTATCAAAGGCTGATGAGTTTATTATCGATCCAAATGATGATAAAGCGTTAATACCACCATTTATTACCGTAGATGGTCTTGGATTGAATGTGGCAAGATCAATAATCGACGCCAAAACAGAAAGACCCTTTATATCTAAACAAGACTTATTGACCAGAACCCAAATAAGTAGTACATTATTGAAGAAACTTGAAGATATGAATGTGCTTGATGAATTGCAGAATGAAAATCAATTACAACTATTTTAGGAGGCTACATGAGTAAAACTAAATGTTCACGTTGCGGTAAAGTTATCGAACTAACCGCAAAGACTGCCAGAAAACAGATTAAATGTCCACATTGCAATCTTGTTATGACTCAAGATAAGAAGACAACAAGATTATTAATGTTTGCGAAGTTTATCTATATGTTTGTATTTATTGTATTAGTTAGTTTTATCTACAGTCTATTTAGTGATGGATTAGACAATCTTATCAGCATCCTTATCATTATGTTTGCTGGTCTTATAAGTGCTGGTACCAGTGACTTTGTGGCTGATTGGCTAGTGTTCAAACTATTTGGTAAGTCTTACATACAGTCATAAGACTAGTGGTTGCTTTTTATGTGAATTTATATTACAATTGAAGACGACTAAGGGAGTGGGCTACCACTCCTTCGTTATTGTTTAAAGGAGCATTATGGGTGAAATAGATAAAATTAAGGAATACATTAGACCGGTTATTACAGAACTTGATCTTAAATTATATGATGTTGAATGGATCACTGAAAACAAGAATCGTTTCTTGCGTATTAGTATTAGTCAACATAATAATATGATCGATCTTGAGACTTGTACTTTAGCAAGTGAAAAGATGTCAGAGATTCTTGACCAGTTACCTGAATTAGATTTTGCTTATTTGCTTGAAGTGTGTTCACCAGGAGCCGAAAGACAACTTAGAGATCTTGAAGACATCAAGGCAGCGATTAACGAACATGTATACGTTAAACTTAAGGAACCAAGTAATGGAATACATGAAGTAACTGGTGATTTAAGTGAAGCAACTGATGATCAAATAATTATTAGTTATAAAGATAAAACTCGTACCAAGACACTTTCAATCCAAATAGCTAATATAAGTTATATACGCTTAGCGATAAAATTCTAAAAGGAGAATAAAATGAATAGCAATGATTTCTTGAAAGCTATGCAATCTATCGAAGATGATCGTAGTATCGATAAAAATATTGTTTTAGCTGCACTCACCGAAGCCCTATCAAAGGCTTATCGAAAACATGTTGATATTCCTGATGCCTTAGTGAGGGTTGATATTAACGAAACCAATGGTGACATCAAGATGTACCAACAGTTTAAAGTTGTTGAAGAGGTTGAGGTTGATGAACTTGAAATTTCTTTAGAAGAAGCTCGAAAATTCGATCAAAACCTTAATTTAGAAGACCTTTATGAAATGGAAGTATCGGTTGACAATTTAGGTAGAGCAGCGGCTTTATTAGCTAAGAACGTATTAAAACAAAAAATTAGAGAAGCTGAGAAACAAGCTGTTCATGATGAGTATATCGATAAGCTTGATGAAATGGTCTTAGGTAATATTGAATCAGTTGAAGAAAAATTTATTGTAGTAAACTTAGGTAAAACTTTAGCTTTAATGCCTAAAATGGCTCAAATACCTAATGAACGTTATTATGAGGGACAAATTATCAAGGTTGTCATAACTGAAGTAAACAAAGATACAAAAGGTGCTCAAGTTTTAGTTTCAAGATCTGATCCTAAACTAGTGAGAAGACTTTTTGAAAGAGAAGTACCAGAGATATTCCAAGGTATCGTAGAGATCAAAGCCTTAGCTCGTGAACCTGGTGAAAGAACCAAGATGGCTGTTTACTCTAAGAACCCTGATATTGATCCAATTGGTGCTTGTATTGGCCCTCGTGGATCACGTGTTCAAGTAGTGATCGAAGAACTTAAAGGTGAAAAGATCGATATCTTTGAGTGGAGTGACAATGTTGAGGAATTGATCAAAAACGCTTTAGCACCAGCCCAAATATTAGCTGTAATCCCATCGTTAGAAAAAAAGGGTTTACTTGTTATCGTGGAAGATAATCAATTATCATTAGCTATTGGGAAAAAGGGTAAAAATGCACGATTAGCTGTTAAACTAACAAACAATCGTATCGATATCAAGACAAAAAGCGATCTTGAAGAACAAGGACTTGATTACAAGCAATTGGCATTTGATTATGCGATCGAGCTTGAAAAGAAACGTCGTGAGAAGGCAACTTCTGAATTAGCTAAAATGACGGTTGCTAAAGAAGTAACAGATGTTGTGGAAAAAGCAGCTAACATTGATGAAGTTATCGCATCAGAAGAGTTAGTATTAACAAAAGATAAATCAACACAAGAAACAAAAGAAGACAAGAAACCAAAAGCACCTAAGAAGGTCAAGAAACCGTTACGTGACAGAAGTGAATATGTTTCTCGTTTAGAAGTTTTGGCTGAAGGTGGAAGACCTCTTGAAAAACAAGAAAAACCTTTCCCTAAACGTAAGAAAGAAGTAGAAGTAGAAGAACGTAAATACAAATCAATTGATATTCGTAAAGAAAAAGAATATGAAATCAAGCCAGAATATAGTCCTGAAGAACTTGCGGAAATTGAAGCTAAGCAAAGTGAGCTGGAAAATAGTTGGGTTGACGACGAAATTGACTTTGATGAATTTGATGAGTATTACGAAGAATAAAGTGGAGGATTTTAATGCGAAAGATACCAATGCGCAAATGTTTGGCTACGCAAGAACAATTGCCAAAAAAGGAACTGATCAGGATCGTTCGTTCTGTTGAGGGTAAAGTATTAGTTGATACAACTGGTAAAGCCAATGGTCGAGGAGCTTATTTAAAGAGATCCGTAGATGCTGTAGCTTTAGCTAAGAAAACTAATGTTTTAAGAAGAGCTCTTGAGTGCGAGATACCTGAAACTATTTATGAAGAGCTTTTAGAGATCATAAATGAATGATGCTTTAGGACTGTTAGGATTAGCAAAAAGAGCTAATAAGATCGTTTATGGTGATACTTTATGGCAATCTTTAAAACAAAAAAAAGTAAAACTGATTATTTTAGCTCAAGATGCTTCTGCCAGAACTAAAAAGCATATCTTATCTAAAAGTGCTTATTATAAAGTTCCCTATCTTTCAATTTGTGATAGTGTCGAACTCTCAAGAGCGATCGGTAAGATCAATATCAAAGCTGTTGGTATTGTGGATATCGGTATTGCTAACAAACTACAAGAAATTAATAGAAATGAGGTGGGTTAATGGCTAGACCAAGAAGAACTAATAATCGAAAAAAAAGACCAAGTAATGATAACCAAAGCTTTAAACCAAAGAAAAGTTATCCAACAGAAATAACTTATACAGAAGGGATAACTGTTGGTGGATTAGCTGAAAAAACCGGACGTAATGCTAGTGATATCATTAAGATACTCTTTATGCTTGGTAAAATGGTAACAATTAACACATCAATGGATGAAGAATCAATACAACTTGTTTGTATGGAGTTAAATGTTGAAGCAACAAAAGAAGAAGAAGCCTTAGATGAGAATTCATTGGAAGATGTTGACGTTGATGATGAAAGTTTATTGAAGGAAAGAGCTCCAATCGTAACGATCATGGGTCATGTCGACCATGGTAAGACTACATTATTAGATACGATTAGAAAGTCACATGTTGTGACTAGCGAATTTGGTGGTATCACTCAACATATCGGTGCTTACCAAGTAACGATAAACAATAAAAAGATTACCTTTTTAGATACCCCAGGACATGAAGCATTTACGGCTATGCGTGCTCGTGGGGCTAAAGTTACCGATATTTCCGTTAT
This sequence comes from uncultured Erysipelotrichaceae bacterium, assembly GCA_964501425.1. Classification (GTDB taxonomy): domain Bacteria; phylum Bacillota_I; class Bacilli_A; order Erysipelotrichales; family Erysipelotrichaceae; genus JAQUCI01. The sequence goes on from CAZCSQ010000006.1 coordinate 29,999, forward strand.
TGTAGTAGCGGCTGATGATGGAGTAATGCCTCAGACTAAAGAGGCTGTAGACCATGCTAAAGCAGCTCAATGCCCCATTATCGTGGCGGTAAACAAGATTGATAAACCAAACGTCAATTTTGATAAGATCATGAATGGTATGGCAGATCTTGGATTAACACCGGAAGAATGGGGTGGAGATACCATCTTTGTTAAAGTCTCTGCACTTACTGGTGAAGGTGTCAATAACTTGCTTGAAACGATCGCCGTATTAAGTGAAGTATTAAGTTTACGCGCTAATCCTGATCGTAACGCTTCAGGTACAGTTATTGAAGCTAAACTTGACAAGGGTCGTGGTCCTGTAACTACTTTGCTTGTTCAAAACGGAACACTAAAAACTGGTGATACACTAGTAGTAGGTGCTTGTTTTGGCCGAGTTAGAAAAATGACTGATGATCGAGGTCGTGAAATCAAAGAAGCACTACCCTCATCGCCAGTAGAAATCATCGGATTAAATGATGTACCTGTAGCTGGTGATAACTTTAAAGTCTTCTCAAATGAAAAGAAAGCTCGTGATATTGCGTCAAGACGTTCACAAAATAAAATTGAAAATGAAAGAAGAAGTTCAAGTGCTCTAAGCTTAGAAGATCTATCTCGGCAAATTCAAGAAGGTGACATGCAAGAAATACCAATCATCATCAAAGCTGATGTTCAAGGTTCGGCTGAAGCTGTTAAATCATCTTTTGAGAAAATCGATGTCATGGGTGTTAAAGTCAATGTCATAAGAAGTACTGCTGGAGCGATCAACGAGAGTGATATTATGTTGGCTAGTGCATCTAATGCTTTAGTATATGGTTTTAATGTTAGACCTGATGCCAATGTAAGAAGAAAAGCAGTTGAAGAGAATGTTGAAATTCATCTTCATAAGATCATCTATAAAGCAATTGAAGAAGTTGAAGCAGCTATGAAAGGCATGTTGGCTCCGGTCTTTGAAGAAGTTATCTTAGGCCAAGCAAGTGTACGTCAAATATTTAAAGTAAGTAAAGTTGGTACGATTGCTGGATGTATGGTTACCGACGGCAAATTTGTACGTGACTGTTCAGTACGTTTGATCAGAAATGGTGTTGTTGTGTATGAAGGTAAACTTGGTTCATTAAAACGATTCCAAAATGATGTTAAAGAAGTCGCTGCTGGTTATGATTGCGGTTTAACAATCCTAAACTTTAATGATCTAAAAGAAAACGATATCATTGAAGCTTATGGACAAGAGGAAGTTGAACAAGATTAATTATGAAAATTAGAACAGAAAGATTAGCCCAGATCATCAAAAAAGAAGTGTCAGAGATCATTCAGTTTTCTTTAAAGGATAAACGAGTGGGTTTTGTGACGATTACTGATGTCAATCTGACAAATGATCTTTCCTATGCCAAAATCTTTATCAATATATTAGATAAAGATGAAAAAGCAGCTGAAAGAATGGAAAGCTTAAAAAAAGCGAAGGGCTTTATTCGATCAGAATTAGCAAAAAGACTAACTACTTACAAAGTACCTGATCTAATATTTGTCTTGGATGAGTCACTAAAACAAGGCAATCGTATTGATGAGATAATCAAAAAACTATAAAAGATAAGCTATTGCTTATCTTTTTC
>CAZCSQ010000007.1:0-10854 GCA_964501425.1 uncultured Erysipelotrichaceae bacterium
TATTTTTGTATATTTAATGAAATTCTTATCACATTTAACATGAATAAATATTTTTATGGATAAATATAAAAAAGATGAGCAAACGCTCATCTTTACCTATATTATAAATGTTCTATTTCTCTTTTTTAAAACACAAGAACCAATCGAGACAATAATTATTTTCATCCTGGCTTTCCATGCGTTCCTTAGCAACCCCACATGAGCCAGCCGTTGGTACGATCGTATCCTCACCTGGTTGCCAGTTAGCCGGTGTCGCTACGTTATCCTTATCAGCTTTTTGAAGAGCCAAGATGATCCTTTTGATCTCATCAAAGTTACGACCAGTTGATGCTGGATAGTATAAGATCGTTCTCACTATTGCCTTTGGATCTATGACAAATACCGCTCTTACGGCTTGTGTGTTGGATTGTGATTGAATCATTCCATATTTGTTAGATACATCCATTCTGATATCTTCAATCAATGGAAACTTAACTTCAATATCCTTCATCCCTTTCCACTCAATATCCTGAATCTTTCTTAACCAAGCAATATGAGCATAAAGAGAATCTACTGATAAACCAATCAATTCCGTATTCAATGCTTTAAACTCATCAGCCATTGACGCAAAAGTCATAAATTCCGTTGTACAAACTGGTGTAAAATCAGCTGGATGTGAGAATAAAATTACCCACTTACCTTTATAATCTTCCGGAAATTTGATCTTACCTTGTGTTGTGACAGCTTCAAACGCTGGTGCCGGATCACCGATCAACGGCATACGATAAACTTGATTTTCTTCCATTTTAGTATTTTTTCCTCCTTTAATACTATTGTTAATATCATCATAGATGATAAAAACATCTTGTTCAGTAACAAAATCACCAAAGTTAGTTAAAACTATCTAAGAAGCGAAAATTTTTTATCTGTTTATCAATTATTCCAATATCTTCATCTATATACATTATATCACATATATAAAACAGGGAATAAATTTCCCTGTTAGTTAATTAAATGTTTTCCTTAGCTATTAGTTTATCAGCTATATGATTTAATGAGTTATCATCATAATATTCAATCAATCCATCATCACAAGCTTTCGCTAGTTTAGGATCGATCGGCAATTTGCCTAATATATCAAGATGGTGTTCTTTGGCGATATCATCGATATGACTTTCACCAAAGATTTGGTAATCTTTATTATTGTCAGGGCAATGAAAATACGACATATTTTCGACAACTCCCACAATAGGGATATTCATCATTTCGGCCATTTTGACAGCTTTACTAACGATCATTGAAACAAGTTCCTGCGGAGATGTAACAATAATGATGCCATCAACTGGTAAACTTTGAAAAACCGTCAATGATACATCACCAGTTCCAGGCGGCATATCGATAAACATGTAATCAATGTCACCCCATTGGACATCTGTCCAAAACTGTTTAACGGTACTGCCAATTATGGGACCTCTCCATAGTACTGGATCAGTTTCTTTTTCAAGCAAGAAGTTGATAGACATCACATTAATACCTGATTGACTTAATACTGGTAAAATACCCAAATCATTTCCTACTGCTTTTTGTTTTAATCCAAAAACCTTCGGTATTGATGGACCAGTTATATCAGCGTCAAGTATAGCCGTATTATATCCTCGACGATTCATCGCAACGGCCATCAAAGACGTTACTAGTGATTTGCCTACTCCGCCTTTTCCACTTACAATTCCATATACTTTTCTAACATTACTCGCTTGATTAGCTTCCGCTGCAAAACTGTTTGGTTTTGTGCGATCATCACAACTACTCACACTACAACTTTCGCATTGATTATTACAACTCTCACTCATATTTTTATTCCCCTTATCTTTTCTTTTACACGATGACAACTACTAGTATGACAAAATTGATTATTGCCTGTACAAAGCTGATAATCACCACCATCGATGACGATCGTTGATCCCTCTACTAACGCTGTAGCGATCTTAGCTCGAGCTTGATCATAGATCTTTTGAACCGTTGTTCTAGCGACATTCATTTGTAAAGCACACTCAACTTGTGTCAAATCTTCATGGTCAATCAAACGGATCGTTTCATACTCATCAACACTCATTACTAAAACATGCCTTTTATCTTTATTACTGATTGGACCAAATTCTTTCCGATCAGGTAATCGACACACTCTTCGCCATTTTCTAGGACGCGCCATAAAACCTCCATTTAAACCATATTCTAATTATATTAAATAAATAACATATGTCAATTATTAAACATCAAGATTCCAGGATCAACGATCAATAAGATACCGATCACGATCATTAATAGCGCACCAATGATATGCGTTACTTTCGCAAATTTTGTAGATATACCAGTGAGTTTCATCGTTAATACAGCTGCCCCAAAAACGATCAGATCATCTAGCATAAAAAACAGTACATAACCACCCAAATATAGATAGTAACTAATATGTGGTAATTCATTCATTGTTAGGATCTGTGTATAAATTACAGGTAGTCCTGCAGAGCACAATAGTTCAATCATATTGATCGTTATCGCTAAACCGATCATGCCTAAGATCGCCAACCAATAACTATTTTCACTAGTAAAGTTTCTAATCTTGGTAAAAATCTTATCTCTTCTTTCATCATTAACTACTTCACAGCCATCACCTTTTTGTTTAATAGCTTTGAACAGGTTAAAACTCCCTCCACCCAAGGCTACTATAGCTACCGCCAAGCGTAACCATATTGTGGCTTGTAGATACATCGTTATATTAAGCCATGCCGCCATAAAGAAATAATACATGATGGCTGAAGATGCGATAAACGTTATGCCCAACACCCATAATCGTTTGCGATCTTTGACTGAGATAAGTAAACTAATCAAAAACAACAACACCCACATCGCACAAGGATTAAATCCATCAATGACACCTAAGATAACAGTTAATACAGGCAATGATAATGACTTTACATCAATTTTTCCTAAAAATGGTAAATCTAAAATCATATTACCTTCATTAACTATACCTAATAGAGCTTCTTCAATCTTTTGATCAGTATATCCTTCACTATAACCAATAAAATACTGATCACCAATAATGACAAAAGGTACACCGTTGACTTCAATATCTAATTCTTTAGCTTTCGCTTTCAATAAATCAAGATTATCTTTATTTTCATATACCTCATAAGCATTGATCGTCACATCTGGGTATCTATTTTGTAAATCATCAAGAAATACTTTCTCAGCAGCACAATGTGGACAGCCGACACCGTAAAAGAAATCGATTTCGATTTCTTCATTATTAGCCATAATCTTAGTTGGAGAAACGATCATTAATACCATGATCGATAGAATGAATATCTTTAACTTTTTGATCATTTACTTATCCTTATACTCTTGGATTAACTTTAGTATTTTTTTCTTAGATTGCTCACCCTGCAATCTGATCAACTCTTTGTCATTGTCATCAAAAAAAATAGCAACTGGTAAGATCGCATTTACTTTTAGCTCTTTAACAGCTGCGCGATCATCATCATAGTCTAGATACACTGTTTTAAGCCATGGTAATTCTGTTTCAATCTCTGCCCATCTGGGCTTCATGACTAAGCAACCATTACACCAAACAGCACCAATTTTGATTACCTTCATTATATCCTCTCCTTTGTTTATCAATAAAATACATCGCTTAATGGCATATGTCAATTATCACTTTAATAGATCACTGTTAATTATTTTTTGCCAGATAGTTTTAGTCAATAAAAACTCTTGATAATGTTTCTTCACATTACGACGATACTTGTTAAACTCATCTATGATCATTGAAAAATCATCTAGTTTAAAATAATCGACTATCTTTGGTATTGTTTCTTCTAATTGCTTTTGCATTAAATCCATCCGTTTTTCAAAGTTATCATTGTCTGTTATATATAGTAAAAGTGGTTTATATCTTACCCATCCAATACATGCCTTCAAAAAACGTTGAACAACCTTTTCATTGTCAGCTGTGATAAAACTTAATCTAATCGGTAAAACTCCTTCCATTAGACAATTATAAGTAGAGAAGCCATCATGAAATGTGTAACAGGGAACTTTGATAACTCTACGATCATTTAGTAAGGTACTCAAGAAAGTATCTTCTCCCCGCGCTCCTGGTGGGTTATAAAAAGCATTAGTTCTATTAGGCTCTTTTAGATTAAGACATAGATTAGAACCTGATATAAACTTCATTCCTTTCTCAGCTTGTACTTCATAAGGTAGTTGTTGGGTTAATATCTTAGTATCCGCATAGGTAACGCCACCATCATTCATAACCTTTTCAACCTTATGCCAATTAACGATATCATTGCTGATAGCTTCAATGAACACCTTAAAATCTTCTTCTTGTAACGTATCATTATATTCCATGTAGGGGATTGGGGAGATATACCCACAATGATGTCCATGAGTTATATCCGCATCTTTAATATTTCTAAGATGTGTCTCTAGAACATGTTGGCCACCCCAGACAGCCGTCTGTCTTGTATTAGTAACACAGACTGGGTATTCATCATCATCTAAAAAGATCAAATAATCCATTTCATCCTTGATCGCAAAATAGAGAACGGCATTTCTTTTACCAGCATATCCCTTACCAAATATCCGTCCCTCTTTTTTATCACTTAAAACACCTTCTTCAACAAGATTATCAATTTCTTGATCAATATCAGCATTACCAATAAAACGAACACTTGTTAAGCGCTTCAAAGCATCTGGATGAAGATTGGTATAGTCTTTCTCTTTAGTTTTATTATATGAAAGATCATAAGCTACATATAAATTCAAACTGATATCTTGATCGTCAACTAAGCCCGACTCCGTCCAATTACTTATATAGGTCCTTAAAACTCTACGAAAGCTCTTACGCCCTGTCGCAAAGCCAATTCCTACTTTTATTTTACTCATACTTTCTCCTTGTCAATAACAACCCGATAACGAGCGATCGTTCGATAATAATCGATCAACTTTGGAATAATGTTTCTCCAAGAGAACTTATCAGCTGTTTTTAATCCCTCATCGATCAGATGCTGTTTTAGTTTTTTATCATTTACTAATCTAATTACTTTCTCAACGATATCATCTGGATCATCCATATTGATCATCAAACAATTTACTTGATCAACTGCATATTCAATAACCCCTTTATTTTTGGTAGTTATTACCGCACAACCACAAGCCATAGCTTCCAACACTGGTAATGAAAATGATTCATAAGATGAATTAGCGATATAAATATCTGATTTACGTAACAATTCACCAATCTTACCTTGACGTGGGTTGACGTAAACATAACCCATCTTTTCTTTTGGTTGATCAGGCGTTATCCAGTTAAACTGAATATGATAATCTCTATCATTTAATTTAGTTATCGCTTCTTTAATCCCTTGTATTCCTTTAAAGGTATTATGTTCACTACCGATGGTAGTGATCACTATATTTCTTCGTTGTTGACTATCTCTATCTGAGGCATAAAAGATACGATCGTTGATACCATTATGGATAATAGTAGCTTCACGATTGAATATCTTCTTAAGCTGAGTCGCGGCACCTTTAGATACGGTATAGATAAAAACTGGTAACTGAAGTTGTTTATAGATATGATCTTTTTCTTTTTTACTAACCTTATCCCAAGCAAATAAATGATAATCTCCTTGTTCAAAATAAACAACTGGAGCGATGTTACGAGCGATACACTCCGCGATTTCACGCCAATAAGTAGCTACGATCAAATCACATTCCGTAATTTGCATCGTTAATTCTTGGGTAAACGGTACTTTAACATATTGTACTTTAGGGTCAAGTGGAAACCAAGTTGGTTTATCAAAATGAGCAACAAGCGTTACTTTATGTTTATAACGACACAGATAATTGACGTGTTCAAAAATAATCTTCGTTCCTCCACATATACCAACATGAGTCAAAACATATGTTATGTGTAAATTCTTATTGTTAAAGCTTTGCTCAATAAGAGTTTGTGGAGTTATATACTTAAGATTAGCATCTCTTCTGGCAAATTCTTGTTTTCTGAAAACAGAAAGATCAATCATTTCTTACTCCTTTTCTCACATTATCTTCAATAATATATAGCAAAAAATCCTACTTATTCCTTTTTCATTATAGCTACTTATCAGTTTTTGAGCAAATGCTCCAAAATAAAAAGTCACTAAGTGACTTAAACTATGCCATTATATCGTTTTTACAAAACGATTTTCCAATATTCTGATTGACTGTAATACAAATCCCACACTAAGATACATAATCCCAATAATATAAATTATATTATCACCTTGTAATTGATAGATAATAGCCGTAGCTAAACATCCACTAACAAAGATGGCAACCTGTCTAAGAGCGATAGATAAATTAGCTAAAGCAACCTTATCCCCTTGATGAAACCTGCCCAGATTAACACCAATATCTGTTAGATATCCACTCATATGAGTGGTTCGGATCAAGATTTCATTCTCTTTAAGATAAATCCCATTTAAAACACCCATTCCAAACGCTAAAATTCTTAAAACATAATTAGAATCTGAAAAAAGATAATGACTAATGATCAATGATCCACCAAAGATGATCAATATAGACAAATAATACGGTTTAATAACTCCAGACTCATTATAGAAATAGTGACCAGCAATCATCGCCCCTAAGATAAACATACAAATGTTCAGTGCTAAACTAGCTAATATCCAGTACTCTTTTTGAGCTATCGCCAGCGCTGATAAAGTCAAATTACCACTATAATGGGAAATAGTTGAACTAAACACAAGTATTGCACAAGCATTACAAGCTCCTGCTAAAAAAGTTACTGAATACTTCCATCCATCATTAAGTCTTTTTGACATATCATCACCATACCTGCTCTTTGAGCATCGTTTTTTATTCTAGCACGATGATAACTTACAATCTATATAAATATCACTATTTTACTAGATTGACAAATAACTCAATCTCTACTAATTTCTGTAATACAGCTGTTTCCCGTTTTACCCATTTAAATGGTGTTTGATCTAACTCTAATAGTTTTAGATTATTATCAAGCGCCTCTTGTAATTGGTAGAATCCACATCTAAAATCTAATTCACGTTCATAATCATCTAATTGTATCCCGCTATTTTGTTTATCATCTAATCGACATAAATAGTAGCTCGATTCCATCTCAAACATAGCCCTAGCATCATAAATGTCTAAATTCCGTTGAATAGTCTTACCGAGCAGCTCAATGATCGTAAAATTGATATATCCTGTTTCCTCTTTTACTTCTCTACGTAAAGCTTCTTCAGCTGTTTCATACTGATTAATACCACCACCTGGGAATTTTAAGTCACCATGTTTATTAATGACCATCAAAAGCTTATCATGATAATAAATAATGGCTCTTACCGCACGTCGGGTATTAACGGTGACGTTATTTGTTGGGGTATCACCAAATGTCAAAATAAATTTCATGTATAATCCTATTTATTAATCAATACATATTCCGCTAATAATTCGCGGCCATTAGTTATCTCATCACTAAGTAGTCTTCGCTCAAATTGATAACCTTTCTTGTCCAAAGCGATCTCTAAAAAACACAAACTAATACCAACATCGATCGTATTGAAAAAGGCTCTTTTAGAAGCTGGTATAAAAGTCGCAAAGTCCGTTGCCCGATAAACGGTTATCGTATTTCGCTCATACATAAAGCGCCATGGTTGTGAATTAACCGCGCTTGGTGCTAAGCTTACAGCCTTGATCACATCATTATCAAAACTGCCCCTCCAAATAGCATTCAATTCTTTACGATTGATCTTGTCTCTGGCGGTGCTTAGATCATCATTAAGTGGCTTACCAAAAACGATCATGATCACAAAATCAAGACCATCTAACTGCTCATCTTCTTTAGCTAAGCCATACCAACAAGTACCAATACCCATTCTATTTAGTAATAAATCAAACTGTTGTAAAAGATACCCTATATTCAATAGATAATTAGACTTATTTTCACTGTAAGCGACAAGACTATATTCCCCAAATTTAGCTTTAGTCATTGTTCTTTGTTTGATCACAAATTTTGTTTTGATTGAACTATCAAGTGGTACTAGTTGCGTCAATCTTTCCTTGACTGCTTTAAGTTCACTATCACTTAATCCTGTTTCAGCATATTTTCTCGTCGATCTTCGCTTAAAGATCACATCATAAAACCCTTGCATAATACCTCCACTTATTTACTGATATCTAAGTTAATCTTTCCATCTTTGATCTCAATGATCCGATCCGCTTTCTCAGCAATACGCTGATCATGAGTGATGATGATAAAGGTTGTCTTCAATTCCTGATTGATCTTTCTTAATAGATCATAGATCATCTCCGTTGAATCAGAATCTAGATTACCAGTTGGTTCATCAGCCAAGATCATTTTTGGTTGATTGATCAAAGCTCTAGCGATAGCTGTTCTTTGTTGTTGACCACCTGACATCTTAGTCGCTAGATTGTTTTTCACATTACTTAGCCCAACAAGATCCATCAACTCTTCCGCTCTTTGTTGTGTTTGTTTGTCTACTTTACCATGACTAATCCGATAAGGAATCAATACATTTTCTATTGCCGTAAATTCAGGCAAGAGATAATGAAATTGGAAAACAAAACCAATCATTGAATTGCGATAATCCGCTAATTGATCTGTTTTCATATCTTTTACGTTTTGACCATTTATGATCACATCACCCGTTGTTGGTTTATCAAGAGTACCGATGATATTCAACAATGTTGATTTACCACTGCCAGATTGACCAATGATCGAGTTAAAACTACCTGCTTCAATGTTAAAACTTACATCATATAATACCTGATTCTTTATTTCCGTCCCATATATCTTATTGATATTTTTGACTTCTAGTATATTGTTCATTAAGGTCTCCTTTAATTGTTTCTGATAATATCGATCGGATTAAGTCTACTTGATCTAACCGCAGGAAAAGCAGCTGCCAATGTTGAAGCCACCATCGCGATTACCCCGGAAATAACAATAAACTTCCAATCAATATAAAGGTTAACGATCGGAGTATTATCCGGATTAACCGCAAAGATCGTAAAGCTATAAGCTAAACCCAACCCCAAAATTATACCAAGCACTGCCCCAAAGAAGCCAAGGATCAAACCTTCAAACAAGAAAATAAAGCCAGCTGAGCGATTTTTGATACCCATTGCTTTTAATATTCCAACTTGACGTGATTTCTGTAAAACTGTTATTGCTAAAACACTAGCGATACCTAAGATAACCGAGATCATCACAAACACTTGGATCATATAGCTTGAAACACTTTGACCTTGAAGTCCACTTAATAACTGTTGATTAGCATCTTTCCAATTATCAATCTTTAAATTATTATCATCGAAACTATCAATCAATTTATTGGCGATCAAATCAGCATCAAAAACAGCACTTTCTGCTATCTGCATTTCAATAGCGGTTGCTTTTTGATTATCAAAGATTAACTGATTTGTCGCAAGGGTCGTGATTCCCCAATTCAAGTTCAAACTAGTCACTTTAAAATCAAAGAAACCAACTACTTTAAATGTTTCCGACACTCTTTCAACCGTCACGATCGTTACTTCATTATTTAAGTTAAGATCATATTTTTCTTGCAGTTGTTTTCCCAAGATGATCTCACGATCGTTTTTGGGAGCTCTACCTTCATAAATGCGATCATAGATATCATATATCTGATCAGCTTGATCAATTTCTAATCCTCTTAATAAAAGTGATTGTGATTCGTCATCTATACTAATAAATGTTGCACTATCATAAACAGCGATCGTATTAATTATATTATCATCTACTTTATTTATGTCCGCGATCAACGTTTCATAATCAGCGATCATCTTATCACTAGCTGTTTCAGAAGTGATCGTAATCTGCGATGAATTACCGATCGTTGTTTCAACAAGACTTTTTTGTAGTCCTTGAATTAATGATCCGATGAATATTTGAACAGAAACGCCAATCGCAATACCAACAATGATCAATATTGTTTGTCCTTTACCTGATCGTAAAAAACGCAAAGCCATTTGTAATCCAAATTTCATGATAAATCACCACACTTACTCATTTCTAAAATGTCATTAACACTTTTAACATAGATATCCGCGTTGATTGATTGCGCTTTTTGCTGACCATCTTGACTAAACGCGTTACCACCAACGATAACCTTCATTGGATGTTCCACTTTACTCTTAATCTCTTCAATCATGCGTTTCGCACCTACAAGATTAAAATAGTTACTAATACTGATCGCGATCAAACAAGGTTTGATCGTTGTAATAGCGTTATAGAAATCTTGATAAGGTGTCCCACTACCAACAAAAATCGTATCAAATCCACTAATCGTAAAGAAATCAGCGATCATGCGTGCCCCAATATCATGCCACTCATTAGGTGGACAAACAACAGCTACGATACCCTTTTTTGTATTCTGTAATTCATCTCTTTTTTCAAGCACATACGGATAACAACTCTCAACTATTGTCCTAACAATAGCTGTTTTAACATGTTCCTTCCAAATACAGATTCTTTGATCTTCAAGATCGCAAGTTAATTCGTTTAATACCGGTGTTAGTACTTGCGTGTAAAGTTCAATAACATCGATTTCTTTTTTCTTCAATTTATCCAAAATTAACAATACTGCCTTTTCTTTGTCTTCTTCATCAAAATACTTTTGAAATTGTTCGCGTATCTCTTTCATAAAGTCCCTTTCTTACTAATATTTTTATTACTTTAATTTTTAATTTTATACTAAAAATAGACTATGACTATTATGTCATTTTATGCTATTTCTTACCAATAAAATG
>CAZCSQ010000007.1:10954-29968 GCA_964501425.1 uncultured Erysipelotrichaceae bacterium
GTGCCCATGTTTATCATTAATGAGTTTAAAATAATCCATATCCAATAGCGCTAAATGCGTATTATCGATATTACCTAAAGCAGCTTTTTCAATCTCATTATTGAATCGTCATCGATTATACAAACCTGTTAAATAATCCCTGTCTACCAATAAATTGAGGTGGTGATTAATCTGTTCATAATTTAGCGAGAATTTTTGGATGATAAAAAAAGACACAATTAAAATAAAAGGGATTTGAATGATTCGATCCAAAAATTGATTTATTTCTGAATACACTAGGATCAATTGGGGATTAACAAATTCCAAAGAGTTCATTAAAATAAATACGATGATCAATAACCCCACTAAGTAAAGACGTGCTTGTTGATTGAATAGATAGGTGATAACGATCATCAATAAGAAAGTATAACCTATCGCATTATTACCACTCCCGCCTGAATCTATATACGCTAAAGGCACAAAGACCAAGATGATAACCACAAATAAACTGACCAAAGTGAAATGATTGATCTTTTTATTTTTTAGTAAGACAAATGATAATACACACAATAAATACATTATGATCCATTTGATATTAGATACATGTGAAATATTGGTTAAAACATTTCTCAGCACACTCAATAAAGAAATGATCATACCAGTTTTAGTAAATGTATTGAATAATTGTTTTTGAACAGGATTTAATTGTCGATTTGTCTTTTCATTCATCTTATTTCTTCCTAACTATGATCTATTTTCCTTTTTTATCTTTCAATAACGGCTTGATTAACTTATAGATCTCACTAGCCTGTTTGTGATCCTTGCTAGGGAAGTTTTTGATAAGAGCATTATTAATGCCTTGTTTTGTTTTATACTGAACAATGATGTCTGTTACTTTTTGAGTGTTTTCTTTATCTAATAATAGCTGATATACATCATTATACAGATCATCTTTTTCTTGTTTTAGATTACGACCACTTAAATCGGCTACGATTGATACATTAACATTTCGTTTAGCCCAATAAAGACATACGCTATTAAAACCATTGTCTTTAGTAACGATATAGAAGTTTTTGTCTTCTTTTAAAGCAATGATATAACCAAGATAAGTCACAAGTTGAAAATCTAAGGCATTCTTAGTCCCGACTTCAACTTTCTGGAAACTGATATCTGCCAAAGATTCATTGATCCTACGATGTAAGCCAAAAGTCATTGATTCCGCATTTTGACTATAAAAAATGCATACTTTATCTCTTTCAGTAAGCTTGTTGATGGCATTAAGACCATCTTTTTTTACGTTTTCATAATCTACTAAATAATATCCCATAATTATCTCCTCTTGCTTAAAAGATTAAATGACCAGTTTGATCATACTTAAAGTTAGGACCCCAAGCGACTTCCCAGTAATAACCATCCAAATCCATAAAGTAGGCATGATACCCACCCCAGAAGACCGCTTGTAGTTCTTTTACGATCTTAGCTCCCGCTTTTCTTGCAAGTTCAATGATCGTGTCTACTTCTTCCTTTACAGCGACGTTGTATGCTAAAGTGATGCCTGCAAAGCCATTAGCAATTTGCGGTGGCATGTCACTACTAATATCCTGAGCTAAAAGTGCTAATGGATATAGTTCAAATTTAGTTCCTGGTGTATCAAAAAAGACGACATCAGCATTATCATCCCTCACGTCCGTTTTAAAGCCTAAAAGATCACGATAGAAACTAAGTGATCTATTCATGTCTTTGACACCTAAGCAAATTATATTTATCCTATTCATTTGATCTCCCCATTAACTCTATTATAGCCGTTAATAAGAAAAACGGAAAGAATTTATTTTTATTACCTGTTTTATATTAAAGCTTCAATATGACCCAATTTATTTGCGCTAATCAACAAAATGAACCAATTGATCAACAAACAATAAAATACGACAAAGATAAAGGCTAGCGTAGAATTAACCTCTAAGAAAACAATCATCAATAAACTAAGACCCATAGGAATTAATGAAAGAATCATATTGATAACCATTGTTAACAAAGAAGCTAGCGTCTGTCCGATAGCATTGCCTACTATATCTTTGAATAAAATACCACCATAAATGATCATCGCTCTCATCAAGACAAATACAATGATCGCTAACATAGTAATAATGATTGGCATTTGTGTGCCTATAGCTAGTGGCAAAACAATAAAGATCGCTCGTATCAATGAAGTAAGATGTTCGAATAATGTTGCGTAAAACAATTTACTCATATTACTAGCTGGTATTAAATAGAGTGAATAATTATCAAACTCTTTTCGCCAATTATTTAACGCTGCGAAAAAAGTACTTAAATATATTGATATTCCCATAATGGTATAAAAGAAGATCATAGGATCCATATTATTAAACTCATCGTGAATTATAAACAATAACAAAAATCCAATACCAAGATGAATAATATCAAAAAAGCGAATAAAGAATTTAAATTGTCGGCGATGGGTTAATAGTTGACGACTAAAAATAACCTGAGCTTTATTTCCCTGTAATATTGATTTTGTATTATGAATAGCTTTTTTCTTACTTGAAAATCTTAAAGCCTCACCATTATTATTTCGTTTTATTAGTACTTCATAATCAGTAGCGAAACTTAAGGCATCTTCATAATAATCACCACTACACTTCATTTTCTTAGCTGCATAAAACAGACTGATAGCCATTAAGATATATAACAAAGAAGCGACAACATTGATCATCGTTGGACCTAAGATTATTAGATTCATATATGATATCTGCCAACCAATAAATGGGATAAGCAAAAACAGCGGACTCTTGATCACTAACTGTATTGAAGATACAGAAAGGCCATTTTGATAAACAGACAATAATGTAGCACCACTGATTATCCCTAATAATGCATAGACACTATATTTGATCATGTTCTTAGCTTTAACACTAATGTTCTCTGAGGCATACATAAGCGTAGCTAGACTATAACTTGATACCGTCGATAAGATCATGTCAGTAAATGAATATAAAAGGACAGTCAAAGGTGAAATCTTGAAGATAAAGATAGCGGCCACAAAAATCGCTAATTGAAAAACAAATGACATGTAAGCAGATTTAAACATCCCATAGATCAAAACTCTTTTTGGACTAAGTGGAGTTGTAAAGACAAGATTAATATCACTTTGACGAAAGATAACCCCTTTGCGTTTAAAATAAGACAACATTGGTGGTAAAGAAAGATAGACTAATACAAAGCTTCCCATCGTCACAAATCCTGTTGGATTAGCTAATCCAAACTGAACGATCATTGATTTCATCATAAATGGTAACGCAGTAAAATAGACAACCATAAATAATAGTCCAAACATCTTTAATGGTTTACGAAATATAAGTTTTATCGTATTAATAACCGAACATTTATATAAATATAAGATACCACTACTCATGATCTACACCTGTGTTTTCAAAATATAAGTACTCAAGATCTTTATCACCCATTTCATCTTTAGCATAATTACCTAATAGTTTTCCTGAGTTCATTAAGATTACATGATCCCACAATGATTCAACCATCTCTAACATATGAGTACTGATCAATACTGTTTTATTATTGTTTCTTAATTGTAATACTACTTTTTTTAGTTCCTTGATCGCTTTTGGGTCAAGTCCGACCATGGGTTCATCTAAGACGATCAACTCTGGATCAACGATCAATGCACAACAAATACTGACTTTTTGCATCATCCCTTTGGATAATTCATTACCTAATTTATCTTGTTTATCACTAAGATCAAATCTTTCAAGCAAATCATTGATCTTATCTTCATCAATCTCTTTTTCATAAGCTTTAAGAAAATAGATAAGGTGTTCACGAACATTCAATAAAGGAAACATTGCTGGTACCTCAGGCACATAAGATAGGCATTTCTTCGCTTCAATACTTTTATTGTCTAAGTCATTGACCAAGATTGAGCCTTTGTAGCGTAATAATCCAGTTACACTTTTAATGATTGTTGATTTACCAGCCCCATTAGGGCCAAGTAAAACCGTTACGCTTCCCTTTTCAACATTAAAACTCACATTATCAACGGCGATCACTTTCCGATACTTTTTTGTTAAATCATATACTTTCAACATATAGATTTCCTCACATTCACTAAATAATATTAGATTAGTCATTCACTTTAGTCAAACTGAAATTTAAAGATATCAATGGTTAACATAAAAAAACTTTCCTTATCATATGTAATTGGTCTTGATGACACCTTTGTCCCAATGGGATTTAGAGATGAAAACAATGAATTAGTCGGCTTTGACATTGAATTAGCTAACGCTGTTAGTGAACTGACTGGAATGCAATTTAGTTTCCAGCCAATCGACTGGTCTCTTAAAGAAACAGAGTTGAACCAAGGAAATATCGATATGATCTGGAATGGTTATTCCATAACTGATGCTCGTAAAGAAATGGTCGGTTTTTCTACTCCTTATATGCAAAACCGTCAGATCGTTGTTGTTTTAGCCGATTCTGATATTGAAACAGTCGCTGATCTTGCTGGCATGGTTGTTTCTGTTCAGAAAGATTCATCTGCTTTGGAAGCTGTAACTGCTCAAGCTGATGTTCTTGCTAGTTTTAAAAATGGTGAAGTATTACAATTTGATTCTAACGTTGACCTATTCGTTGATCTAGAAGCTGGAAGAAGTAATGCGATCATCCTTGATGAGATCTTCGCTGACTATACGATTAAATTACGTAATCCATCAGGTTACAAAGTATTAGCTGAAGATTTTGGCTCAGAAGAATATGGTATTGGTTTTAGAAAAGATGACACCGAATTACAAACTAAAATTAATGAAGCACTACAAACTTTGATCGATAATGGAACTTTTGATCAGATCAAAGCTAACTGGTTTAATGATTGAGCCATATGTTAAGGGACTACAAACAACTTTATCGTTGTTTGTAGTCACTCTTATAGGATCATCACTACTAACCTTTGTGATGGTTTATCTTACCCAAAACAAATGGTTTGCGTGGTTGATCAAGACATATGTATATGTCTTAAGAGCGACTCCTTTGTTACTTCAGATTATCTTTATCTTCTACGGACTACCCTTCTTTGGGATTGTCCTTGATCGTTGGTTTGCTTCATATCTGGCTTTTATCCTTAACTATTCAGCATACTTCATCGAGATCATGCGCGGAGGAATCCAAAGCTTAGATAAAGGTCAAAAAGAAGCTGGTAAAGTATTGGGTTTATCTAATCTATTTATCTTTCAAAAAGTACTATTACCCCAAGCAATGATCAACACCTTCCCAGCAATCAGTAATGAAATACTTACCCTTGTTAAAGATACCGCCTTAATATCTGTAGTAGGTCTAAGTGATCTATTAAAGGTATCAAGAAGTTTAGTCAATGCGACAGCTACGTTTTTGCCCTTTGTGACAGTAGGTATTATCTACTTGGTCATGAATATGCTTCTAACTCTAGTTTTATCCTACATAGAACGTTATTTATTAATGAAGAAAGGACTTGAAAATGTTAATCCAAGCCAAGAATCTCTATAAACGTTTTGGCGATGATCTCTTATTTAAAGATTTAAACTTTGAGTTGGATCAATATGAGATTTTAAAGATTATCGGTCCAAGTGGTGTTGGCAAATCAACCCTTATTCGTTGTTTATGTGACCTAGAACCACTAACTGGTGGTGAACTAGTGATAAATGGCTCAATTGCTATGGTTTTTCAAGACTTTCAATTGTTTCCTCATTTATCAGTTTACGAAAACTTAACCCTTGCGCCTAAATATCACCACATGTCAGATATTGATAAACGAGCAACTCAGTTATTATCCGAACTCGAATTATCTGATAAAAAAAATGCCCGTATTAGTCGCTTATCTGGTGGCCAAAAACAAAGAGTAGCTATTGCAAGAGCTCTTATGCTAAATCCTAATATTCTATGTTTTGATGAACCAACATCGGCTTTAGATCTAAAAGCGACCAAAAATGTTGCGCAAACGATAACTAAAGTTAAAGAAAAAGGTCTAGGAATCATTGTTGTTACCCACGACCAAGATTTTATTCGTCAACTTGATGGAAAAACATTAGATTTGGTTGGGAAGTAGTATTTATAGATTAATATTTCCCAATCAATCTTATTGTTTATAAATAGCTATTGATATCTTTGTTAATTAAATTAATCCATGAATTATCCATTAACAAAACTATCAATCATGAAGTCGCCATTTTTGGCTTATAGATTCGATAAGTATCCATGCTCGATTTAGCTTCATAAAGCGCTTGATCAGCTTGTATGAATAATTTTACCGAGTCATTTTCATTTTGATAAGACGCTATACCAAAACTAACAGAAATCTTTAGATCGTCATGTTCTGGTAACTTGATCAATTTCCTTTTATCATTGATCGCTTCACAAATAGCAATTACCGAGTCTTGATCATACCCTTTAAACAATAAACAAAACTCATCTCCTCCATACCGATAAGATGTTAAATTTTGATCGTGTTCTCTTAGTATTTTGGCAAACTCTACTAATACTTTATCACCTATAAGGTGTCCATAGTCATCATTAGTCTGTTTAAAACCATTAAGATCAGCTACAGCTAAAATATATTTATCCTCACCATTATCTTCTACCTCTTTTAAAGCTTGGTGTAAACCTTTACGATTTAATAAGCCAGTTAATTCATCAACTTGTATTCGTTGTTGTAGTAGTGATCTTTCTTGTTCAATAGCGATACTAACCTCATATTTTTGTTGTTCAAAGTGAATGATGATCATGATCACTGAGGAAAAAGCGATCATGATCAATAAAGCGATGATAAAATCACTAAAACGTTCTGTACTTTTCAAAATATTAATCTTATCCAAATCCCAATAGATAAATAACTCTGAACCAATAATTCCAATGAAACTAAAAATGATCGTTAATGCAGTTAATCGATAATTGGCATATATAGTTGTCAATAAAATGGCGATCGCAAATATAAAAAACACCGACGTAAAAGTAGAATGCACTGTATATAAGACAAAACAACTAAGAACCATAGTAAGCGAAACTACATAAGCCTTAAATGATTGTGAGAATCTTTTTTGTTTTATGATATAGGCCGTAACACCAATACTGATAAAATTGATCAAAGACGGAATAACCAAATACTTCAAACAATAGATAATGATTGAAGTGTTTAACATATCTGAACTTATTAAAAACAACCCAATCAATACTTCTGTGACAAACGAAAAGATGATCAAAGCGATTGCCAGGTGATAATGAAACATTAACCAATCACTATCAATCCTGGCATATTTATGTTTGATCTTTTTAATAGAACTATCATTTGAATCTATTAAATTCTCATTAGGCAAATCTACGCTCACAATCTTCACCTCTAATAATCATTATTATAGTATTTCATTATCTTAAAGCAAGATTTATTTTATCCATTCAACAACTTCTGATATTGCTCGACGTTTCTTGGGTTTGATTGGCTCATCACGATAACCAAAACTAACCATAACCGCGACTTTATACTCTTTAGGATCTATCAATTGATGTGAGGCTAACACTTCATCTACTTTATCTTTTACAAAGCCTTCAATTGGACATGAATCAATATCCATAGAAGCAGCCATGATCATCATATGGGCTAAAGCAATATAAGCTTGTTTGCCTGTCCAATCCACCAAATTACGCTCATTCCTTAAAAGATCAAAGTCATCTTTCTGAAACTTTTCTAGTCTGGCTATCCGTGGAGTAATTGCATCATCACTTAACCCTTGAACATCTTGCATGATATGTTTAACATATTGATCATCCATGGTTGTTTTAGTTAACAAAATCACCATCCGTGTGTCCGCGTTTAAACTATTATGTGCTCCCCATGCATAAGGATATAAACTTTTTAATATTTCTTCTTTTTCAACAACAAGAAATTTCCATGGTTCCATACCAAATGATGATGGAGCTAAACGACCCGCTTGTAATATCTCTAGTAGGTCATCATCGCTTACTCTTCTATCTGTTAGAAACTTCTTACATGCATACCTTCGATTAAATAAGCTCATCAATTTGTCTTTATCATTCATTATTGACTATCTCCTTCTAATATTATGATTTTAAGATCTTTACTGAATTATAACAAACATCTTTCCTATTTTAAACGATATGTATGATAACCCTTGTATTCAATGATCTTAATTCTTGGATCTGATGTCAATTTAGTCATAACAATTTCTGGTTGCTTATTATCACGATTCTTCAAAAAGCCGGCAATTTCATGTTGATTCATCGGATGTCTTTTGATGATACTTAATATAGCCTCAAAATCATCCTTGATGTCACTATAAAATCCATTATCCACCAAAAGATTGATCGCAATTCCCGCTAATAGATTAACTGCCTCATTCATTTTATCTTGATCTACTTCTTGGATATTTGCTTCTGCGGGTGGTCTTACAGGTGTATTAATATACAATCGATCATACTTAATATCCGATAACATCTTTTGATACGCAAGCAGATCTGATTTATCATCATTGATACCCTTCATCAACATCAGTTCAAGCCACAATTGTCCTTTGTATTCTTTTGAGAAATTGATCAATCCTTCTCTTACTTTATTATATTTGATCGTTGGATATGGACGATTGATCGCCATAAAAGTCTTTTCATCATAAGCATCAATACTTGGTAAAACAATATCGGCTAACATTAATGCCTGTTTTACTTCTTCATCATTTAAAAGAGCTCCATTGGTTATAACAGCAACTGGTTTATCTGTTCTAACTTTAAGTTTTTCTATCAATTCTTTTAAACCCAAATATAACGTTGGTTCTCCTTCCCCAACAATCGTCACAACATCGATTTCGATATCACTTAACATCATTTGTTCAAATTCCGCCACTATCTCAGCAACTGGAAAAAACATTTCACGTTTATTGCTTAAATGATCTGTTCTTCCTAATTGACAATAGACACAAGAATAGTTACAAGCTTTCTTAATAATAGGACTAATACCCAACGATCTACCTAAACGTCTAGATGGAATTGGTCCATAGATGTATTTCATTGTTTGCATTATCTTTACCTCATTGATCAATAAGAATAAGGGCTAACAATGTAGCCCTTGACTTTAATGTATGATACTATCTACCTTATTTAAATTTCTCTATTTCTTCTTCTACTTCTTCAGCCCCTTCTTCGTAGAATTCTTCTTCTTTAGGATCAAGTTCCTTTAATAAACGCAAGAATTCACCAGCATGGACTCTTTCTTCATCAGCAATATCCTTCAATACTTCAATAGCTAGTTTATTGTCTGTTGATTCAGCTAATTGCATGTAGAGTTGGATTGCCTCATACTCAGCAGCGATCATAAACCTAATTGCTCTGATCAGTTCTTGTTCACTGATCTTTTCTCCTCTTTTTAATCCAGAAAACGGATGTCCAAATTCAGGCATATCATTACCTCCTTTATGTAATTTTACCTTATGTATTGACAGTTAATCCCTGTCATAATGCCAAATCAATAATAGTATTAACATTCATCAGTATGTTGATGTTGATGACATACTGACCCAGTTGATTTTAAAACTCCTTTTAGATAATCATTAACTAAGTCAGTAGCTAATCCCTTAGCTCCGACAATAACTTCAATATCATGTTGATTAAAGATATCGATGGCTCCACCACCCATTCCCCCGGAAATAATCACCTTTACTCCAAGATCATTTAAAAAGTTTGGTAAGAATCCAGGCTTATGTCCTGGGTTAGGAATTGAATCCTGTTTTACTATTTTATCTTGTTCTGTTTCATAAACATTGAAATTTATACAATGTCCAAAATGTTCTGTAACAACTTCATTTTCGCTGGCTACTGCTATCTTCATCGATAATCTCCTCAACTAACTTTCTATTGAATTTATGTCTTAATTACAAACACCTTACACACTAATTATATAATAATAATCAATAAAATCAAAATGACTAGTATTAATCTTTATGATTGCTTCTAGATATCTTTAAAAACACGCATGGTTTTATTATATACATCTTTCACGGCTCTACCCGATGGACAATCAATATCGACAATCGTCATTCCATCATTAATGGCCTTGACCGCTTTTGGATCAAATGGAATCTTTCCCGTAAACGGAATATGCATCGTTTCGCAATAATTCAAGATCATTGTCGTATTATCTAGGTTTGTATCGTATTTATTGATACAAACAGCTACTTTCGCTTCAAGCTTAACCGATGTCTCAATAACCCGTTTCATATCACTTATACCCGTAATTGATGGTTCAGCAACAACTAAAACTAAATCCACACCGCTTATTGAAGCTATTACTGGACAGCCAATTCCTGGTGATCCATCTATTATGGCTAAATCAACTTCGTCTTTAACTACATCAAGTTGTTTTTTTACTTCACTGACCAACATCCCTGAAGTACCACTTCCCATTTTCAAACATGCTGTTGAAAATACACTTTCTTGATCGATATATAATTGTTTTTCACCTGCTATGTGTTTTAACATCGTTATAGCCTTAACCGGACAAATAGCTGCACAGACACCACACCCCTCACAAGCAAACTTATTAACTCGATAAATATCTTGTTTTTCAATGGCATCAAAACGGCAATTTTGGCGACAAAGATCACACTGAACACATTTTGAAGGATCGATATCAGCTATTGGTAAACCAAAATAATCACTTCTTTGAGGTTGTTGTGATCTATTCATGATCAAATGTAAATTAGGGGCATCGACATCACAATCAGCGTAAGCTTTAGCTTGAGCTAATTTAATAAAAGCTCCAGCAACTGTTGTCTTCCCTGTACCTCCTTTACCACTAAGGATTAATAATTTTTTCATGTTCAACCTCCTTAATGATATTCGCCAGTATATTTGAGAAAACATTCCTATATTTACTATCCTCGTTCACAACGATCAAAGCTTTAGAATTGATCATGCCTAGCTTACTATCAAAAGGAATATTTCCTAAAACCTTAATGTTTTTTTCATTACAGAAGGTTTCAGATGGATTATCCCCTTCCATATACTTATTCAAGACAACACCAAAAGGTTTATTAAAAAGACGAACAAGCTCATAAACCATGTTTAAATTATGACGCCCAAATATCGTTGGTTCAGCAATAAGCACACAATAATCAGCTGTTTTGATACTTTCCATAACAATACAAGCACTACCTGGTGGACAATCAATAAATGTTATCCTTTTATCATCTTCGATTTCTATTAATTGCCTTTTTATTATTGGAATTCCTGAAACTTCACCCGTGTTTAAAAAGCCACTGACAACTTTTACTGCGTTGGATATTCCTATTTGGACCTCACCAATGATCTTATCTTTTTCTGCTAAAGCTTTTTGAGGGCATATTAAAGTACAACCACCACATGAATGACAGATTTTTTCAAATAACATCCACTTATTATTAACATAAGCCAAGGCATTGAATTGACAAAAAGTAACACAATCACCACATCCATTACAACGAGTCTGATCAACATAAGGAATTTTTACGCTTATCTTTTCTGTCTGAATATGCTCAGACTTAAAAAATAAGTGCCCATTTGGTTCTTCAACATCACAATCAACATAAACAGCTTCATCTGATACAACTGCTAAATTAACTGAGACAAGTGTTTTGCCTGTTCCGCCTTTGCCACTTAAAACTGCTATCTTCATTTTTGTTAATTACCTTTATGTGAGTGATAACCAGCATGAATGTCACTTAATGAAGCTAATTTTCCTTCCTTAAATAAAGTAATGTTTTCCTGAATCGAATCACTAATTGTTTTATACATACCAATATTAGCCACTAGCAAAACATTGGCTGAGTTTTCACCACAACGTGGTGTTAAAACAACATCTGCCTTATTATCCACAATAAATTGAGCAGCTCTTATTCCAGCTCCTCCTTGACTATTGGCGGCTTCATTAACAACAAAGTGGTATTCATCATTACTATCATCAAATATAAGATAAAATGGCGAACGACCAAATGAAGGACATATTCCGTTATCAATATTATTGTTATTTGTAGGTATTACGATAATCATTGTTTTCTCCTTTTAATATCTATCTTCTTTTAAAGCGATTGCGTTGATGTCTACTACAACCATAAAGATTTCTCTGTACATCATCATATAATCTAAAGTCGCCACCCTCGATCTGTAATACACGACCATTAACAAGCACTTGTCCTAGTTTATTCCGTGCTTGTTGATAACTAGTCTGGATTGTAGCTCTTGCAACCATCATGCGCTCAGCACATTCACCTTGTGTTAAACCTTCCACATCGATCAATCTTATTATTTCATACTCATCAATTGTCATAGTTACAGGTTGATTATCTAGCTGTACACCATTAAGTGGACCAAACAGTTTATTCTCTGGCTCACAACAAACCATCCGCCATTTTCTCGGTCTTGGCATCTTATCACTCCTTTACTTACGATAATTAACAGGGCAAGCCCTGTTAATTACTTTTGATCAATTTCTAATAGCTGTTTTTCAACATCTTTTAAAGCATTTTCTAAGAATGCTTTTTGTTCAAGTAACAGTTCTTTAGTAGGCAATTTGGTGTTTTCATCCACAAACATGTTTCTATTTCCTCTATTGCCACCAGATCTTGATTTCATATTCTGATTGTTTACTTCATCTGAACAATTACCCATACCTCTTCCTGTTTTTGAACCTTGTCCCATTGGACCTGTTCCGTTTCTATTTGGCACATCATCACCTCCTTATGGTTATTGGCATATGTCAATTACAACTTCATTATAATATGTTATTGGCATATGTCAATATCTTTTTCTAACCCCCATAAACAAACACCTCATTAGCAATAACCAATGAGGTGTTTGTTTATCAAATTAATATTTATATATCCTAGTAGATAGCTACTACTTCTTGTTTAAGTAAAGCAGAAAATAAAGCATGTATCATCACAATTGGAATAAATAAGCTTCCAAGGGTCATTACTTTTAATTCGTAGACAATACTACTTCTTTGATCAGATTGTCCTTTGAAGCGCTTAAAGAATGAGTTGTAAGGAATACCCAAAACGTTTCCCATCATGATCACTCTAATTGAACCTAAGATACCTAATGCCAATGATTCACCATAATTATTAACGATCTGATCCCATGACTTTTTACTAGGTTTACCGCGATTTTCGGCGTAATGTTGGGCAAACATGATCGCTTGAACTTGTTGTTGTGGTACATCACTGATTTCACCAGCTAACATATTTTGGATCTCTTCATTACTCATGCCAGCTTCTAAAGCCATTTTAGTATGAGTATATGAACATATATCACAACCATTCACTTCCGTTACAGCAATCATGATCCTTTCAATGAACTGTTGATCTATTTGTTTATTTTTACGAGCTTTGCTTAAGTAAGTAACTGTTCTAATCCCTTTGTAAATGACCATATAGATCTCACTCAATGAATAAAGTCGATTGTTTTTTGTCAAATCAAGATCCTCCTATAGATCATCATATAAATTATTTGGATATGTTTATCCTTTGCTTCTTAAACTTAAGAAGCGATTAGCTATGAGTAATGCTATCCCCACCATAACAAACAATACGCTTAAAGAGAACGCTTCAGCGATAAATCCAAAT
Source organism: uncultured Erysipelotrichaceae bacterium (assembly GCA_964501425.1). GTDB lineage: Bacteria > Bacillota_I > Bacilli_A > Erysipelotrichales > Erysipelotrichaceae > JAQUCI01. Next base: position 24,601 of record CAZCSQ010000007.1, read on the forward strand.
AGTGGCGCAAAGATCATCATAAAAAACGCTCTAACCTGACTTTCGATCGATAAAACTGTAACCCTTTGCGACTTATCCATATGATCGCTTGATACCTCTAGAAACGTTGGTCTTCTAGCATCACTCATGAAGTACAAGATAAAGTAAATGATCATTGTTATATACAAGAATTCATTACCAACTGATATCGCTAATATGATCAATAAGATACCCATTAAATCATACATTGTTTCAAAAACCTTAACTTGTCCAAATCTTGTTGTCACTTTAAAGACATTCTTAGACGCAAAAGAACTTGCTATATAAAATAATCCGTAAAGTATACCAAGATAAAATTTGAGACTTTGATCTTGATCTAAACTAGCTATCGTACCAACACCTGCACTTAAGATAATAACACTAAGTATTGGTTGAATATAATCTTTGATCGTCTTAAATACCCCATCATATGATGAGCCACTAAACACAACTTTTAATATTTGACGATTATGAAGGATCGATTTCAGTTGTCTTATACTAGTTTTCCAAAAGGAATGAAGATTGTTTTCTTGTTCAAACCTTTCGTTGAGCGAATTAGGATAAGTCGCTATCAAGATGAAATCAATAATATAAGGGATAACACTAATCGCAAAAACCCATTTTAAAGCTGGTATTTGTAATACAAATATTACTGATAAAAAAGCTGATAATGATGAGCCCAACAATGAATATGATCTTGTTCTACCATATACAAAACCTTTATGCTCATACCAACCTTTTTGTTCAAGATAACTTAAGATCATTGCTTTATGTGTTCCTGATCGAAAAGCTTCACCTAGTCCAAAGAAAATCATACCTAAACCAATGATCAGATAATTAACTCCCCATAAAAATAACAGAAAGGAGATAATATAAAAGATAAAACATATCAATAATTCATTCTTTTTACCATAAAAATCAGCGATCATTGCACTAGGTATTTCAAAAATATAGGTAACACCAGCTCGAATCGCGAAAAACACACCTATTTCAAATAAATCGTAACCTAATGATATCAAATAGATAAGTAAATACGGTTCAAAGAATTTTAGATCCTTGAAGAATCCATAGAAGGAGAACTTTATTATCTGTTTGTCTTTTTTGATAACTTGATAAATATCCATAGTTTAACTCCCTTATTTCTCTATATACACAATAATTATAACATTATAAAAGTTGCTTATCATAAAGTCAAAGAATATGAAACCATGTCTCAATACTAACTAGTTTCTAACTAGCTATTTAATTTTGATCTTTAAGTAATCATTTGCCTTGAGCAAGACCTTCTTATCATTTTCATATGTGATCAAATCAATGGCTTCATCATACAAACACCAACGATAGTTATCTATTTCTGCTTGTTGAACAAAGACTTTATCGGTATCTGATCTCGCCATAAAGTAAACAACTTCTTTTATGGAATATCTTGTTGGTTGATACTCGTTTATCACTTTGAAACCATCATCTATCGTTACTATAAGACTGGTCTCTTCTTTTATTTCCCTTAAAGCTGTTTCTACTTCAGTTTCATTGTTTTCAACATGACCCTTAGGAAAAGCCCAATGCCCGGCTTTGTGTTTTAAGATCAAGTATAGAATCTCTTTATTATGGGTATAATAAACAATGGCTCCACAAGATTTTTCTTTGATCATATGACCTCCTAATGACGAGTAAATAAACATATTAAATATTTTGGTTTCTATTTATCCGATAAACTCTATATATACACTAAATAATAGCACCTAAAAATAAGGCTAAAGCGACAATGAATGGCGCGGGGATATTTCTAGTTAATAATAAAACAATAGTAATTGTTAATACCATGATATTGATTAGTTCAAATCCTGTTTTTTGCATTAAAACAATGGCCGTAGTAACGATCAATCCTCCAGCTACAGCCGTGATACCATTTAATGAAATCTTTATTGCTTTAATTTTCTTCAAGTTTTCCCAAACGGGATAGATAAAATAAATAAGTAGAATTCCAGGCAAGAAGATAGCTATTCCACTTACTACCGCTCCAGCTACTTGGGTGATGAAACTACCACCTGATGCTGCAATACCACCAGCGTAAGCACTAAAACTAAACATCGGTCCTGGTAAACCTTGTACAAGACCAAATCCCGTTAAGAATTCTTGGCTTGTCATATACTGATTTACATCAACTAATTCACTAAACATCATTGGAACAACAACCTGACCTCCGCCAATAACAAGATATCCATAACGATAGAAGCTTTCAAATAAGTGAATAATGATATTATCAAAAGCTAAACTTAAGCCTAAAGCTGACAAAGCTATTACCCCAAAGGTTATCAAATAGATCCACGGTGGATCTAGTTTAACCTTATTGAATAATTGTTTCTCTTTCGTCATTATTAGACTAATCAATCCGCCAGTCAATAACACCGCAGGATATATCCAAGGTTCACGTATAAGATAGGTCATAATTCCACCAAATATAAATAAAACTAACGTTAATTTATTCTTTATAATCTTACGACCAAGTCGATACCCTGCTGTAACAATAAAGCCAACAGCCATGGGACCAATAAACCGCAATATATCTTGTGATATATTCAATTCGTTCAAAAATGTTTTTAAAAAAGATAAGATCGTCATTATCGTTAATACAGGTAAAGCCCATACTAACAATGTTAAAAAGGCTAATAATGGACCTCCAACCTTATAACCAATAGCGATAATCGTTTGTGTACTACTAGGACCTGGTAATATTCCAGTTAAAGCTATTAATTCAACCAATTCTTCCTCACTGAGGTATCTTTTCTTAATGACCATTTGATCAGTAAAAACCCCATAATGAGCTTCTGGACCACCATAGGCTCCAAGTGAACATATCAAAACATCTTTTAAAAATAAACTCCAACTCACTTTATTACTGCTTACTTGCTCATTAATCTTCAAATTATCATCCTTATCTATAGTAATATCCTATATATTATTATAAGTAATCTTAGCGATACAAGCCAATGATGTGATACGTATTAAATAAATAGTTATAGAATTATCTTTGGATATTTTTTCTCTATCCACCATACAATTACCCAAGCTAATAAACTTGATAGGATGGTAAAAGGAGTTTTAGGGAAGAGTAATACTAATGTAAAGCTCATTGTATTATTCAAGGCATGCAGAATAACAACTGCCCAAATATTGCTTGATCTTTCATAAATAAAGTTAGTAATATAATTCATCGCAATGATTGAAGCAGTAAAGCCCACTAATGATGGTAAAAGCACCATTAATCCAAAAGGTAAATACATGATAACTAATAATGGATAATGCCAAAGAGCCCAGATGATCCCCCCTTTAAAATATATCCCAAAATGACATACCAGTAGCTTTCATTTCCGGATACAAAACACCTCTCCACCCGAATTCTTCAGTACCACTTGTTAATAGATTGGACACAAAATAAGTCATGATCGTTGTCAATATGATAATAAATTTTAAATCAGTATTGCTATCCAATGATGTGATCACACTTAAGAGAAAACCTGGAAATATCGAGACTTCCGGAATCAAAACTATATATAACCATAGATGTTTTAAACTATTCTTCTTCTTTATAAGACTTGAAAAACCATTAGTCATCATAAAACCTACAAAAGGGCCATAGACAGCTATCATAAACAACAACTGTATCATAATTGTCTTGTTGATTGGACCACTTGTAAATAAAGTAAAAATCGTCCCATCAATCACTAATACTTCATTACTTAGATAACTTATCACATAAGCAGCTATCCATCCAAACCAAGTCCAAGTAAAAGCAATCAATAAATACAATTTCGTCTTGTTATTCATTTTCCACATTTGCATTTCTCCTACTAGCTAATGTAAATATTATGTTATCTATCTAAAACAAAGGTTGTGTAACGACAATCATTAGTATAGATCATTTTTAAGCCCACTTCTTTGGCAATATATGCCATTGTCTTGGCTGTATAAAATGCTATGTGGCTATGATCCCGAACATAGTGCCATTTCAAGAAAGCCTCATCATCCTGCTGATGAAACAGAGTCATAATTGTTAAAACCCCATTTGGTTTCAATAATTTAACAAATAATCTAAAAGTCATAAGTGGATCACTTAAGTGTTCAACAACTTCTGTAGAGGTGATCAGATTATACTTTTTTCCTATATATGTTTTATCTGGGGCATAAAACGGAAAATAAATATCCATTTGGTAATCATGGTCACGCTTTAATATCTGAGAAAGTACAGGACTTGGGCCACTTCCAAAATCAAAACCATGCTTTCCATTATTTACAAATGGAAAAACCGCATCTTTCAAAAAGCGATTGAAATACTCAACATATACTGGATCATCTATTGAATTATTATGTCTTTCATATATATGTAATTCTTGTTGTTTTGATATTAGTTGTTGATCATCTTTAGCAATAAAATCACACGTTGAACAGTAGTAAAAATCAGCGATCTTAGGGTGATTGATAATCCTAGTGCTTGATCCACATATGATACATTTATGTGCAATTAGTCCTCATTTCATTAGTTAAGATGAAAGTATAAACTCTATACCTTTCATTATAACGTTATTTATGACATTGATTCCAGTTTAATCAATGTAAATAATTTTGATAAATTACCAAATGTATTAAAAAAGTTTCTGATCAAAGATCAAGAAACTTATTAACTAATATCAAATTTTATAAACCATTGTGAATTCTTCAAAGACAACAGGCATATCTTCAGTGAATTCATAACCCACCTCTTGACCATCATTTGTGAAAAACTTTATATGACCTTGACGCCACGATTCAAGATTATCATCTTCACCCTCAAGTTTACAAATATCATAAGTAATATCTTTAAAGGGGATAATCTGAACACTAGTTGTCATGATCACACATCTTGGATTATTATCCCAATCAGTAACGATACTATAATCACCAACCTCTGGTAATCTATTATCTGTCAATTGATAATACCATAAACTACTTGCGGTAGCTTTTTTCTGTCCAATTAATACAAGGCGTAATAATTCATTAGCCCACTTTTGCGTTAACTCAAAATGAAATGACTCATAATATTTTGTTTGTGGATCTAGGCTTTTTTCTACTAAAAAAGCTTTCCAAAATGTTTCTAGACTCATGGCTATCTTCTTTTCTTTGGCCTTTGGTTTATGACCTTTGCCGTTGGTGTAGTAATAAGCATTGGATAAGGATGATCTTTAATTACATCTATTTTTTTATGAAGTAGTTTTTCAATATCAGCCAGAAATGGTTTTTCATCATAATTACAAAATGAAATAGCTACACCATTAAGACCAGCTCTTCCTGTTCTACCAATACGATGAACATA
>CAZCSQ010000008.1:0-29580 GCA_964501425.1 uncultured Erysipelotrichaceae bacterium
TTTTGAATGTTATTGAATATATTAACTAAGTAAGGTTCAATATCTTTCGTATAAATAATCGGAAAATTCACAAAAATATCTTTGATCGCGCCAAACAATTTTGTACCGATAAAGAATAATATCAAAATAGCTACAACATAAGTTAGCACCAAAATAATAACAGCGATGATCTTACGATTGACCTTCAGTTTGATACTTAAATGGCCGATCAAGCGATGTAAAATGGCCACAATGATCCAAGCAACAAGCAGTGGAGATACGATTGGATATAACTTAGTAAAACCAAAGAAACATACACCTAAAATGATCAATAGATAAACAAAATCAATGATAAACTTCCGTTTCTTTTCCGTTTCTTCCATATAATTTGATCACAACCCCTTAATAGTATACCTATTATACTAGTTTTCGCCTAAAAATAATAGTTTATTAATATTCATAGAAATATTTTGTGATATACTAAAAACATTAGAGGTAAAAATATGTTGATCGGTTATAATCAGATTTGCATTAACCCCATCAAGCCGACTTTACGAGTAGGCATGTTTAGCGACCATAATCCAATGTTAAATGTTCGAGGTGATCTTTATGCTCGTTGTCTACACCTAAAGAGTTCCTCTTTCAATGTCATTCTCTTAGTTTTTGATTCACTAGGCATATCATCAGACATACAAAAACTATTTGAAGAAAAAATCAAAGAAACTATTCATGAAGATGTATCCTTTATCTTTTGTTCTACTCATACTCATTACGCTCCTTCGCTATGTAACTTACATGGTCTGATCAATGTAGATAAGCAATATTTTGAACACACAGCTCGAAAAGTAGCTTTAATGGCTAAAAATTGTCGCTTGATTGACAAAGAAATAACAGTTAATTATAATTGGGAACAATTTGATCAAGTAGGAAAAACGCGAATCAATCATAAGTCAAATGATAATGTTTATGCTGGTGTGATGAGTTTTTATGATGGTCATTCTCGTATTGGTAATATCTTGTTTTATAATTGTCATCCGACAACTCCCCAAGATGACGCTAATTACTTTACCAGTGCTTATGTGGGAAGTGCTGTTGAAAGACTAACCAAAAAATATCCTGGAGAATTCTTTATCTATCTTCAAGGAGCTGATGGTGATATCTCGACACGCTTAAATCGTCAATGTACAAAATATGAAGAAGTTACTCGTTTGGGCAATCTAATGAGTGATGAGTTCATAAAACTACTTAATCGTAACCAAAAACAAGATCAACATCCATTGACCCTAAACTATCGTTCATGGGATTTAACGATCAATAATGAACTCAAAGATATTACTTCTTTTAATGAAGATGATCTTGTTGGTTATACCGAAAAAGAGATCAAAGAACTAAAAACAGGGATCCGCTTGATCACTAACATGAAAGGTAAAGTTGAACCTTTTAAATCAAAGATCTACTTTTCCCTTCTTGAGTTAAATGGTTATCGATTATTATTCAATCCATTCGAGCTATTCTCTGACTATAATAGCTATATCAATAAAGATAACACCCTTCTTGTCTGTTATAGTCAAGGAATACAAGGTTATCTTACTCAACCAAACAATAACCATATCTCATATGAATATCTGATCGAGACACAAAATGAAGAGGATAAAAAGAATGTCGTTGAAACGATCAAAAAGATCACAAAATAATCCCTTCATTTTCAGTGATGATAATCTTCGTTATCATAGTTATAATTACTATCTAAAGCATAAATATCATCAAAAAGTTTTTAAGGTGCCACTTGACGCTGGTTTTACATGTCCCAATCGTGATGGCTCGTGTGGTATCAATGGTTGTTTTTATTGTGGCAGTAAAGGAAGTGGTGATACAATTATTGAATCTAACGACCTAATGACACAATTTATCGAAGGAAAGAAGATAATGCTTAATAAGTGGCCAAATGGTAAAGCGATCGCCTATTTTCAAGCCTTTAGTAATACCTACGCTTCTTTAGATAACTTAAAAAAACTCTACGAACCTTTTATCATTGACCAAGATATTGTTGAACTAGCGATCGCCACCCGTCCTGATTGTCTTGATCAAGAAAAGATCGATTACTTTTCTCAAATGAATAAAATAAAACCAATTACGATTGAATTAGGCTTACAATCGATTCATGATAAAACGATGAGTAAAATGAATAGAGGACATGATCTAAACTGTTTAGATGACATCGTTACTAAACTGAAACTCGCCAATATTCGCACGTGTCTACATATCATTAACGGCTTACCTGATGAAACACCTAACATGATGATCCAAACAGCCAAACACGTTGCTAAACTAAAGGTTGATGGAATAAAGATCCATATGTTACATATTATCAAAGATGCCGTTTTAGCCAACATGTATCTAAATAAACCATTTGACTTATTAAGTAAGGAAGATTACATATCGATTGTGATCAAACAACTTGAGATATTACCAAAGGAAATGGTCATTGAACGCTTGACTGGTGATGCGATCAAAGAGAATCTGATCGCCCCTTTATGGACGTTAAGGAAAACTAGTGTACTAAATGATATTGCCAAGGAAATGGTAAATCAAGATACTTATCAAGGGAAATATCATGAGACCTACTAATGTCAATGAAATAGCACATCGTTGGATCCTTGAAGTGATCAATCCTTCCTCTGTCGTGATCGACGCTACTGTTGGTAATGGTAAAGATACTTATTTTCTAGCTACTCATTGCGCTAAAGTCTATGGATTTGATATTCAGCAAAAAGCAATCTTGATAACTAAAAGATATACCGCGTGTTTTGACAATATTATCTTAATACAAGCAGGACATGAAAATATGAGTAGTTATGTCAAAGAAGATGTCGATCTTGTCATCTTTAATCTTGGCTATCTTCCATTTGGCGATCCCAAGATCACGACCCTGCCCATTACAACACTAAAAGCGATCAAAGAGGCTGGTAAACTATTAAAAGTTGGTGGTTCTTTGTTTATTACATTTTACATCGGTCATCCTACAGGTAAACAGGAACATGACACTTTTATCAATTCTTTATCAGCGTTGTCCGTGTTTAAGATACAAGCTAGTTATACCTATCAAGATCGCCAAGACGCTCCCATCCTTTATCATTTAAAGAAGCTATAAACGAAAGAAAAAAGACGTTATTCGTCTTTTTTCTTTTTATTATTATAAGGGGATAGAATTCTGCACGGTATTATTAGGGAATTTGTTTTGCAGGAGAAGAGGTTCATCCGCGCAGGTAAGTTTTTTCTTACACTGAAAATATAACAAACAATATACGCTAAATAATCGAATAATTGTGTTAAATTATGTGAAATACATTATAATATGATAATATACAAATTCAGGAGAAAATGATGAAACCAAAGATATTAATAACGACTCGTGTTGACCCAAATGAGGCAAAACCTAAAGCCGCTATCTATACAAGTTATATTGATGCCATCTATGCAGCAGGTGGTACTGCCTTTTTATTTCCCCACAAAGATAATGGCGATATTTTAGAGATCGTCGATCTCTTTGATGGCTTATTGATCACTGGTGGTGAAGACATGGATAGTCGCTTTTATGATCAACCTTTAAGCCCTTTAGCTTCTATCGCTTTACCTTCGGTTGATGAAACTGATCTTCTATTGATCGATGCATTCCATAAAGCTCATAAACCGATTTTTGGTATCTGCCGTGGCCTTCAAGTATTAAACGTGGCTTTTGGTGGAACGCTTATCCAAGATATTCACGATCGTTTCAAAACGATTGACAGTGCTTCTCACCAACAAAACTTAATGATTCCACCAATGGCGAATAACTTAGCTGCTCATCAAGCCCTCTTTACAGAAGGAAGTGAACTTTATCTGATCTTTGGTAAAGAATATGGAGTAAACACCTTCCATCATCAAGCAATCGATCAAATCGCTACTGGCTTTAAGATCACAGCGATCAGCCCTGATGGCATAATTGAGGGCATTGAACATCATGATAATATCATCGCTGTTCAATGGCATCCTGAAAGAATGATCGAGGATGATAAACACTTTGAACTATTCAAAAATTTCATTACTAAATGTAAAGCTAACAGTTAATGTTAGCTTTTTAATAGATATCTTTTGATCAATTTTGTGATCATGGAATACGGTGGAAAACGATAATTAAGCTTGATCAGATTACTTTGGATAAACATACTACGATAATGAGTAAAAGCTTCAAACGTCTTTTTACCATGATAAGCTCCCATCCCACTATTTCCTACACCACCAAATGGTAGATGATGAGAACTAACATGCATGATCACATCATTAATACAACCACCACCACTATGGGTAAGTTCAAAGATCTTCTCTATCTGTTCTTTTTGCTGACCAAAATAATACAAAGCTAATGGTTTCGCTTTTGTTTGAAATTGCTTGATCAACTCATCGATATTATCAAAGTAGATGATCGGTAATATTGGTCCAAAGATCTCTTCTTGCATGATTTCATCGTCTTCTTTTACATCAACCATGATCGTTGGTTCAAGTAGCCTTTTCTCTTGATCATATTTACCCCCAAAAACTACTTTATTAGGATCGATCAGCTTTACAACTCGCTCAAAATGTTTATCATTGATGATCATACAAAAATCATCAGTTAACTCATTATCAGGATAATAAAAAGCTTTGATATACTTAATACAACGTTCAATGAATTCAGTTACCTGTTGTTTTTGAATATAAACATGATCAACTGTAATACATGTTTGACCACCATTTAGATACTTACCCCAAACGATCCGTTTAGCCGCTTGATCAAGATCGGCATCACTATCAATGATACACGGTGATTTCCCACCAAGCTCTAAGATAACAGGGGTAAGATAACGACTAGCTTTTTCCATCACTAAGCGGCCAACACTAGGACTTCCAGTAAAAAAGATCATATCATATCGTTGTTCAAGCAATTCTGTATTAACATCACGTCCCCCTAAGACAACATCGACCCATGACGATGGAAACACTTCATTGATGATCTTTTTAATGACAAGTGATGTATGATGACTATAATTACTAGGCTTGACCATTACCACATTACCCGCTGCAATCGCTCCGATCAATGGTTGGATCGTTAAAAGAAATGGATAATTCCACGGAGACATGATCAATACCAACCCATAGGGCTGAGCGATGATCTTACCTTTAGCTCCAACATTAACTATGCCTACGCTAGCTCTTTTAGTCTTTGTATGGCTTACAATATGCTTTATTTGATAATCCATTTCACGATAAACCATTAATAATTCTGTCATGTAAGTTTCCGCTAATGGCTTATTAAAATCAGCTTTTAGGGCTGAAATGATTTCTTGTTCATGATCTTTGATTTTCTGTTTTAACCTAACTAAAGCATCTTTACGACTTTTGATAAGTAAAGTATTACCAAGTTCAAAAAAAGATCTCATTTTAGCTAATCTATCTTTCATCATTATCTCCTTCAAATAAATAAAACGTCAAAGACGTTTTATTGATCATTCTTGATTAATTCACGAATCGCTTCAATAGCAACTCTAATAGCGTCATCAGTATCGTGTACGACCTTATCTGGTAAACCTTGTTTACGACGTTCTTGATTGGCAACTACTAACATGATACTACCAACTCTAACGCGCAAATAACTACCAACGATAAACAAGGCGGCCGATTCCATTTCACTGGCTAAAGCTCCCGCTTTACACCAAGCATCCCATTTATCGATCAATTCATATCCGATTGGTTTGACAGCTGGTTCATGTTGACCATAAAAAGAGTCTTTACACTGCACAACGCCAACATGGAATTTCTTGTCAAGTTTTTTAGCAGCGTGAACCAAAGAATTGATTATTTCATAGTTAGCCACAGCTGGATATTCAATTGGAACATATTCTTTACTGGTTCCTTCATTACGAATAGCTCCATTTGCGATAACCACATCTCCACCTTCAACTTCAAGCGCCATACCACCACTGGTACCTACTCTAATAAACGTATCAGCGCCAATATGGACTAATTCTTCCATAGCGATCGCAGCACTAGGTCCACCAATACCGGTTGAGGTAACACTTACTTTAACCCCATCCAAATAGCCTGTATAAGTAACGTATTCACGATTATCAGCCATTAAGACTGCATCATCAAAATACTGGGCAATCAATTTACAACGTTTAGGATCTCCTGGCATTATAACGTATCTACCAACATCACCTTCTTTAAGTGCTATATGATATTCTTTCTCTTTTGAATATACTGTACTCATGTCGTCCTCCATTATCAATATATCTCTATTTTATCACAAATAGAGATATTTCTAAAACGCTTTCAACTTTGATCTTAATTAAGTATATAATTACCGATTTTTGCTCTTTTTGATCGCCAGATCATAAATCTTATCTCTTTTTCCTGCGGTCATGACTTGAATAATCTCATTCACCGACTCGTCAAGCTCGCTTTTATCAATAAACACCTGTATTTCATCTTGATCTAATATTCTAAAGATAATTCTAAGACCAAAGCCTCGGTGTTTAGCTTTATGGTATCCTTTTAATTCATTACTCAAAGGTCTAAATTTCAATTTGATCGTGTCTAAAGAATGCGACTCATCTTCAAGATAGCCAATGATCGCTTTTATCCATCGTTTTTCACGATTATCAAATTTGTCTATTTCTTTGATTGTCTTGGTACTAATCATAATCTTTCGCATATCAAAGCTCTAACAGTTTATCTATCGACATATTCTGATATTCTCCAAGTTCAATCTTTTCTAAGAAATCTTTTGTTGAGATAAACTCATCTTTAGTACTATCTGCTAGCTGTTTTAAAACAGTCAATAAATCACTATATTCTTCTAACAAGTCCATTAATCCGTCATATAGCTTTTGATTCATGATTATTAGATCAGTTTTACCATTTACGGTTATTTCTACTGGTTTGTGAGACTCTTTGATTATCTTAGCTACTTCTGTATAATCTCTTCTTACACTAGTTGCGGCTATTCTATCCAGTCCACTATTCTTTTCAAGGATGCTGGGCATATTCCACACCTCTTTTCTATATAAACACTATCATAAGATCAGTTATTAGTCAATTTTTATGCGCATTATGTTGCGCTTTTTATTTCATACTATATTACACACTATTCTTCTGATCAATTAAAAAAACAGTGATAAATTACTTGATCACTGTTTATATAAGTTTATTTTCATTAACGATGATGTCCATTGGGATATCATGTTTTTCTTTAATGATCTTAGTAACTTCTTGATATTGATAAGCAATACCGATCTTTAATCCTTTGAAGTTCTTAAGATATCGATCATAATAACCCTTACCATGACCTAATCGATTACGATCTTGATCATAGGCGACCATGGGGATCACCAACACTTCAATATCATCAATAGCGATCATTTCTTCGGTTGGCTCCAAGATATTTAAAACCCCAGGCTTTAAGTTATCTAATGATGATACTTTGGCAAATTCCATATTTTGCAAGTCAAGACAACGTCCACTACTTAAAGTCATATTATTAGCCAATATCAATTTTGTGATCCTTGAAGTGTCTACTTCATCACTCATGCTTTGGTAAATACCAACTGATTTGAAACCACTGATCAGGGTCCATAAACGATCTTGTATTACAAGATCGGCTTTTTGTTTCATATCAGGGTCAAAATGAGCTTGACGCTGTTTAATGAGTTGACGAAGTTCTTGTTTACTCATCCAATGGATCCGTCCATTTCCATCTTTAGTAATTGATTTAGTTCAACCGCATATTCCATTGGTAATTCTCTGGTAAAAGGTTCAATAAAGCCCATAACGATCATTTCTGTAGCCTGTGCTTTACTTAAACCCCGTGACATAAGATAGAATAGTTGATCTTCACTGATCTTTGAAACCGTCGCTTCATGTTCAATAGTCGCTGTTTTATTAAATGATTGATTAGTCGGTATCGTATCACTATAAGATAGATCATCAAGGATCAAGGTATCACACTCAACTTTAGTTTTAGCAAAATCAGCTTTAGCCCCATGACTTACTAAACCACGATAATTAACACGACCACCATTACGAGATATTGACTTAGAAATAATATTACTACTGGTATGGGGAGCTAAATGAATCATCTTAGCACCAGCATCTTGGATTTGATCTTTACCGGCCACAGCGATCGAGATACATGAGCCCTTCGCATATTCACCAGCTAAGATACAAGCTGGATATTTCATATTAATATGTGAGCCAATATTACCATCAATCCATTCCATTGATCCGTGTTCATGAACATACGCTCTTTTAGTAACAAGATTTAAGATATTAGTTGACCAGTTTTGAATAGTTGAATAACGACAACGAGCGTTTTTACCAACAATGATCTCTACGATCGCCGCATGCAGTGAGTCCTTACTATAGATTGGTGCTGTACAACCTTCCACATAATGGATATCAGCGTCATCATCAACGATGATCAATGTTCTTTCAAATTGACCACTACTTTCGGTATTAATCCTAAAATATGACTGTAATGGTTTATCAAGCTTAACTCCTTTGGGGACATAGATAAATGAACCTCCAGACCATACTGCACAATTTAAAGCCGCAAACTTATTATCAGTATACGGAACGATCGTTCCAAAATACTTTTTAAATAAGTCTGGATACGTCTTTAAAGCTGTATCAGTATCTAAAAAGATTACCCCTGCATCTTCAACCTCTTTCAACATATTGTGATAGACAGCCTCAGATTCATATTGCGTTGTAACACCAGCCAAGAAATCTCTTTCAGCTTGGGGAATACCTAAACGATCAAAAGTATTCTTGATCGTATCAGGAACATCTTCCCAATCGTTTTTAACACCTAAACTAGATTTTATATAGTAGATATATTCATCAAAATTAAGCGAACTAAGATCAGGACCAAAACTAGGCATGGGGGTACTAACAAAATGCTTATACGCTTTTAAGCGATATTCCCTCATCCACTTTGGTTCATCTTTTTTATTACTGATTGCTTTAACTACTTCTTCATCAAGTCCCATCTCTGTTTTAAAGACACTTACATCTTTATCATTAAAACCATACTTGTATTCATCTTGATTTTTGAGGATATCATCATTTTTCATTTGAATCTCCTTTATCGATCAATGTCTTTATCGCATTCCAACCAATAGTCGCACACTTGATCCGATTAGGTTGTTTATAGACATTACTAAAAGCGATAGCTTCAGCTAAAAGCTCTTCGTCATGACTTTCATTTTCAATCATCTTGAAATACTCATCAATGATCATCTTAGCTTCATTTATTTTTTTACCCTTGAGTAATTCACCCATCATTGATGTTGATGCCGTGGAGATCGTACAAGCGACACCGTCAAAGCGAATATCAACCAGTACGCCATCCTCAATCTTTGCTTGCACCATGATATCATCGATACATGATTCACTATCCATGTGTATTTGTTGATAACCTTCATCGGTACTTAAACCTCTGTTTCGTGGATATTGGTAATGATCCATGATCAGTTGTCTTAATACCATTGGGTCTTTCATCATGTCACTCATCTTAACACCCCTATATGATCAGATTAACACAGTTTTCAATCGTTACTTCTTGAAGCACGCTGACAAACTCATCAATCTCCTCTTTCGTATTATAAATATAAAAACTACAACGTATCGTATCTGTTGTCTCAATAACATCTTTTAAGATCTTAGCACAGTGATTACCCGCTCTAACCGCGATATGATGATGATTTAGATAAGCCGCTGTATCTTGTGAAAAGATATCCTTAACATTCAAAGCGATTATGCCACCTTCAGTATGAGGATTATATACGATCACATTATCAATCTTAGCTAATCTTTCAAGCAGATAGATTCGTAATTCTTCTTCATGACGCATCACATTTTTCATACCTAATTGCTTTAAGTAATCAATGGCTGCGCTTAATCCCAGTATTCCTTCAATCGCCGGTGTTCCCGCTTCAAACTTATCTGGTGTTTGTTTAAGCGTTAAATTACCACAACGATCAAAGCGAGCATTACTACCACCACCATAAAATAATGGCTCCATCTCATCTAGCAATGCTTTTTTACCATATAAAACACCAACACCGGTTGGTCCTAACATCTTATGGCCACTAAAAGCTAAGAAATCAACATCTAGTTCTTTAACATCAACAGGCATGTGTGGTACCGATTGAGCTCCATCCACAACGATATAAGCCCCATGTTCATGAGCAATCTTAGCCATTTCTTTGATTGGACTAATATAACCGACTACATTAGAAACATGTGTTGTCACAACTATCTTAACGCGCTCATGCATGGCTTTCTTAAATCCGGTTATGGAAACAGCCCCTTCCCTTGTCAGTGGGATGTATTCTATCGTTGCTTTCTTTGCTTTAGCAACTAAAAACCAAGGAAGGATAGAACTAGCATGTTCACTTTCTGTTGTAAGGATTACATCCCCTTCTGTCACATATTTCATACCAAACTGATAAGCCACTAAATTCAACGCCGCCGTCGCTCCTGAAGTAAAGACTGTTTCAGCTTCATTGGCATTGATAAAATCAGCGATATTTAAGCGCGCTTTATCATAAAGTTCGCTAGCTTTAAGTGAGATATCATAATCACCACGATGAATATTAGCCGGATAGTTAGTATAGTAATCACTGACTACATCGATCACACATTGGGGCTTTAAACTGGTCGCTCCACTATCTAAATAGATCAACTTATGATCAGGTTTATTTAAGATCGGGAAATCTTTCCTTACTTTATTTACATCAAACATGTGTCTTGTACCTTCTTGTATATGATATCTGTTAGATAAGTCTTTAGTTTCTCATCATCAATGATCGATGTGATTGGTGATAGATAACCAATAGCGATCAAGCGTAGTGCTTCATTTTTAGATAAACCACGACTTTGCATATAATACAATTGATTCTCATCTAATTGCCCAATACTCATCGCGTGTGAAGCTTCAACATCATTTTCATCGATTAAAAGTAATGGTATGATCTTCGCTTTCTCATTATCACCCAACGTTAATACCCGTGACACTTGATGCGACTTACTCTTACTCGCTCCTTTAATGATCTGACCATTAGCTTTGATGTAATAGTCTCCATGTTGTAAAAGCACACCATATGTCTGTATAAAAGAAACCGTTTCTTTTTGTTGGTGATGACAATTGAATTCTTGATGAATCTGATCTTTGATCAAAGCGACACTGACCAGTTCAATCTCAGCTTGAAAGCCTCGTAAATAATAATTAGCGATCCGCTTTACTTTATCCTCATCCATCTCACTATAAGCGACCTTATATTTAGCTCTTTGATCAATATATACTTCTTCATTGATCATTAAGTTTTGTCCAGAGTTTAAATATAGGATAGTCAATGCACTATGATCAGCCAAGATAGTTTCTATATTTAATCGTTGATCTTGACCTAAAAGATCAACGATCATCACAGCTGAGGCTGCTTGTTTGACATTGATCACTAGCTTTAGCTCTTTCTTTACATCAACAACCAGTTCGAGAAACGCTTGATCAGCGATATCAATTATTGTATCATCTATGATCTTTTGTTTATTATCCATGGTATTTTGTTCTTTCACTCATGGCACAAGTACCTAAACGATAGACCATTCTCTTGCCTTCATCTTTTCTAATCTTGACATCAAATTCTTCACTAATCCAATCATAACCATCCTTATCGATCTTATCGATCAAGGTTTCATCACCATCAATAATGATCTTACCATCAATCAAGACATGGGTCTTTGTTGGTTTTAGTAATTGATAAAAACGTCCATAATGAGAGATGATCATCATACTCATTCCTGTCGCTTCTTTTTGTTTAATGATCGCCTCAGCCACAATCTGTAAAGCATCCACATCAAGACCTGAATCAATCTCATCTAACATAGCTAAGCTTGGTCTTAACAGCTTAAGTTGAACGATCTCATTGCGTTTCTTCTCACCACCACTAAAGCCTTCATTTAAGAAACGATGAGCTAGATCTGATTTCATATGAAGATCACTGATCGAACGTTCCATATCGCGAATAAAACTGAATAAGGGTTGAGGTGTATCTAAGCGCGCATTGATCGCTGCACGTAAAAAATCAGAATTAGTAACTCCAGGTATTTCCACAGGATTTTGCATGCCTAAAAAGACACCAGCTTTACTTCTTTCATCGACACTCATCGATAATAGGTTTTTGCCATCATATGTGATCGATCCTTGAGTAACAACGTAACGTGGATTACCCATGATCGCCGCCATTAAGGTTGATTTGCCATTACCATTTGGACCCATTAAAGCATGGATCTCGTTATCTTCAACGACAAGATCTACTCCTTTTAGAATCTCTTTATCATCCACACTTACGTGTAAATCTTCAATAATTAATTTAGCCATATATCTGTCCTTCCAATAACTTATTTACGAACTCGATTATAGCACACTATGTGAATTTATGCCTGTAATACTATCTATTGATTTAAGTGATCGATCAAAATAAAAATGAGATTACTTCACATAACCACCACATTTTTTAACTATCATAAGTAAGTTGAAATGCCCACTAAAAGCGTTATAATATTGCAAAGACTACGTAAATAACATATAATTAGTGCGGTTTCACAATTAGGAGGATATATGAACGATTTTATAAAAAAATATTGGTTTGTGACTCTTGTCGGTGTCCTCTTCTTTATCGCGATTGGCTTTTTTGCCTTAAGCGATCAACAAGAAGAGTTCAAGGGTAAGACGATAGACGGTAAAGATGTCATTTTTGAATATAATGATATTGCAGTGACAGCTGATGATCTTTATGATGAGATGTTTGATGATCATGCCGTAGATGTTGCTTATGGCTTTATTCAAACGGCTACGATTCGTAACGCTTTTGAACCAGACAAAGATCTTATCTCAGAAGCTAAGTTGATCTATGATAACTATATTGCTTATTATAAGTCACAATATGGTGAAGAATATGCTAATTATCTTTTACCTTCCCTAAAAGCTTTAGGTTACTCAAAAGTAGAAGATTTTGAAGAGTATGTCTTAGTCACCTTAATGTTAGAAGAATTAAACAAGACTTACATAGATGAAAACATAAACGACTTATTACCAGCCTTTATGGAAAGTAAATCGCCTCGGATCGTTAGTCATATCTTGATCATGACTGAGGATTCAGAAAATCCTACAGCTGAAGAAACAGCCCGTATGGATGAGGTTGACGCAGCTTTCGCCAGTGGCGATACATTTGAAGAGATCGCTGAGAAATTCTCAGATGATTCTTCCGCAAGTAATGGTGGTCGTTTCGGTTACGCTGATCTTGATAGCTCACTTGATAAAGGTTTCGCCGAAGCAGCTTTTGCCTTAGCTGAGGGCGAAGTAAGTGGTTGGGTCAAATCACAATATGGTTATCATATAATCAAGATTGATTCTACGCAATTAAGCGATCTACAAGCTGAAGATGGCTTCTATGTCGCTATGACATCCTTTAATAACACAAGTCAGATCGTTATTTGGGAACAATACCAAAAACGCGAGATCGATTATCATGGTAATGACAACCTCAAACAACAGGTTGAAGATATGTTAAGAGTCGATCAGGAGGTTGCACAATAATGAAAAAACTATTGATCCTTGCCTTAATTGGCGTGTTATTTATGGTTGGCTGTAGTACTGAAGATCCATATGCCGGTATTAGTGAAAGCGATTCTGCTGTAGTTACTGTTGATGGTCATTCATATACTCGCGGCCAATTCTATGATGCATTGGTTTCAACGAATGCGACCGCTTTAGTTACTAACAAATTAGTCGACATGATGTATGAAAGCATCATCGGTGATGAAAGTGAGATCTTAGATCAAGTTAATGAGATATTAGAACAGCTTAAAGCTGGTGATGAATCATACTTTAAGTTGTATCTTAGCTATATGGGTTATACCAGTGAAGAAACGTATGTTAATGATATGATCTTATTCTCAAAACAAGATGCCTTAGTTGGTAAATATATTGAAGATAACTATGATCAATATATAACTGAATATCAACCTAAGATGGTAAGGATGTTACAAACATCTGATAAAGATAAAGCTGAAGAAGCACTAGCACTGATCAAAGATGGCGCTAACTTCTTAGAAACAACTACTACCTATGGTAATGGTAATTACAATGGACAAACACAACTGATCCATAATCAATCAGAGAATGTTAGTAGTAATGTCTTATTAGCTATTCAAAGTTATGATGAAGCGACTATCTTAGATGCTGTTGTCGTCAATACAGAAGGAACCTTATTTACGGTAATCGAGATAACTGATGTTGATTCAACATCATTAAAGGATGAGTTTGTTTCTAGCTTAAAACAAATAGATGAGGTAATCGATACAGCAATCACCTCATATGTCCGGGCTGGTAATTTCACAGTCTTTGATAAGAATGTCTATGATGCTTTAAATAAAACCAATCCAAACTTCTTAGATCAATAAAAACTGATAAATAAACTGATGATAGCCAGTACAACTTGTACTGGCTATCTTTTTAAATATTTACTTAAGATCTTTTCACTTTCTTCAATGATCTGATGTTTTAACCATGCTGGTTGAAGTACTTCACAATCACTACCAAGGCTCATCACAAATTGTTTGATCGCAATATCCCCTTGCATAATGACTGATAAAATGATCGTATCATCATCAATGTAGGTAATATTTTGGTGTTCTCCATAAACATATTCACTAACATAATATCGTTTATGAATCTTTAGGATCACTTCTTCTTTCTTGCCAATCTTCATTCCGAATTTTGAAACATACGCTTTGATATTAAAATCGCTTGGCAAACTATATTTAACATTCAAGGTCTCAAGCTTAGCGATCCGATTTAGTTTAAGTGTGATGATCTTTTCTTCACTTATATCATCTTTTTGACGAAACCCCAAAAGATACCACATTCCTTTATATTGAAATAGTTGATAAGGATGAATTGTCCACATCACGAGATCTTTATTTTGTGGGCGATAAGTAATCCTAAGCCTTTGCTGGGTAGCGATCGCGTTAACGATCTTATGATAGTGATCATATAACTCATCGATATCCATACTTAATCGTGGTTGGACAATTAATGGATCGATCGCTGATTCAACAGACATATGATTAGCGATGATCTTACTAAAAGCTTGTTTAAAGTGATTGTCCTTTAGATAAACACTAGTCGATGATAAATAATGATAAGCATCTTTTAAAGCTTTTAATTCATCGATAGTTAAAGCACTGATTGGTAAAAGATGATCATCAAGTAAACGATAACCACCATTTTTACCATTATAACTTTCAATATAGTAACCTGCTGTCTCTAACTCTTTCTTTAATTCGATCACATTACGAACATTGATCTCTAAATGGTTAGCGATCTCATCTTTTTTCATTTGTCCATGTGTCTTTAAAAGTTGTAACATCTGAATAGCTAAAGCTGTGCGATTCATAATTCTCCTTCTAGTGATCAGCTAGTAAACCGTAGCACTTTTCTAAATCTTGCCATTTGAGCAGCTTGATATCATCTATTTTCGCTAAAGTACTGATTATATTATGTAAGTCAGTATTTTGGGTTTGATCATAAACATCCATAAACGGTTTGACCATCGCTTTTGTAAGTTGATACTTGTTTAAGAGTTTTAATACAGTGTCATACTCTAATTCTTGCTTGATCAGATTGATCTTTGTTAGTTTTAATTGATGATCTTTCATGATCAACTTCATACTCATCAAAAACCATAGATCATTTTTATCTTCAATGATACACAAACATAATTGATCAAGATAAGCTTTTAGATTACTTATAACAGCTTGATATTCATTGATGAAGTCGATCCCTTTAATAAGTATTGATTTATCTCTCGCCGTGATCGTTGGGCTATCGTTAATGATCTCAGTTAGTGTTACATCATATGCTTTAGCACCATTTGTTCGTAGTAATTCACATGCCTCATAAGCCTTGCTTAAAATAGCGTATTCCAGTGGTCTTAAGCCACTGGGGCTGATCGCATTAACATCGACATTAGAATGGATCAAATATCTTAAACAATTGATCGCATTAGCTTTCGCTACTTGATGGATCAAAGCTGTTTCATCTTGGAAACGATAATCAATTAGTGATCCTTGATCTGGAAAATACTGCTTAAACTTTTTAACAAGATCAGCTTTAATGATCGTCATTACCATCTGTTCCGTTAAGCTTTTTGGTTGATATTTGGTCATGATACTTGGTTGATCATCATACCAATGGTTGACTTGATTGATTAGGGTTAAGGTCATAGTCTGTTCCTCCTACAACCTTAGTCTATATCATTATATTACATTATTTATGTAATATATCAACATCCTTTTTTATAGTAATGATTAATGTATATATTTATGTTAGAATGAAAATAGAGGTGACTTCATGGAAAAATCAAAAGTATATTTTACTAATTTAAGAGCTACCGGCAAAACCAATCTTCTCGATAAACTCGAGATCTTGATACGCAAAGCCGGGATCGAGACGATCGATTTTAAAGACAAATATGTCTGTATCAAGATACATTTTGGCGAAAAAGGTAATTTAGCCTTTATTCGTCCTAATTATGCCAAAAGAGTTGTGGATGTTGTTAAGCAACTTGGTGGTAGACCTTATCTAAGCGATTGTAACACACTTTATGTAGGTGGCAGAAGTAATGGGCTTGATCATCTAGAAACAGCCTATGAAAATGGCTTTAACCCCTTAACACTAGGCTGTCACATTGTGATCGGTGATGGTGTTAAAGGATTAGATGAATGTTTAGTTGAGATCAATCAAAAACACGTTAAAGAAGCTAAGATCGGTCAAGCGATCATGGACGCTGGTGTCTTTATCTCAATGACCCACTTTAAAGGTCACGAAGGTGCAGGCTTTGGTGGTACAATGAAGAATATCGGTATGGGCTGTGGTTCACGTGCAGGTAAGATGGAAATGCATCATAGTGGTAAACCAGAAGTTAATCCTGAAAAATGTCGTACTTGTGGTACATGTATTAAGAATTGTGCTCATGATGCGATCAGTTATGATGAAAATAATAAAGCCTTCATTGATTGGGAAAAATGTGTTGGTTGTGGACGTTGTATCGGTTCTTGTCCGTTTAATGCGATCAAAACCCATAATTTCCACTCTAGTAAGATCTTAAATGAAAAGATCGCTGAATACACTTACGCTGTAGTTAAAGATCGTCCGACATTCCACATTAGTTTTGTGATGGATGTATCCCCCAACTGTGACTGTCATCGTGAAAACGATGCGGCTGTAGTCAGTGATATTGGTATGTTCGCTTCCTTTGATCCAGTAGCGCTTGATCAAGCATGTGTTGACGCTGTCAATAATGCGCCAATGATCAATCAAAGTTACTTAGCAGAAGTAAAACATGTCCATAATGATCATTTCTATGACATGCATCCAAATACCGAATGGAAAACAGGTATCGCTCACGCTGAAGCCTTAGGTCTTGGCAGTCACGAATACGAGTTATTGGAGGTATAGCCATGTGTATCTTTTGTAAGATTATCGCCAAAGAAATTCCTTCATCGATAATTTACGAAGATGAAAAAGTTATCGCCTTCTTAGATATTTCGCAAGCAACACGCGGTCATACATTAGTGGTCCCGAAAGAGCACTTTGCGAATATCTATAGTATTGATGAAGAAACACTCAGCCATTTGATCAAAGTCGTCCAAAAACTTAGTGTTAAACTAAAATCAAAGTTAGACGCTAATGGAATCAATGTCCTCAATAATAATGAATTGAGCGCTGGTCAAACGATCGAACATCTCCATTTCCATATCATTCCAAGATACGATGAACATGATGGCTTTAGTTGTCATTTTACAAGTAACGAGGTTGATCTAAAGAAACTGGCTATCATCATTAACCAATAAAAAAAGCGCTGAAACTGATAATTAGGTTTCAGCGCTTTTATCTTTATTCTTCAATAATCTTTTGTGCCCAAGCAGAGTCTTTTAGTAAAGCTCTACCAATCCCGATCAGATCAGCTTTCTTTTCTTGTAATAATTTTTCAGCACTGGTTTTATCACTAATTCCTCCTGTTAAGATAACTGGAATATCTACTTCTTTTTTGATCGCAACTGTCGCATCACTAAAGTAACCAGGCTCATCGTTTGCCTCACGCTTAAAGCCACCAAAACCACCAGAGATATCTAATAGATCTAAGCCTGCTTCAGCTAACAAACTAGCCGCTTTTACACCATCAGCGATACTACTTCCACCCTCCATATAATCAGAAGCCCCCAAGCGCATAGCGATCACATAATCATTGCCTACCTTAGCGCGAACAGCTTTGATTATCTCTTGATGAATCAAAAGCCGCTTAGTTAAACTTCCTCCATATTCATCCTGTCTTTTATTAGATAAAGGTGAATAGAATTGATTTAAAAGATATGCATGAGCTGAATGAAGTTCAACTCCATCAAAACCCGCCTTTTTAACGCGTAAAGCCGCTTCAGCGAAATCATTTACGATTTCCTTTATCTCTTCTTTCGTCATTTCCCGTGGGGTAATACCTAGCTTACCAGCTGAACCTGGATGAATAAGAGCGCTAGCACTGATCGGCTCATATCCTGTCTCACTTGGTTTAGCAGCACTACCTGCATGACTTATCTGGGCGATTACTTTACATCCATTATGATGGATGGTATCAACCAGTCTTGTTAGACCTACGATATCTGTATCTCTTGATATTGATATTTGTCCAGGGTCAGCCATACCATCGTGTCTTATATATTGATGTTCCGTAATGATCAGACCAATATAACCTCCCTTTGATTTTTCATCATAATAATCGATCAATTGTTGGCTGACTTCACCAAAACTGGCTTTAGAGGTTGCCATTGGGGCCATAACGATCCGATTGTGCAATTCCATCTTGTTAATCTTGATGGGTGTTTTAATTAGTTCCATATCTTCTCCTTCTTTACTAGATAATCTTTTGTATACTCTATTAGGATATCATTATTTACATTTAATCGCTATTGATTAAACTAATATAAAATACCTAAGAATTAGTCCTTAGGTATTTCTATCAATTCATTGTCGATAAGCTTTTGGGGGTTCTCTTTAAACCACCGAGTAACTTTTTTTTCACCAAACTTATCCTTTAATAGTTCATAGATATCGTCTAAGACTAAAATTCTTTTACCTTTGGCTTGATGAGCATCACTGGCAATAATATCGACATAACCAGCATTAACAAGTTTCCAAGCCATCTCATACTCCCAACAATTAGGATCGATCAAACTAGTGCGATTGATTTGGAAGTAACACCCCATATCACGCCATTTTTGGACTAAAGTGAAATCATTGACCAAGACACTATAACGTTCAGGATGAGCAATAAGGATCCTTTTACCCATATCAAGAATAGCTTGTAGATAAGCTGTTTGTAGCTGAGCTTCTGCTTGAGGACTTGACCATGGTAATTCGATTAGATAATATAGAGAATCATTTAGTGATAAAGCTCTCCCACTTTTTATCCAAGCTAAAGTATCATCAGTCATAAATAACTCACAACCCATATAGAGCTTTAGATCAAGCTTGTGTTCAGCAATTAATCTAAGTGCTTCATCAAATGCTGGTTGAATGTTTCTGCGATCATTAGTATATCTAATGCCTGGCCAACAATGTGGTGTAGCGATGATCTGGCTAATTCCTGAAGCGACTGCTGAATCAAGCATTGTTAATGTCCATTCTCTACTTTGACTTCCATCATCAACACTATTTAATAAATGGCAATGCGTATCGATCATTTGAGCACCGGTTTATAGAAACTACGATTTTCTAGCGCAAACATTCTCGGTGTAAACTCACCTGGTTTAATGTCTTTTAAAGCCTTACCTAAAGTATTTAGTTTCGCATCGATATTATCGATCATACTCAATACTTCAGCTTCAACGATCATTGGTAAAACAGGTGATCCATATTCATACGCACCATGATGCGATAAGATCATATGTCTTAATAAGGTACATTCTTCACTTTCACCATACCCAAGTTTATCAGCGATCGCATTTAATTTCGCTTGCATGATCGAAATATGACCAAGCAGTTTTCCTTCAACGGTATATTCGGTAGCGATCGTACCTGATAATTCGAATAATTTACCTATATCATGGACAATGATACCCGATAACAGTAGATCACGATCGATCAATGGATATTGATCCGCAATACTGTTTCCAAGTCTCAACATCCCAAGGACGTGTTCTGCTAAACCACCAATGAAGTCATGGTGAATCCGACTAGCTGCCGGATATAGAAAGAAGTCATGATCAAATTCAACCATTACTTCACTTACCAAAGCTTTTAAGATCTTATTATCAATGATATTGATGGTTTTTTGGATCGTATCACGCATTACCTGTTGGGGTATTTCTGAGGTTACTACAAAATCATCTATCTCATATTGACTACTATCTAATGCACTTACAGTATGTACTTTCAATTGTAGATTACCTTTATACTTAATAACGTCACACACAACAAGTAATACTTTACCATTGGTGATCATCGTTGCTTGTTCTTCTTTTACATCCCATAATTTACCCTCGATCGTGCCACTTTGATCACTAAAGGTAATTGACATATAAGGAGCCCCATTTGTCGTTACTCCATTGATAACGTTACTGACCAACATTGGGGTTGTAACGTTTTCTCCTTCTTGAAATTCACTTATCATCTTTTTATTCATCTTCCCACTCCATTTCGTTTATCACTAGATAAATATCATCATAGTTAAAGCCTTGTAAGCTCAAATAGCGGAATACATGGTTTCTTAGTTGTGAACCACTGTATCTTCTATTATATCGTGTTTTAGCCTTATTGGCTAATTTACGTAAGATCACCTTTTCACTTTCAGCGTTGTCCATCGTATCTAAACTATCAACGACAGCTATTGCCATATTCACATCATAACCATACTGAATTAGTTTACTCTTGATCTGATCTTTTTTATAGTTATTTGACCGATCGCGTATTTTTTGTTGCCACTTTTTAGCGTAGCTTAATGCACTTTGATATTGATCATCTTCAGATAAGACATTTAGGTCATCAATGATCTGAGGACTTATTCCCTTTTGTAATAGTTCTTTTCTAATCCTATTTTTCCCCATCAATTGGTTTCTTAACTTATTGATCTGACTTTGGGCGTAGTTACGATCATCAAGATATTTCTTAGCTTTTAGATATTCGATCATCTTTAATATCTGCTCATTATCTAATATCGTATTTTCTTTAAACCAATCAGTCATCTCTTGAATAGTTCGATCCTTAAGGGTAAGATACCTGATCGCTTTTTTATATGAATGAACACTTTTTTCATCTTCTACTAATTTCATCATTAGCTCTTTATCGATGATCTTATCTTTTCTAATACCATGATCCACAAAACTATCAACGGAGACCATGACATCTAGTTCATTACTGGGATTACTAAGTGTTAAAGTCACAACATCATTGTTATAACTGATCGCACTTACTCGATAATCTTCATTATAGGCTTTTAAGGCGTTATCATAAACACGTATGATCTTTTCATAAAAGACTTCACCGTCATATTCAGTTGCTTTTAGTAAAGCCTTCTTGCTTAATTCTTGACGCTTTGTTTTGGATAAAGTTCTAAAGTTTAATAGTTTATCCGCTAATTCCTGAGCATTATCAAAAAAGTATCCATTTTCATCTTCGGTTAGTAAACTCTCTACAGCTTCATCATGACTTGCTAAAACAGGTAGTCCGCTAGCCATCGCTTCCACAAAGGTCAATCCTTGTGTTTCAGTTTTAGAGGCTGACACAAATACATCACCTAAGTGATAGTGTAGTGGTATTTCATCAGGAAACTTCTTGCCCGTCAATATCACTTTATCTTCAATTTGATAATGAGATATCAGTGTTTCAATCTCATCAACTCCAGGTCCACTACCAACGATCATTAATTTCATCTTGATATCCTTTGGTAAAAGACCAAAAGCTTCAATTAAGACATCGATACTTTTTTCTTTAGCAATCCGACCAACATACAATACCAAGAGTTCATCAGTTTTAACTCCATAGCTCTCTTTAGTCTTCTCTACAAGATCTAAATCACTTTGATCAGGCTTGAATCGCTTAAGATCTAAACCCGTTGGTACGACCGTTATTGGCGTTTTAACTTGATATCTTATTAACATATCCTTCGTTTTTTGTGAAGGAGCGATAACCGCAGTACTAGTTTCACCATATAGTTTACTTAGCTTAGCGATCACCATCTTCGCAAAGCGATCAATACTATCCATCTTTAAGACATTGACATAATGGGTATAGTCTTCATAGGTAGTATGATAAGTTGACACAACCGGTATATGTAAGTATTTAGCCACGATCCGCCCAAAGATCCCAACACCAAATTCAGAATGAGCATGAACAAGATCCCAATCTAATTTGGATATTTCTTTTAATATACGTATATGAATAGGTGAGCTTATCTTATATCCATAAAGTTTCTTTAAAACAATTCCTGGTAGACGTATTTCATGTTTATCATGATCAACTTCCGTCTTTAAGATTGAAGGATGATTAGATACAACCCAAACCTCATGTCCATGAGCTTCTAATACGTTTTTAGTAGTAACTACTGATGTAACGACGCCATTGATATCTGGTAAGTATGAATCACAAAACATTCCTATCTTCATAACTTCACCTCAATTCCTACTATTATTATATACGATAAGACTAGTTAATTATCTTAAATTTGTCTAAAAACGCATACAAAAAGCAGTATTGAATGTAGTGCATAACTAATAATTATCAGTTTTGCCTGTTGATACTGCTTACTAGTCTTCAATTATCAGCTGATAGCTTAAAAGTCAAATGGTCCCATAGTTTTGAATCAATCGAATAAACATCAAATAAACCATGTTTCTTCAAGTATCGCTCAACATCAAAAGTATAGAGTACTTCAAAAGACGAATTATCTTGGACAAACTCATAATCATCTATTTTGCCTACAACAAAAGAGTTAGCAGCTCGATTAGTTTCATTTGTCCTATATCTTATGATTCGTACTTGTGAGTACAAGTCATAATCCCAAGCTATAAGATTGTCTTGATATACAAATAACCCAAGATACTCTTGAACATCATCTTTATAATATATAGGATAAACATAATCCGGTAACTTAAAATCTAGCACCATATTACAGTTCCAATCATTAATCATATAATAATACTTGCCTTCAATAATCTCATAATCCAACATTTGGAAACGTTCATCGATTCTCTGTAAGATCGATTGACAAGCATCATCCTTAACTTGTTCAAGTTTACGTATATTGGTCCTCGGTTTTTCATTTATTACTCTATATTTATAATAATCAGCATTATCTGAACAGATTAGTGAGTCTCCTGTATAGGTCATATCATCAAAATAGATATGAATAAATAGGTCTTCTTCAAGATCACCTTTATCAATTATCGAGTTGTAGAAACCTTCTACTTCTTCATTATCAAAATACTCATTTAAATTGAAGGTTACGGTTTGACTTTCATCACTTGCTTTAATAGCCAATCCATTATCAATAAAACGCTCTGCAAACGGATCATTAGACAGGCTTAAATACAAATTCTCGTTACTCAAATATTCAAAGCATTTAAGCGATAGCTCAAGGGTTAATTCTATATCGGTAGTGCTAGAATATTCAATATTGTAATAATCGGTTTCAATTGTCTTGCTATTACTACAACTTGATAGTAACAGAAAAGAAAATATTAACACCATCACAAAGTATTTCTTATTCATAACTGGACGGTCCAATGGTTAAAAACGATTTATAAACAATTTTTAGATAATTATGATCTTCTATCATTTTTAACCCCCTTTTATTATGTACATGTCAATTTTATCATAATTGATATTATTTAATAAATATATCATCATTTACGATATAATATTAACACTATTATTTCTTTTAGACAATTATCATTGTCATAGAGTACATACTGCATTCTTATTTTTTTAGATCTACATAATACGTTAAAGTAACTTAGCAAATAAAAAATCGATACTTTTTATATATATCGATTTTGTTAAGTTACTTACTCCGTCTTTTTAACACTAACGCTAACACAACTCCAGCTATCATCATGACCACACCCAGCATTATGATAAATGAACCCATGATACTTACGGGGTTATTGGTGATGATATCCGCAAACATTGGTTCTATCTCAAGTGAATAACCAAACATCTTCTTGACCATAACCTTAGCTAATATACCTATTGCTGTAAAACCTACCCCAATAACGGCTAAATAAACGCCAAATAGCCAACCATATCTTTTAAGTAATCGACCTATTGTTTTAGGTAATGCATCAATCCAATTAGCACTTTTAGCAAATTCTTCTGATTCAAATGGCTGTTTGTTTAGATCATCCTCTGATAATAAATGATCAACACTCACATTAAACACTTTAGCAAGCGATACTAGTTTGTTTATTTCAGGTACAGCTTCCCCTGTTTCCCATTTACTGATCGCTTGGCGAGATATCCCAATCTGCTCAGCTAAAGCTTCTTGAGATAAGCCAGCTTTCTTACGATAATATAATATCTTTTCTGGTAGTTTCATCATTATTCCTCTTTCTACATAACTTAAATTATATTGATTTGTTGGTTGCGATTCAATCAAGCACTACTTGAAATTACGCAACTGGTGGTAGCGATGACATAAATAAGGTATGGCTTAGCCATACCTTATCTTGAATTTTATATCTTAATTGATTGATATAAAGTTGTTACTAGTCCTTAGCGATCTTTACTAAACGGTTGTAACGTTTACGAGCATCACTAACTGACTTAGTATATAATTCTTCAGCATTTTCTGGATTGACATTAACTAGGTTACCATAACGAACTTCTGAAGTAATGAAGTCTTTCATCAATTCAAATTTAGGTTCCTTAGAATCAATCTTCAATGGATTCTCAAGTTCTGGGTTGTAACGATATAGTGTTACATAACCACATTCAACAGCTTTCTTTTGTGAGTGCTGATGATTAGCTAAGCCACCCTTTATACCATGCTCAACACATGGAGAGTAAGCTAAGATAAGTGATGGACCCTTATATGCTTCAGCTTCTTTGATAGCCTTAATGGTCTGCATTCTGTCAGCTCCCATTGAGATACTAGCAACGTATACATGGCCATAAGCCATCGCTATCTGACCTAAGTCTTTCTTAGCAGTTACTTTACCACCAGCCGCAAACTTCGCGATCTGAGCAGCCTGTGAGCTCTTAGAAGCCTGTCCACCAGTATTAGAATATACTTCAGTATCTAATACAAGAATATTTACATCTAAGTTATTAGCGATAACATGATCCAATCCGCCGTAACCAATGTCATAAGCCCATCCGTCACCACCGATGATCCAAACTGATTTAGAAACAAGATCACGCTCATGTACTAATAATTCTTTTACTGCTTCATTTTTACTAGCTTTAACACCAGCAACTAATTTTTCAACAACTACTCTTTGTGCTTCACGATCTCCATCAGCAGCCAAATATTCTTCTAGTGTTGCCTTAAGTTCTGGCTCAACTTGATCCTTAGCAGCTTCAATAACTTCAAAGATACGATTAGCTTTATATTCTTGAGCAACCTTCATACCGAAACCATATTCAGCATTATCCTCAAATAAGGAGTTAGCCCAAGCAATACCTTCACCATTTTTATCAGTCACAAACGGTGAACTTGGTGTCGAACCACTATAGATCGATGAACAACCAGTCGCATTAGCGATCATCATGTCACGACCAAACAATTGTGATACTAAACGATAATAAGGTGTTTCACCACAACCAGCGCAAGCGCCACTTACTTCAAAGTAAGGTTTTAAGAATTGGGTACCCTTGATCGTATTAGTATTAAAGTATTGTGATTTATATTCAACATCTTTATAAAGGTAATCAGCTAAAGGAGCTTCATGTAATTGATCTTTAACATCGACCATTTCTAAAGCCTTCTGGCCACCTTTACCTGGACACTCAACAACACATAATCCACAACCTACGCAGTTATCAGGAGAAACTTGAACACGATACTTCAATTCACCTAAATTAGGTCCTAAAGCTTTAAGTGTCGCAAATTCCATTGGAGCATTAGCGATTTCTTCATCTGTTAGTAAGAATGTTCTGATCGTTGCATGTGGACATACAAATGAACAGAATGTACATTGGATACAATTATCAGGATTCCACTTAGGTACCTGAGTAGCGATGGTCCGATGCTCATTATAAGCAACATTATTACGGAAAGAACCATCTAAGATATCATGCTTGATAAAGGCTGATACAGGCATATCATAACCATTAAGATCATTAATCTCCTGAACAAACTCATCAAAGTATTCATCGCCAGTAGTCTTTCTAACACCCTTATATTCAAGGTTAGCCCATTCTGGTTTAATTGTGATCTGTACTAAGCCTTCTCTACCCTTATCGATAGCTTTATAGTTTAAGGAAACGATCTCATCACCCTTTTTACCATAAGACTTCTTAGCAGCTTCCTTCATATAACCGATCGCTTTATCATAAGGCATGATGCTTTCGTTTAAAGCAAAGAAACTTGATTGTAAGATTGTATTAGTACGACGACCCATCCCAATTTCCATAGCGATATTAGTCGCGTCAATAATATAGAATTTAGCTTTCTTTTTCGCTAATTGAACTTTTACTCTATTTGGTAGATTTGCTTCAATCTCTTCAGGAGTAAAGGTTGTATTCAATAAGAATGTTCCACCCTGTTTAAGATTACGTAACATATCATATTTCAATAGATAAGCATCTAATGAACAAGAGATAAAATCCGCATTCTGAATATAATAAGTAGAATGGATTGGATTAGGTCCAAAGCGTAAGTTAGAACGAGTAGCTCCACCAGCTTTCTTTGAATCATAAGCGAAGTAAGCTTGTGAATACATATCGGTATGATCACCAATGATCTTGATCGAGTTCTTATTAGCCGATACAGTACCATCTGATCCTAAACCATAGAATAAACATGAAGTATATTCATTAGTAATATGGAAATCAGGATCACTTGTTAGTGATAGATGAGTTACATCATCATTGATACTTAATGTAAAGCCATCAAATGGTTCATCAAGTAATAAATGATCATAAACAGCCTTAATATCACGAGGTTGGGTATCTTTACTAGATAAGCCATAACGACCACCAACGATCGTCTTAACATTTTTATAATCACTAAGTGCTGCATAAACATCTAGATACAATGGTTCATGAGCACCCATTTCTTTAGTGCGATCTAAGACAGCGATCTTCTCTACCGTTTCTGGTAAAACAGCTGTTAGGTAATCGATTGAGAATGGACGATACAAATGAACTTTGATCAAACCAACTTTTTCGCCATTAGCTACTAAAGCATCAACAACTTCTTTGATCGTTTCGGTAACACTACCCATGGCGACGATAACTCTTGTCGCATCTGGTGCCCCATAATATGTAAATGGTGCATATTCACGACCTGTGATCGCACTGATCTTCTTCATGTAATCAGCAACGATCTCTGGTACAGCATTGTAATGAGTATTTTGTGCTTCACGACCTTGGAAGTAGATGTCATCATTTTCAGCACCACCTCTAGTGATCGGATTTGTATGTGGGTTAAGAGCACGTGCACGGAATTTCGCTAATGCGTCTTGATCCATTAATTTGCCTAATTCTTCTGTATCCATAACTTCGATCTTTTGAATTTCGTGAGAAGTTCTAAAACCGTCAAAGAAGTGGAGTACTGGAACTGATGCTTTGATCGCTGATAAATGAGCGACACCAGCTAAGTCCATTGCTTCTTGAACTGAATGTGAACAGATCATAGTAGCACCAGTCTGTCTTACGGCATAGATATCTTGGTGGTCACCAAAGATCGATAATGATCTGGTAGCCAAAGAACGTGCTGATACGTGTAATACTGCCGGCAACAATTCACCGACCCATTTGTAAATGTTTGGTAACATTAACAATAAGCCCTGTGAAGCTGTGTATGTGCTAGCTAACGAACCGCTCTGCAATACACCGTGTACTGCACCAGAAGCACCAGCTTCTGATTGCATCTCAACTACTTTTACGATTGAACCAAATAGGTTCTTTCTACCTTGTGATGCCCAAACATCAATCATTTCTGCCATCGGTGAGGAAGGCGTGATCGGGTAGATACATGCAACTTCGGTGAAAGCATAAGCAACATGTGATGTTGCGTTATTACCATCCATTGACATGAATTTTTTTGCCATGTTTATACCTCCTAAAATGTTTCTTTCAACATTGTAATTATAATCTAAAAAGCAAGATATTGCTATCCCTTGTAGGACCTTATTTGTTTATCAGTAAATTTATCATTGTTATTTTGATGTTATTAAGCTTCTGTTTTAGCATTATGAACAACAACTTGTTGAAATGGAATATTAATCTTTTCAGTATCAAAACGCTCTTTGATAACTAAGCGTAGATCTCTTTCAACTTGCCACTGACTCAAGGCTTTCACCTTAGCCACTACTGTTAGATCAACACTAAATGTATTAAAGTTACCAATACCCTTAACAGATGGCCTTTCCACAAATAGCTCTAAATTATCACTTTGATACTTATCAAGTTCTTCTTGCACCATATCAATGATCTTTTTGGTATTAGCACTATATGGTGTTGGAATAGTTATGACTGCTGTATTGTATTCATTTGTATAATTGATCACATTAGCGATCGAACCATTAGGAATGATGATCTTTTGACCTTTAAAACTCCTTAAATAAGTAACCCTCATCGCAATCGAAGTTACGACTCCTTCAAATTCCCCAATCTTAACAAAATCACCAACGGCATATTGCCTTTCAAAGATCATAAAGAAACCCGTCACAACATCCTTAACGATGCTTTGTGCACCAAAAGAAATTGCTAAGCTACCAAAACCTGCTGTAAGCATTAGATTACCAAATACATTACCAAAACCTAATTGATATAAAACTAAAGCGATAAAGATAAAATAGATCAAATACCTACCAACACTTCTTAGTAGTGTCATAGCCGTTATGACTTGACGACTCTTTTGATCATCTGGACTATTTTTAGCTTTGTCTATTGCTTTAGCTGTATATTTACTTAATTGATTTAAGAACAGTTTAGACAATATAAATAAAACAATTATTGTCACAAGTACTGTTAGTATATGAAACAGATTTTCTTGAATCGTCTTCCATAGATCGGTTATCATCGAAACACTACTTACTGCAACATCCTCAATACCGTTCATACTCATACCTCCTATCGCTTTTACTTTATCAAATTTACTAAGATAATACCAATCTAAACCAATTGAAATCGATCTTACCATATGTTATTATATTTAAGCGAATCTAGGGGTGTAGTACAATGGTAGTACAGCGGTCTCCAAAACCGTGGATGCGAGTTCAATTCTTGTCACCCCTGCCAAT